>NZ_JBLYYB010000209.1:0-6066 GCF_048549895.1 Hydrogenophaga sp.
CTGGGCGCCGCTCTCTTCGCCGGTGACGTAGAGGGTTTTCACGTTTGCGCGCTGCAACGAATCCAGCGCCTGCAGCAGCAGGGTCGACTTGCCGATGCCCGGATCGCCGCCGATCAGCACCACGCCGCCTTCCACAATGCCGCCGCCCAGCACCCGGTCGAGCTCGTCATGGCCGGTGGGGGTGCGCTGCACGTCGGTGGCGTCGATGTCGGCCAGGGTGGTGACCTCGGCGGTCTTGGCCAGCGAGGCAAAGCGGTTTTTCGATGGCGCCGTGGACTCGGCCACCGATTCCACCAGCGTGTTCCAGGCGTTGCAGTGCGGGCATTTGCCCAGCCACTTGGGGCTGGCGCCGCCGCACTCGTTGCAGGTGTATTGGGTTTTGTGTTTGGCCATGGTGCTGGGCAATATAGTCGAGCGCCCATGACCAAGACTCCCGCCGCCTCCCTGCTCGTGCTGCCGCCCAGCGCACAACCCCTGTCCGCTGCGGCCCGCGCCTACAACCTGCAGCTCACCCGCATCGACAAGCTCAAGAGCCAGCTCACCGAGCTGGACGCGCTGGGCCAGTTGCACCGCCAGGAGCTGCATGGCGCCATCGAGCCGCTGCGCCGCCAGTTGGCGCAAGGCCAGCGCGAACTCGCGTTGGCGCTGGACGGTTTCCTGCAGGGCCAGGAACTCAGCCGGGGTCAGTGCGACACGGCGCGCGCGGTGCTCTGCCAGATCGCACGCCATCTGGTTGAAGCCGGCGGCCCGGGCAGTGAAGCCATGCGCGAACTGCACGACCGCCACAGCCCGCGCACGCTGGCGCAGCTCAAGCAGGAAGCGGCCGATGCCTTGCGCGCCCGGCTGGAGTCGGTGCTCGGCGAACCGCTGGACGACGAAGGCCAGGACCTCAGCGCCGAACAGTTGCTGCGCGCCGGCATGGCGCGACTGCGGCGGGCACAGGCCGAAGAACAGGACAAAAAGCGCGAAGCCGCGCAGGCCAAGCGCGAACGCAAGAAGCCCGGCGCCGCCCTGCGCCAGACCGAGCAGCATGACGCCGACACGCTGCTGCGCCGCCTGTTCCGCCAGCTCGCCAGCGCCCTGCACCCCGACCGCGAAACCGATCCGCAGGTCCGCCTGCGCAAGACCGCGCTCATGAGCGAGGCCAACGCGGCTTATGAAAAACGCGATCTCGTCACGCTGCTGCACATCCAGAGCCGCGCCGAACTGGCCGACCCCGAGGCCGTGCACAAGCTCTCCGACGAGCGCCTGGCCTCACTCACCTTGCTGCTCAAGGCCCAGGTGGCCGAGCTGGAGCGCGAGCGTGCCGGGCGCCAGAACGCATTGGCCGACGAGTTCGATCTGCCCGAGGGCCTCTCACCCAACGCCAACACGCTGCTGCAGAACCGCATCGATCAGGCCCAGAGCCTGGAAGCGGCGATCGCCGGCATCGAACACGACCTTCAGCAGGTGAGCAACGGCGTTCGTGTCAAGCGCTGGCTCAACGCGCAGCGCGACGCCGTCATGCGCGAGCGCTGAAGCCTTCGATCAACAACCGTGTGATCTCGGCCGCCGGCAGATCGCGGCAGCCGCTGGCGTTCTGCCCCGACCACAGCGGCGAAAAGTCGCCACTGCCCTTGGCCTCCCAGTGCGCGCGCAGCGGCGCCATGGCCGCACCCGCGAGCGGGAACGCGGGCGCCACCGGGTTCATGGAGCCGAGTTCGCGCATCACGCGGTTGACGATGCCGCGCGCCGGGCGGCCGGTGAAGAGGTGGGTCAAGGCCGTGTGGTGCGCCGCTTCGCTCTGCAGCGCGGCGCGGTGCAGGGCGCTGGTGGTGGCTTCCTCGCTGCACAGGTAGGCCGTGCCCACCTGCACGCCCGAGGCGCCCAACGCCATGGCCGCCGCCACACCGGCCGCATCGGCAATGCCGCCAGCTGCAATCACCGGCACGTTCACAGCCGCCACGATCTGCGGCAGCAGGGCAAACGTACCCACCTGCGTGGTCAGGTCGTCGGTGAGGAACATGCCGCGGTGCCCTCCCGCCTCCACGCCCTGGGCAATGACCACGTCGGCGCCAAAGGCCTCCAGCCAGCGCGCCTCTTCCACCGTGGTGGCGGAGGACGCCACCACGCTGCCCCAGCTTTTCACGCGGTCCAGCAGGTCCAGGTCGGGCAGGCCGAAGTGGAAGCTCACCACCTTGGGTTTGAAGCGCTCCAGCAAATCGGCCGATGCGCTGTTGAACGGCACGCGCCCCGGGCCGGCGGGCACGGCGTCGATGTCCAGCCCGGCCTCGCGGTAGTAGGTGATCAGCCAGGCGCGCCACGCGGCTTCGCGCGCCTCGTCGGGCACGGGCGGGGTGTGGCAGAAGAAATTGACGTTGTAGGGGCGCGTGGTGCCCGCGGCCAGCGCGGTCAGTTCGCGCTCCAGCGCGTCGGGCGCGAGCATGGCGCAGGGCAGCGAGCCGAGCGCGCCCGCGTTGCTCACGGCCACCGCGAGCGCGGCGCCCTGCACGCCCGCCATGGGCGCCTGGATCAAGGGGAAGTCGGTACCGATCAGCGAGGTGAGTGCGTTCATGCGCGCATTCTCCGCGCCGGCCCCAGCCGGGTAAACCCTCAAACGTGTAACAGCCCATTAATTTAACATGTTAACTAAATGAGCGACACCACTCCTTTCATCCACCGCAACCTGCCGCGCCTGCTGCTCGAAGCGCGCGAGGCCGTGATGCTGCACACCCGGCCCAGCCTGCGCGAACACGGCCTGAGCGACCAGCAGTGGCGCGTGCTGCGCGTGCTCGGTGAACACGCGCGTCTGCCCGCCGGTGTGGAGACCGGTCGTGTCGCGCGCGAGGCGTTTTTGCTGGGCCCCAGCCTCACCGGCGTGCTCACCCGCATGGAGCGCGATGGTTTGATTGCGCGCGGACGCTGCCCGCAAGACGCCCGCCGCACCGTGGTGCGCGCCACGCCCGCCGGGCTCAGGCTGGTCAAGCGCCTGTCAGCCACCATCGAATCGCACTACGCGTGGATGGAGGAGCGGCTGGGCAAGGCGCGGCTGGCGCAGCTGTATCTGTTGCTCGACGAGGTGATCGCGCTGGAGCAGCCGGTCGACGTCGAGCCAGCGGAGGAGGACGCCGAATGAACACCCACTGGATGCCCGAGGGGACGGTCCACGGCACGCTGCTGAACTTTCAGCGCGAACACGCGCTGTGGGCGTCGCGCATGAACGAAGCACCCTACAAGGCGCCGCCGAGTGCGCCGGTGCTGTACATCAAAACCGCCAACACCTTCACCGCCGCCGGCCACAGCATTGCCCTGCCAGCCGGTAAACCTGTGGCGGTGGCCGCCACGCTCGGGCTGGTGATGGGTCCTGACGGTGTGGTGGGCGCCGTGCTGTTCAACGACGTGGCCATCGTGCACGAGAGCTACTACCGCCCACCGGTGAAGTTCCAGTGCGTTGATGGTTTCCTGGGTGTTGGTCCCGAATGTGTGCCGATGCAGCGCCTGGGCGGGTTGGACGGCCTGGCCTGCTTGCAGCTGGAGCTGCGCATCAACGGCGTGCACCGCCAGACCACGGCGCTGGCCGAGCTGGTGCGAGACGCCGCCACGCTGCTGGCCGATGTGGGTGAATTCATGACGCTGCGCCCCGGCGACGTGTTGATGCTGGGCAGCGACTGCCTGCCCGACGGAACACGCACGCTGGTGCACGCGGGCGACACGGTGGAGATCAGCGCCACCGGCTTCAAGCCGGCCGTGCACAGCTTTGTTGCTGAGGAGAAGGCATGAAGCACGCCCGCATCGCCTGGGCCGGCGCGGTCCACGACGCCGTGGAGGTCGATGGCCAACTGGCGTTGCTCACCCCCGCGTTCAAAGGCCGCCGCGTGGCCTTCGACGAGGTGGTGTGGTTGCCCCCGCTCGCACTCAACCCACCCACGCGCCCGCGCACCATCCTCGCGCTCGGCCTGAACTACGCCGACCATGCGAAAGAACTCGCGTTCAAGGCACCCGACGAACCGCTCGCATTCCTGAAGGGCGAAGCCAGCCTCACCGGCCACAACGGCTACACCGTGCGCCCGGCTGGCGTGCAACACATGCACTACGAATGTGAACTCGCGGTGGTGATCGGCCGCAAGGCCAGGCGCGTGAAGAAGGCCGACGCGCTGGACTTCGTGGCCGGCTACACCGTGGCCAACGACTACGCGATCCGCGACTACCTGGAGAACTGGTACCGCCCCAACCTGCGCGTGAAGAACCGCGACACCTGCACCCCCATCGGGCCCTGGCTGGTGGATGCTGCCGATGTGCCTGATCCGATGAACCTCGCGCTGCAGACCACCGTCAACGGCAAAGTCACACAGCAAGGCAACACGCGCGACATGATCTTCGACGTGCCCACGCTGATCGAGTACTTCAGCGCCTTCATGACGCTGCAACCCGGCGACCTCATCCTCACCGGCACGCCCGACGGCGTGGTCGACTGCCAGCCCGGCGACGTGATCGTCACGTCCATTGAAGGCATCGGCGACCTGGTCAACACCATCACTTCATCTGAACCCGCATGACGATCCAGCACCTCATCAACGGCCAGTCGGTGGCCGGCAGCACCACCTTCAAGACGATCAACCCCGCCACGCAAGAGGTGCTCGCCGAAGTGAGCGCTGGCGGCGAAGCCGAGATCAACGCGGCGGTGCAGGCCGCGAAAGACGCGTTCCCCCAATGGGCCGGCCTGCCCGCCACGGAGCGCGCCAAACTCATGCGCAAGCTCGGCGAATTGATCGCCGCCCACGTGCCCGAGATCGCACAGCTAGAGACCAACGACAGCGGCCAGGTGATTTCGCAGACTGGCAAACAGTTGATCCCCCGCGCGGCGGACAACTTCTCGTACTTCGCCGAGATGTGCACCCGTGTGGACGGCCACACCTACCCCACGCCCACGCACCTGAACTACACGCTCTTCCACCCGGTGGGCGTGTGCGCGCTCATCAGCCCGTGGAACGTGCCCTTCATGACGGCCACCTGGAAGGTCGCGCCGTGCCTGGCCTTCGGCAATACGGCGGTGCTGAAGATGAGCGAACTCAGCCCGCTCACGGCTGCGCGCTTGGGCGAGCTGGCGCTGGAAGCCGGCATTCCGCCCGGCGTGCTCAACGTAGTGCACGGCATGGGCAAAGAAGCGGGCGAGCCGCTGTGCGCGCACCCGGACGTGCGCGCGATTTCCTTCACCGGCTCCACCGCCACCGGCAACCGCATCGTGCAGAGCGCAGGCCTCAAAAAATTCAGCATGGAGCTGGGCGGCAAGAGCCCGTTCGTGGTCTTCGACGACGCGGATCTGGACCGCGCGCTGGACGCTGCGGTGTTCATGATCTTCAGCAACAACGGCGAGCGCTGCACGGCGGGCAGCCGCATCCTGGTGCAGCAGAGCATCTACGCCGACTTCGCGCAGAAGTTCGCCGAGCGCGCAAAGCGCATCACCGTGGGCGATCCGCTGGATGAGAAGACCATCGTCGGCCCGATGATCAGCCGGGCGCATCTGGCGAAGGTGCGCAGCTACATCGAACTGGGTCCGAAAGAGGGCGCCACGTTGTTGTGTGGCGGGCTGGATCGGCCCTCGTACGCGGCTGAATTGCCGTCGCGCGTGGCACACGGCAACTACGTTTGGCCCACGGTGTTCGCCGATGTGGACAACCGCATGCGCATTGCACAAGAAGAAATCTTCGGTCCGGTGGCCTGCCTGATTCCGTTTCGCGACGAGGCGCATGCGATCGAGCTGGCGAACGACATCCAGTACGGCTTGTCCAGCTATGTGTGGACGGAGAACCTGGGCCGTGCGCACCGGGTGGCGGCGGCTGTTGAAGCGGGCATGTGTTTCGTGAATTCGCAGAACGTGCGGGATTTGCGCCAGCCGTTTGGCGGCACCAAGGCGAGTGGCACGGGGCGTGAGGGTGGGACCTGGAGTTATGAGGTGTTTCTGGAACCGAAGAACGTGGCGGTGTCTTTGGGGTCGCATCACATTCCGCATTGGGGGGGGTGAAATGCTTTCGCTCTGCTGTGTGGGCGGGATCGAGAAGGTCGGGCGCTCTGCTCCGCGAATGTCCC
>NZ_JBLYYB010000210.1:0-11173 GCF_048549895.1 Hydrogenophaga sp.
CGCCAGGGTTTGCTGTTTCATCTTCACCTTCGTGTCTCTGGTGTCTCGATACATGCAAACCTCGCGCCACCTCTCAACTTGTTCAGCGTAGCCCTAAGTGGCAGCAATCAGTCTTGACTTGACGATGGGCACGGAGACGTGAACGGCCGCTGATGGCCGATGTGCGTCATGGTAGCGGGGGCGGTGGTGGGCACTGAGCGGACTGAGACCTTGGGACCTTACCTCGACTGGTCTTTCAGTACTCGCAGCGCCAAGTAGGCTACGCAAGCGCCGAGGGCCGTCCAAAACAGGTGGTAGGCAACATGGCCGGCAGGCACACCAAGTGCTGCCTTCAAGACTTGCGCCAGACCGTTGCGGAGCGACGAGATGGTTGGCGACGGCGGTGCCAATGTGACGGCCGCCCATGCGCTGAGCAAACTCAAGCCGGCTCCCACAACGAAAAAGAACCAAGCAGCAATCTTCGCTTCGCGCACGTTGCCTCCTCCTCGAATGTCCACTTCTGGCCGATTGGGGAAGTCTAGCAATCGTCAACGTGGGTCGCTACCCATCAAGGGGGTAGAGCCGAGATTGGTAACTTGACGGAAGTCCGGTCTTGGGTGCGCAGCTGACTTTTGGGCGCGGGGAAGTGAACGGCCGGTCGTAGACGCTGCTTCCACTCCAGGCAATGCATCAGAACGTCAGCACCCAGTCTTCAGCGGGCGTCCGATCGAACGACGTCGGCTGTGCAGCGGGTGTCGTCCTTCGACCGAAGGGACTCGAACGACCGCAGTCTGCCGCTCCACCATCATTCCCCACCCGCACCCAGTTGTCGCTCAGAACCAATGCGTAGCAGTGTTAGACGAGAGTCGCACACCTGAGAACCTGATGCAGAAAGGCATGGCTGTGTGGTCAGGGAAGGGTTTAGTCTTCAGTCGGCGTACTGAGCTTCCAGCAGAGCAGTGCTGTTGGTGATCACTGCTACCAAGTTGCTGCAACTTGTGGAATTGGGGTCGATGATCACGGCGTTTACACCACGCGACTATCCTCGTTTTTTACTCACCGCGAAACGGGTATGGGCCCTCAAAGCGTTCATTGAACATCAGGTGACTGACCAGGGGTTCACCATCGACCCAGGCGTGCACCAGGAATCCAGGCGGATCCATGCCAAAGCCTTTGGCGCCTCCCGATGAAAAATCCAGCCAGACTTGGTGGGCAGTCGACGGTGCAGTCTGCACCAAGGTGCCTGCCCAGTGGGTTTGAACGCTGCGGTGAAGGTGTCCACACAGAATGCGGCATACCTGTGGATGTCGTGAAACGACGTCGGCCAAGGCATCGCTGCCCTCGCGCAACCCAATGCCGTCCATGTAGTCCAGGAATGCCCGGAACGGCGGGTGGTGAAGCGCCACGATCGTTGGCGTTTGGGGAGCTTCTGCCAATCGGTCTGCCAGCCAGCCAATGCGCTTGGCGCACAAGCTTCCATGCGAGGCGTGCGGTATCACGGTGTCGAGGGTGAGCAGACGCAAGCCGGGGAACCCAATGTCGTACTGGATGAATCCATCCGCGTCAGTCGAGTTGTTTGACTGCAGGTAGGCGTGCTCCGGAAAGGCCCGGCGCAGGGCGGCACGGTCGTCGTGGTTGCCCGGCATCAGGTAAACAGGGCACCGCAAGGGTGCGAGTAACGCACGCAAGTGACGGTAGGCCTCATCGTCTCCATGGTTGGCCAAGTCGCCCGTCACAAGCACGGCCAGCGGCGCATGGGAGAGTCTGTCGACCGCCGCCACCGCCTTTTCGAGGTGGGCTGCGGTGTCAACGCGGCCATACGCGAGCCCCCCGGGTGGGGCAATGTGCGTATCACTGAACTGCACGAGGAGGTGGGGGAGGGCTGCAGGGGGCATCGGACCCAATTCTTCTTCTATTGGCGAAATCGAGCGCTTCAGTGTGCCTGAGCATGCGGTCCCACTGGGCTGGCTTTGAGCATTGACCCGTCATCCGGGTTTACCCGGTTGACCGGATTCCTGTCGAAAAAAGATACTGCGTACGTTGTGTATACACAGAGTACACGGATAAAAATGGTCAAAACCCTTCCCCTCTCCAATCGCGCGTATGAGCAGCTGCGTGACGCCATCCTGGGCGGTGAGCTCCGCCCTGGTGAGCCGCTGTTCGAGATTCATCTGGCGAAATCGCTGGGCATGAGCCGCACTCCCGTGCGCGAGGCCTTGCAAAGCCTCGTGAGCGATGGCTATTTGGATGAACTGCCGGATCGTGGCTACGTGATTCCCAGGCGTTCGCTAGATGACCTGCGCGAGTTCTTCGAGCTACGCGAGGTGCTGGAGGCGGCCGCGTCGCGCTACGCCGCCTTGAGGGCCCGGCCGGAAGAAATCGCTGAACTGCAGGTTGTGTGCGACCAGTACGAGGGCGAACAAGACCTCGCGCGTTGGCAGCAGTTGGGCGCGCAGTTCCACGCGCTGATCACCCGGGCGTGTCGCAACGAAAGGTTGGCCAATTTGATGGATTCGCTGACCACACAGATCGACCTGTCGCGGCGGTCTGTGATCTATGGAGGACCGGCTTGGCGGGAGACCGCTGTGCAGGATCACCGTGCCATTTGCGCCGCCATCAAAGCGCGCGACGAAGCCGCCGCCCACAAGGCGGCCGCAGATCACGTACGCCATTCCTACCAGGCAACGTTAAGGGGGCAAGAGCCGGAGGCATTTGCGCCAAAGAAAACCGCCTGAGTGGCGAGGCTCCTTTTTTGCATGCAATCTGCGCTGAAGAGCGCACCCCGCACCTTCCCGATCGGGTAGGGCTAACTACAAAGGAGACAAACGACATGAAATCAACTTTACTGGCAATAGCGGCGGCATTTGGAGTGGCTACATCCGCCATGGCCGATGACTACCCGAACCGGCCCATCCGGGTGATCGTGCCTTTCCCGGCGGGTGAGGCATCCGACACCATCGTGCGGCTTGTCGGCGATCACCTAGGCCGTCGTCTGGGGCAGCCGATCGTCGTCGAAAACAAACCTGGCGCTGGTGGCAACCTTGGCACTGAGCAGGGGGCACGCGCAGCCGCTGACGGCTACACGATAACCATTGCGACTGCGGCTCTGCCCATCAGCAAGCTGGTGTACCGAAAACTTGCGTATGACCCGGTTAAGGACTTCGAGCCCGTCACGCTGATGACCGTTACCCCACTGGTGTTGGTCACCCGGCCGGACTTGCCGGCGACCAACGTCAAGGATTTGGTCGAGCTGGCTCGCAAGAGCCCTGGCAAATTGACCTTCGCATCTTCTGGGTTGGGCACCTCGCACCAGCTCAGCAGCGAGCTGCTCAAGGCTCTTGCCGATGTGGACATCCTGCATGTCCCCTACAGAGGCAGTGCGCCTGCCCATCTGGACCTGATGGCCGGTCGAGTCGACATGATGTTCGACAACATCGTGCCGGTGACCCCTCACATTCAAACCGGCAAGCTCAAAGCCCTGGCGGTGACCACCAAAGAGCGAGCCCCGGCGTTGGCCAGTGTGGCGACGATGGCCGAGTCGGGCTATGCGAGCTTTGAGGCGGTGGCGTGGTTCGGTGTGCTCGTACCTGACGGTACGCCCGCACCCATCGTGGACAAGCTTAGCCGAGAGATCAACGCCGTGCTCCAGATGCCCGAGGTGAATGCCAAGCTGGTGTCCATGGGGGCCAACGTGGTAGGCACATCGCCCGCCGATTTCCGCAGCTTCATGGCCGGGGAAATCAACAAATGGGTGCCCGTAGTGCAACGGGCCAAGATCGTCATCGAATGAAAGACCGAATGTCCACTACTTACATCTCCGAACCTGACCGCCAAATTCCTTTGCTTCTGGACACCGACGTGATCGTCGTCGGCGGCGGCACCACCGGGCCGCTGGCCGCTATCGCCGCGGCGCGCCAGGGCCAGCGAGTCGTCATGATCGAACGCTTTGGTTCGCTCGGCGGCAACCTCACGCTGGGCCTCAACACCAAACCGTCAGGCGCGCTGGTCGGCGGGCTGCCGCTCGAGATTTGGAATCTGGCACGCAGCATCGGCGGCGCGGGCGATGACTACATGGCGGTCGTGAAGACTGGGGGCGTGAAGATCGCCTCGCCGTGCGACCCAGAGATCATGAAGATGCTGCTCACACGCCTTTGCGCCGAAGCGGGTGTGCAGATTCTCTTCGAAACGGTGGTCTCCGCTCCACTGATGGAAGACGGTGTAATCACCGGTGTGGTTATCGAGAGCAAAAGCGGGCGCCAATATATCTCCGGTAAGGTCGTGATCGACTGCTCGGCCGATGCCGATATAGCCGCGCGTGCGGGCGCTTCCTCTGTGATGGGCGACGGCGCAGCTGAGAAGGTGATGCAGCCGGTGTCGATGTACTTCACCATGGATCGAGTGGATCTCGTTCGCCTCGCCGACTGGGCCCGGACCACCGACGACGTGCCGGCGCGCGCCATCCCCGACACCGTCGAAGGTTTGGCGTATGGTCTGTGGCTCACAGGGTTCAACACCTCGCTGAAGAAATTCCAGCGCGACACCGGCATCCAACTGCAGAGGGACAACATCACTTTGAAGACAGCGGGTGGCCGCATGTATGTAAACGCCACACGCGTGATGGGGGTCGATGTGTTCTCCCCTGTGGAGTTCACCAATGCTGTTCTGGAGTGTTACCGCCAAATCGAAGGCGTGGCGCGTTACCTCCGCGAGTGCATTCCCGGTTTCGAAAATGCGCGCATTGAGCAAATCGCGCCTGTCCTCGGTGTACGGGAAACCCGCCACGTGGTGGGTGACTACACGCTCACGGGCGACGACGCGCTCAACGGTCACCATTTTGAGGACAGCATTGCGGCCGATGCGTCAGCGCTTGACATTCACGACCCCAAGGGCGCGGACGTGGATTTCCAGGGGCTGCGCCCGTACGAAATCCCCTACCGCTGTCTTCTGCCGCAGGGCGTGGAACAGTTGTTGGTGGCTGGTCGCTGCATCTCTGCCGACCACGCCGCACATGCACGCTCACGCAACATGCCCGCCTGCATGGCCACCGGCCAGGCAGCCGGCGTAGCCGCAGCGGTGGCGGTGGAAAGCGGCACCACGGTGCGCCAGGTTTCGGTGGCAGAGGTTCAGAAGCGGCTGCGGGCGCTGGGTATGCCACTGTTCAGCGAAGAGGTGAAAGACGCCGTGCACGAGACAGCATGACGTTGCGTGTCGAGTACTGCGTATTTCGGTCGCTACTGGACACTCAGTTCGGTTTCTCTTGGACAGCGGGAACGGTAGGACCTGGACACCCGGATCGGCTCTCTTGGACACGCGCAATCTGATGCAGCTAGGCGTTGATTTTGCGGCTCCTAGTTGCCATGTAGGTTGGCCAGGCGGGTGCAAGGCCGGCTAGACTTCGGCAATCGGCCAGGGACAGTCATTCAGCCAGCATTGATAAACGCCAGCTTCATGACGTAAAGCTGTCGTCTGGGAAGGACACTGAGCCCATGCAACTGCTGCTGAGCGGCGCCGAAGTCGGTAAGTACAATGACGCGGTGCAACATGCCCTGGCGACCTCTCTCAGAACCCCGACGACCTACCCGGGCTGGGGTCTGCCTCGTGGGTACTTCTGCTCGGTGACTCCACCGTAGTTCTCCAGGGCCGCCACGCGCCCTACGTGCTTCGCCTGACCAGCGTCAGTTGGTCACACCCCTCTTGCCGAGCTTTCCGCCTTCGCATCAATGCGAGGGCCATCTTTCTATGTCACTTCAAACGCTACGCCAAGACTGGCTGTCCAACGTGCGCAACGACCTCCTCGCGGGACTGGTCGTTGCCCTCGCACTCATTCCCGAGGCGATTGCCTTCTCCATCATCGCCGGGGTGGACCCCAAGGTGGGCCTGTACGCTTCCTTCTCCATCGCCACCATCATTGCCTTCACCGGTGGCAGACCTGGGATGATTTCCGCTGCCACGGGGGCCATGGCGCTGCTCATGGTCTCGCTGGTGAAGGACCATGGCCTGGAATACCTGCTGGCCGCCACGGTGCTCACCGGGGTCCTTCAGGTCATTGCCGGGTGGGTCCGCCTGGGAGCCTTGATGCGGTTCGTGTCGAAGTCCGTGGTCACCGGCTTTGTGAACGCCCTCGCCATCCTGATATTCATCGCCCAGCTTCCTGAACTCACGAACGTGACGTGGCACGTCTATGCCATGACCGCGGCAGGCCTTGCAATCATCTACGGCCTGCCCTACCTCACGAAGGCGGTGCCATCCCCCCTCGTAACCATCGTCGTGCTCACCGGGGTCGCCATCGCGCTAGACCTCGACATCCGCACCGTGGGCGACATGGGCGACCTCCCCGACAGTCTGCCGATGTTCCTCATCCCGAACATCCCGCTGACCTGGGAGACGCTCGCCATCATCTTCCCGTACTCGCTCACGCTGATGGTGGTCGGCCTGCTGGAGTCGCTGATGACTGCGACCATCGTGGACGACCTCACGGACACCAAGAGCGACAAGAATCGTGAGTGTGTGGGACAGGGCGTTGCCAACATCGCCACGGGCTTCATCGGCGGCATGGCGGGCTGCGCCATGATTGGTCAGTCGGTCATCAACGTGAAGTCGGGCGGTCGCGGTCGCTTGTCCACGCTGACTGCAGGTGTGGTGCTGCTGATTCTGGTGGTGTTCCTGGGGGACTGGGTGGCGAAGATCCCCATGGCCGCCCTGGTGGCCGTGATGATCATGGTTTCCATCGGTACCTTCAACTGGGCCTCCATCAGGAACCTTCGCGAGCACCCGAAGAGTTCCAGCGTGGTGATGGTTGCCACCGTGGTCGTCACCGTGGCCACCCACGACCTTGCCAAGGGGGTGCTGACCGGGGTGCTGCTGTCGGGCTTCTTCTTCGCCCACAAGGTCGGACAGATTTTGCGGGTGAAGTCGCAGAGCGAGGACGAAGGGCGCACCCGGACCTATCAGGTCATCGGGCAGGTCTTCTTCGCCAGCGCCGACCGCTTCTCCAACGCCTTTGACTACAAGGAAGTCATCGACAAGGTCTGCATCGATGTGAGCCGCGCCCACTTCTGGGACATCACCGCCGTGAGCGCCCTGGACAAGGCGGTCATCAAGTTCCGCCGCGAGGGTGCAGAGGTCGAGGTCATCGGCCTGAATGAGGCCAGCGCAACCATGGTGGACCGCTTCGGCATCCACGACAAGGATGGCGCGGACGACATGCTCATGGGCCACTGAAGGAGAACACCCGATGAACGACGACAAAAAAGTGCTGGCCTGCGTGGACCAGTCGAAGTACGCCGAGAGCGTGGCGGACTACGCCACATGGGCAGCGAAGCGGATGCAGACGCCCATGGAACTCCTTCACGTCATCGACCGGCATCCCCGCCTGGAGGCCGTGCAGGATCACAGCGGGGCCATCGGCCTTGATGCGCAGGAGAACCTGCTCAAGCAGTTGAGCGACGAAGACGAGACGAGGACACGCGCCGCCCGGGAGGTGGGCCGGTTGTTCCTCAACGGGCTGCGTGAGCGGGCCATGGCATCGGGTGCGTTCGTGGTTGACGTGCGGCAACGCCATGGCGAGCTGGAGGCCACGCTCCCAGAGCTTCAGGGGGATGTCCGCCTGTTCGTGCTGGGCCGTCGCGGCGCTTCGGCCCAGGCCACCCAACGAGACCTGGGCCGTAACCTGGAGTGGGTGGTCCGCTCTGTGAACAAGCCGGTGCTTGCCGTGCCTGATGAGTTCCGCGCTCCCAGCCGCGTTCTGTACGCGTTCGATGGCTCAAGCGTGACACGCCAAGGCATCCAGATGATTGCTGGAAGTCCCCTGCTCAAGGGCCTGCCCATCCACTTGCTCATGGCTGGGAAGCCGCAAGTCCAAGGGCCGAAGCAAATCGAGGAGGCCCGCAACGTGCTGGAGGCCGTTGGCTTCAAGGTGTCGATGGAGGATCACCTCGGAGACCCAGCGACCGCGATTGCCGAGGCGGTGAAATCGCAGCAGTGCGACCTGCTGGTCATGGGAGCCTACAGCCACTCGCCTTGGCGAACCCTGTTCCTCGGCAGCAAGACCACCGACTTGTTGCGCTCGGCTGCGGTCCCAACGTTGCTGTTGAGGTGATAGCTACCCGCAGCGACTGATTGGTTCAAGGCAGCCGCCCAGCGGGTCTAACGTCTGTACCGCGCACAACATCGGACTTTCAAATCGGCGAGTTGCAATGGTTGCCATGACAACATGGGAGTTGGCACCGACGACGACTCACCAGCGGCGGCTTTCGCTGTGGTGCCGTCGTGCACAAAGCCTCGTCAAAACTCCGCTCAGGGCCCAATGCTGCCGCTGTGGAGCAGCAATACCGGTCGTTCGGACCCAACGCTCGGCGCTGATGTCTGGCCCGAAAGAGCTTCAGGTGTTCAGCAGATCCTCAGAGGCGGCTGCCACCACCTCGCGGCTCAAGCCGTCAAGCAACGATGAGGCCGCGCGGGCGTGCTGCCAGTACAGTGGTACGTCCAGCGCGCTATCGGGTACCAGTTCGACCAGCGTCCCGTCTCGCAGATGCGACGCGATCAAGGCCTGCGGATGCAGGCCCCAACCCATACCGGCCAAAGCAGTGGCGACGAACGCATGGGATGAAGGAACGGCATGACGAGGCAATTCCACGTCCCGGTGGCACAGGCGCCGCACCCAACGGCTCTGCAAATCGTCCTTGGTATTGAAGACCAAGCTTGGTGCTTTCGACAGGCTTCCAGCACCGACGCCGCTTGCGAAGTGGCGCTTCATGTAGGCCGGGCTGGCGGCCGCCAGATAGCGCATGGCGCCGAGGGGGCGGCTGTTGAAGCCAGCCGGAGGCCGTGACGTTCCTGTCACAGCGGCCAGCACGGCGCCACTGCGTAGCCAATCGGCAGTGTGGTCCTGGTCATCCACCACCAGTTCAATGATCACGGGGGCATCGGCGGCGAAAGCGGCGACGGCCGGCGCAAACCAGGTGGCCAGGCTGTCGGCGTTCACCGCAATCGGCAGCGCCACGCGGGTGAGGCCTTCAGGTGCGAGTGCTGGCAGGGAACCTTGCAATTCCTGCTCAAGCAGCCGGACCCGATCAACGTGATGACACAAGCGCCGGCCGGTGTCGGTGGCACGACAGGGTTGGCCGCGCACCACCAAAGCGCATCCCACTCGCTCTTCAAGCGAACGGATGCGTTGGGACACCGCCGACGGTGTTACGAACAGCGCCTGCGCGGCGCGCTCGAAGCTGCCTTCCCGTATAACGGCCGCAAGAGCGGCGAGCGCGGCATAGTCGAGCATGGATCAGTTTCTCTTCATCGAGGTTAGAAGATTTAGTTTGTCTTCATCTAACGAAGTTGGCAAGCTCGGCACATCATGAATCTCACGGTCACTGCCTCTCTTGCATTTCCGGTGTTTGTTCAAGGCTTGGCCCTGAGCTTTGGTCTCATCGTTGCCATCGGCGCCCAGAACGCTTTCGTGCTGCGCCAGGGCCTGCGCCGCGAGCATGTGGGCGGCGTGGTGCTGTTCTGTGCGACCGCAGACGCCTTGCTGATCGCAGCGGGCGTCATGGGCATGGCACAGGCACTGGGCGAGAGCCCGAATCTGGCTCGTGCCTTGGCTCTGGCCGGCTCCGTCTTCCTGGCGGTCTACGGCTGGCAGGCTTTGCGCCGTGCGAGGCAAACCCATCAGCTGGAAGCAATTGAGGCTGGCTCGTCACAGACACTGGGCGCGACGGTGGCGCAAGCAGCTGCCTTCACCCTGCTCAATCCGCACGTCTACCTAGACACCGTCCTGCTCGTGGGCAGCATCGGCGCCCAACAGCCGAACGGGCTTCGCGCTTGGTTTATCGCTGGTGCCAGCGGCGCCAGTCTGGCCTGGTTTGCGCTGCTGGGTTTCGGGGCTCGATGGTTGGCGCCCGTGTTCGCCCGGCCAAGGGCTTGGCAGGTGCTGGACGGCCTGATTGGGTTGACCATGTTCGTGTTGTCGGCCTTGCTGGTGCGGCACGCTCTTGTCGGCATCTGAAGTACCACGCATGTACGTCAACCCACTACACCGACTGACCGATCGCGAAGCCCTCTTTGCGCTGATGGCATCGCACCCCCTCGGGGCCTGGGTGTGCCACGGCCAAACGGGTTTGGTGGCTAACCATGTGCCCTTCCTGTTGGACCGCACGCGAGGGCCGTTCGGAACCTTGATTGGGCATGTGTCGCGCGCCAACACGGTGTGGCGGGAACTCGGGGCGACCGCGCCAACCGTCGTGATGTTCCAGGGAACCCAGTCCTACATCTCACCGGGTTGGTACCCGGGCAAGGCGAAGCACGGCGAAGTGGTTCCCACATGGAACTATGCGGTGGCACATGCCCATGGCGTGGCGCGCGCCGTCGAGGATCGCGACTGGTTGTTCGACATGCTGACAAGACTCACCGGGGTTCACGAAGCTCTTCAACCGGTGCCATGGGCGGTTGCCGATGCGCCTGTCCCGTTCATGGACAAGATGATGCGCGCCATCGTCGGAATCGAAATTCCCATCGATCGCCTGGAGGGCAAGCTCAAGGTCAGCCAGGACGAAGCGCTTCCCGACCGGATCGGTACGGTGCACGGGTTGCGCGAGCAGGCCTGCGACACGGCGCGCGCGATGGCTGCGCTTGTCAAGAACGCCATTGATTCGCAAGCCAAGGGCGGTTCCTGACGGCAGTCCTCTGTTCGAAGATGCGCCCAGAGAGGCAGCTGTCCGGCGCTGACATGAATGTCGCTCAATGGCCGATTCCTGAAGTCTAGCCTTGGAGCTGGGGAACAGCTACCCATCAAGATGGGATCGCCAGCCGTACATGGGGCTGTAGGAAAGGCCGCCCCATTACAAGGTAACGCAGGCCAGGAAAGCGCGACCTTATCAGCCAGGATTCAGAGCAGCTCGCCCTCTGATTTTGCGCATCGATTCGCCCTTCAGCTGGACCCGATGAGCTTGATGCACCACGCGATCAAGAACCGCGTCCGCGACGGTTGGATCAGGAAAGAATCCGTGCCAAGTGTCCGCGGGGTACTGACTGGTCAAAAGCAGAGATCCCGTGCGCATGCGCCGGTCGGCAACATCGAGCAGGACCTGTGCTGCGGTTGGGGACATTTCCCCGATTCCAAAGTCATCAAGGATCAGCAGGTTGGGTTTGTAGAGGGCCGTTTTGAGTTTTGGCAGCGAGGCATCGAGCACCGCTTGACCGA
>NZ_JBLYYB010000211.1:0-4400 GCF_048549895.1 Hydrogenophaga sp.
ACCGACTACCTGCTGAACTCGGCGCGAGATTTGGCCGTAGCCTGGGTATGGGTCGTCGGTCTTGTAGCCATCAACCATCGCAAAGACCCCGAAACCCACACTTACCAACAAGAGTAACCATGAATCGATTTCGCGCAGTTCTAGGGGACGTTGCCTCAAGGCTTCGAAAGCAGAATTCGCGGCGTCGGCGACCTGCGTCGTCATGGCATCACGGTAGTGCGCTATTCCCAGACCAACCGAAATAATCAAGGCAATTGCCGCCAAGGTGGCAAGAAGTCCAAATACCTTGTGAACGGGGCGACGATGATTCAGAAATCTGATGACCCACTTACCCGCCGAAAACGCAATGCCAACGTTGACGAGTGCCAGAACGATGGCGTAAGTCAGTCCACCCAGCCAGCCAGAATCAACCCCCTGGGCGAAAAACTTCGCATTGACTCCGCCCTCGAAAACAACCAGTGCTGCCAGGATGGCGTAGTACAGGAAAGCGGAGGCCCCAGCCGGCCAGTGCGCTTCTCGTTGGAGCTGATGAGTCTGTCGAAAATCATCAAGTTCTCGCTGGGCGTTGCGTGCCGAGGCGGCCAAAGCCTTGCGCTCGGAGTCGTGCTCGGTCAGCAAGGACGCGGCTTTGCGCTCAAATTCCTCGGCCGCACTCAACGCGCGGTTGACCTCTGCTGTGATGTTCAGCTTGCCCAGGTCCATGCTGAGCAGATTCATTCGAGCTACGGCCCAATCCAAGTACCCCTGGCGGTAGGTTTCGATTCTCTGGACAACTGCTGACTCAGGGCCTGTGAGGCTTTGCGCATCCGGCGAGGGAATCCCGCCCGCCCCGAGACGCTTGGCCTCCTCCTTCAGGCGCAGCTCTTGCGCCAATTTCGTCACATCTATGGGGTGAAGGTCAGGATGTCTGGGTGTTGGGACAGACCTGTTGCTCTTCGTGGCCCACTCTTTAAACCAAGCGAAAACCCCCATTCGGCTGTCTTTCTGTGCTTCTAGTTTGCGGGCGCCCCTGTAACGCCCAGTTGTGTCATTGTGTACTCAAACAGCCGATTCAGAGAAAGGGCGCCGCGTGAGTAGCCGCACGCACAAGCCTGTTTTCGTTGAATGTTGGATTTCTGTACGTGCCAGCCTTGGCGCCGCGTACGCGAGGCACTGTTTCAACAGGGGGCCCTGGTGGTCGCTCAAGATAACAGGGCCATCGGAAATTCAACCTCGCCGCGGGCGAGCATGGACTGGATGCCGCCCACTCTAAGTGGGCAAAAGGATTCGGTCGGTCTGGGCTCGCCCTCCCAATTTGTTCACACAAACGTCTTCTCGCCATGGAAAATTTGGTTTCTATGGACATAGGCAGCATTCACATCAAAGCTCTCAGGCGGCGCCTGCGACCTGCGCTCGACATCGTGGTGGCGCACCGCATTGCAAAGGGCCTTGTGCTCAATCTTGCCCAAGTCACAAAAGCACGGGACAGGCTCGAGCAAGGTGTTCTGCTGGCCCTTGAAGAGACCGAAGATTTGAAGATGCCAGAAGGCTGGTCATGGCAATTGGCTGCGGAGAATATTTCAGTCGAAGTTGCGTTTGTCCTGGTGCACGAACAAGAAGTCGAGTCGAACTCCCGGGAATCGAATGGGGGGCGAGCGGCTCAGCTGTGAGGAGATGAAGGCAAGGGCTGTCTTTCTCTGCAGAGTTCGAGCCATTAGCAGCGTGCTCCTCATTGCCCCTAAAGATTTGTGTAAAGCTCCTGCAGTTGAATGTTGTGGTGGAGCCGAATGCCATGAAGATTTCACGCGAAGAGCTGTACCGGCGGGTCTGGGAACTGCCGGTTGTCACACTTGCCAAGGAGTTCGACATTTCCGACGTCGGACTGTCCAAAGCCTGTCGAGCAAATGACATCCCGCTACCTCCGCGCGGCCACTGGGTGAAACTGCAGCATGGCAAGACGGTCACGAAACCCGCACTGCCACCCAGCACAGTTACAGCCGTGGTCATTGACGCGCCCCGGCATCGCCTTCCGGTGCCACCGAACCGAAAAAGGCCAGCCTCAGCCGAGCCACAAAAAATTGTCCTTGAAGCGCCTTCACCCTCGCACCAGCTCGCGCCGTTTGCAAAGGCCACCAAGCAACAGCTGGTGAGCGGCAAACCAACGCACGAACTCGTCCATCTCCACAAGAAGGACCTGTTCGATTGTCAGGTTTCCAGGGGAGCCATTGAAGAAGCATGTCAGTTGCTAGACGCCATCGAGAAGGCCGCGCCCGGCTACGCGTTGACCCTTGTGCCGGGCGAGAAAACTCTGGAGTTCGTGCACGACGGACAAGCAGTCGCCTTCCGCCTTTCCGAGCAATTCACCACCTCTCAGGAGCCTTTGCCTGGCAAGCAATACGCATCCTGGGAGCGGCCGCCTCTGGTCTACCACTTCACAGGCAAGTTCACGCTTGAACTTAGTGGGTACTTCGAGGGCAGAAAAAAATGGGCTGATGGCAAGCGGCAGCGCTTGGCAGACGTGCTCGTTGATTTCATGGAGGGGCTGGTGTTCGCGGCCAAGGCGCTCAAGCAGCGAAAAATCGAATTTGAAGAGCGGGACCGGCAATGGCGTGAGGAGGCAGAACGTCGTGCAGAGCGTGAACGAAGAGAAAAGGACCTGCTCGACTTTCGCAACAAGCTCCTCGCTGAGATTCAGGCGCAGCAGCAGCACGCAGAGCTCAAAGAATATGTGGAGAGCCTTCAGAGGGAGCTGAGCACATTCGTTGGACCTTTACCGGAGTCAACGAGGCAGTGGCTTGCAACAGCTGAGCTCTGGGCGCATGCCGCAGACCCAGTGCTGCAAAGAATGCGGCTTCTCGCTTCCGGCATCAAGATGGACTACTACTCGGGCTCATTCGGGCGGCCCGTGCCTTGAAGCGCAAAAGCGGTTTTGTATTACGAACTGCCGATTTGGAACCATGTTCTCTCGCTCGATGCGCGTAGGCAGTGAGCTTGCAATGAGCATCAAGGAACCCCCCCTTTACGTGATGCAAATTTCAAGAATCTTGAAGGGTCGAACTTGTCAGGCTTCAAGCATCCCGTTACCACAGATAAACCTCGTCTTCAACCAGTGATTTCGTGCCTGATGTAACTACAGAAACGAAGGCCCCGAAGCTCGCCACAGCCTGAACGACTCCACTTCCAGGATGCCGCCACTTTCCCACTTTGTCAGCTGCCGCCACACAGAATTTCGGCCGAATTTTGTCAAGAAGTTCTCGATGAAAGTTGTGCTCTGAACCGTGATGTGGAAGCGTTAAGGTCTGAACGTTTTCCAGCAGAGCCCCGAAGTGTTTGAAGAAACTCTTGCGTCGACTCTGCGTCTTTAAGTCCGCATCACCTGTTCCAAGCCATCCGCACCTCTTTGCATGCGGCCCCTCGAAGTATGACCCTGCTTGAAACGAGCGAACAAACACTCCATCCGATGAAGTGGGAGGTCGCGCGGGCCCCGAATACAAGCACATCGATGTGAGATTGAGGTCTTTCTCAACGTCCATATAGGCTTGTCGGAGAACCGACTCGTGCTTGGTAAGCAGTTCCAGGCGAAAGTTGGACTTTGCTGCCTCCGTCGCTAAATCTTCAACTGAAAGGAATAGCAACGCTGCAAGCTTTTCGAGGAATTCGCGCTCCTTGGTCTTTACTAATGGGTCGATGTACGGAGAAAACAGCCATTGGATGCTGTTTTTATCCGTGACGAGAAGACCTACGGTATCTGGCATCTCCAGCACATTGACTTGGTAGATGGGCCTGGCGTTATTTTTGGTTTGGTCAGTTGCAGGAGAAACCCGCTCTCCATCCGCTGGCCGGTGCTCACCTATGACACCAGAACCCACCGGCTTCCAGTCTTGCTGCTCGCCCATCAGAATCTGAGCGCCTGTTGGACTATCTCCATCTGTGTCGGGGTTCGCAAAAGGAGCATTTCCTTCCTGCGTCCCCCGTCTCACAAGGACGATGCGCGTGGGCTCGAGTTGAGTCAATGCCGCTATTGGGTCTGCAGTGAACTCCCTGTAAAAGTCATCGCTTGCTGCCAAGGGGTCTTCTACCGAGGTCCGAGCAAACGCAAATAGACGTTCCTCCACGCTGAGCAGTGGCATGAATACTGTTTCTACACGGAGGCCCGAGGTCGGGTCGAAGAGTTTACGCAGCCCATTGACGTGGTCGGCATGGGCATGACTTACAAACAGGAAATCTACCTTCGTCCAAATGCCCCATTGGCTGATGACTTTTGAAATCTCCCGGTCGCGTGCGGACGCGTACATTGTCATCGAGCCGCAATCAACGACATACTTAAGGCTACGCTGAACAAGTAGCCGATTTGAGCGATCCGCTGCCCAATGGGTCGCTGACGCGGGGAAGCCTCGCGGTTTGACCGCGTTCCCCGGCCA
>NZ_JBLYYB010000212.1:0-15499 GCF_048549895.1 Hydrogenophaga sp.
CCAACATGGAGCTGGAGGAATACATCAATCTGGAACAGCGTGTCAGCGGCCGCATGGTGCTACTCGACGTCTCCGCCACCGGTGAGGAAAACCTCATCGAGCAACAGTCCGGCAACCCGATGAACGATCTGGAGTACCGGCGCAAGCAGCTGCTCAAGTTGCAGGACACGGTAATCGACCTGGAAGACCTGTCCACCGGCGTATCAATTACCGACCTGACGCTCACCGACTTCCGCATCGATTTGGCCCAGCACCTCAAGGCGCATCCCGGCAAACTGGACAACCAGCCGCTGGGCGCCTACGCCGTCACCACCAGCATCGATGCCGATATCCCGCCCGGGGTCATCTTCTGCCTGCGCGCCGAGGGCCCGGCGGCACACAAAGCCAAGGAATCGGACTACCCCTTGGCACCCCATTACCTCGTCCACGTCGGCGACGACGGTGCCGTGTTGCTGCACTACACCCAGGCCAAACGCATTCTCGACCGGCTCAAGCGCCTGGCGCTGGGTCGTGACCTGCCCGACGCTGGCGCCTGCGCCCGCTTCGACAAGGCCACCAAGCACGGCGAAGACATGCGCCATGCGCAAAAGCTGCTCGCAGCAAGCGTAGCGTCGGTTGTCGGCAAGAACGAGGAACGCGCAGTGGCCAGTCTGTTTTCGCCGGGCGGCACGCATGCCATCAAAGGCGAGTTCGCCGGAAGCAATGACTTTGAAGTGTTGGCATTCATGGTAGTGCTGTCCCAAGAGTGAACAGGAAACTTACCGAGAGCATGCGTTGAAGAATCTAGGGGACATTTATGGCTAGCGGAAAATTGCTCAGGCAACTGATCAAATCCGGCGTACAAGGGGATCTCGCCAGATTCCGTTCCGCCTCCGAAGCGGTCATCAAGGAAGAGCGCGAGAAGAACCATCATCTGCTCGCCAACGATCTCGAGCACCTGCTCTACGGCGATCAGGCCAAACCCGGTCCTGGCTCCCGCAGGCTGCATGCCGTGACCAATCTGCCCACGAACAAGGACAATGGTCTGGCGCTGCTCGAAGAGCGTGCCGTGATTCGAGAGGAAAAGGACATCATCCTCTCTGACGCTACGAAGTCGGCGCTGGATGAGATTCTGATGGAGCACAACCGTGCCGATGTGTTGCGATCCTTTGGGATGCATCCCGCGCAGAAGCTCTTGTTTTGTGGGCCGCCGGGTTGCGGCAAGACGCTGGCTGCGGAGGTCATCGCGCACAGCTTGTCGATGCCCCTGGTTCTGGTCCGGCTCGATTCGCTTATTTCATCCTTCCTGGGTGAGACGGCGGCCAATCTGCGCAAAGTGTTCGACTACGTGGCGAGTCAGCCGGTGGTGGCGCTCTTCGACGAATTCGATGCGCTGACCAAGGATCGTGGCGACAGCGCCGATCACGGCGAGCTGAAGCGCTCCGTGAACGCAGTCCTGCAGATGATGGACGGCTACCGTGGGGAGAGCATCCTCATCGCCACGACCAACTACGAGTCCCTGCTGGACAAGGCGGTGTGGCGGCGTTTCGACGAGATCTTGCGTTTCGAGCTGCCCAGTCTGGAGCAGATCAAACGCCTGCTGTCATTGAAGCTGTCCGGCATTCGACGAAATTTCGAGGCGGACGACGGCCAGGTTGCCTCGCAGTTCAAAGGAATGTCCCATGCCGATATCGAGCGCGTACTGCGCCGGGCGGTGAAGGAAATGATCCTGTCCGGACGGGAGTTCCTTGAGAAGGCCCACATCGATACCGCGCTGGCTCGCGAATACCGCCATAAGAGCTGAGTTGGGGGGGTAAGAGACTGTGGCTTACGAGCACCTGCGCCTGCAGCGAGAGGCACCGTCGACTGAACGGCATCCAAGACGACATCCCGGTGTTCGGCCGCCGGCCGACCCCCGAGCGCATGGCGCGATGTTGGCGCAGAAGCTCGTCGTGGCGCGAGGGCGAATCGACGCCGAAGATCTAGGTGGTTTCGATGACCGAAAGCTCCTTAAGATTCAACTGCGCGCTGGCGACAAGAGCGTTCCTGCATTCGACACGATTCCCGGTGTTGAGATCGTCAGCCAGGAAGACGAGTCCATCGTGCTGGCCTTCGCGACGGAAGAGGGTCTCGCCGAGTTCGAGAGTCGTCTCAGTACGCTCGCCCGCGACGGCGTGGTGACGCGCAAGGAGCTTCTGTTCGTCATCGAGGACTTCGACCACTGGACGCCCCAGGATCGTACCGGCGCAGCGCTGCGCGAGCAGGGGTTTCCCGCCGAGGAACTCTTCACGCTTGATGTGGAACTGTGGCCCCAGGAACGGCAGGACAGACGCCAGGCGCTTATGGAGGCGTTTTCCCGCTGGCTGCAGGAATACGGCATAGAGCGGCTGGATAGCCTCACGCAGCCTTCCCTCCTGATGGTGCGGATGCGCTGTACGCGAGAGCAGGCGGATCGGGTCCTGCGGCATCGCGACGTGCGCACGGTCGACCTTCCTCCGCGACTCGGCATTGCCGTTCAGTTGCTGCTCACTGACGTCAACCAGTTTCCCGCTGTCTTGCCTCCAGATGGCGGCGCTCCGTCCATCGCCGTACTCGATTCGGGACTGACGCCTGGACACCCCTTGCTGGGGCCGGCAGTGGGCGATGCACAAGGCTACCTTTCTCCCCATCGGACCCCGCATGACGATCAACCCTGGCACGGAACTTTTGTCGCCGGCTTGGCGCTGTATGGGGACGTGGGGGCTGCGATCCGGGACGGGCGCTTCGTCCCGCAGCTCCGGCTGTTCTCCGGGAAGGTCTTCAATGACGACGGCAACGACCAGACCGAGTTCGTCGAGAAGGCGGTGGAGGAGGCTGTGCGCGAGTTGCACGGCCAGTACGGGTGTCGTGTCTTCAATCTGAGCTATGGCGATCTCAACAAGGTCTATGACGGGCGCCACGTTCGCGGCCTGGCCTACACCCTGGATCGCCTGACGCGAGAGCTCGGTGTCCTGTTCGTGGTGCCCACCGGCAACCTGCACCTTCCCGAGCTGCCAGACGACGCGCGAGAACGCTATCCCGACTATCTGCTTGCCGACTCCGCGCGCTTGCTCGATCCGGCCACTGCCCTGAACGCGCTCACGGTAGGCGGTATTGCGCAGAACGAAGCGACGAGGGACGCGCAGCGGCATCCGAACGCCCTTGAGGATCAACCATTGGCGCGAACTGACCAGCCGTTTCCGCTCACGCGATGCGGCTTATCGATCAATGGCGCGATCAAACCCGATATCGTCGAGCATGCCGGCAATGTCGCGCTGATGCGGGCGGTTGCACGTCCGCGGCATGCAGGGTTGGGCGTGGTCTCGCTCAACGGCGGCTTTGCCGGCGGACCAGGGTTCAGCGAAGACATTGGGACGAGCTATGCTGCCCCGGTCGTCGCGCATAAGGCGGCGAGGGTCCTGGCCGAACTGCCGAATGCCACCCCGAACTTGTTGCGTGCGTTGATCGGCGCGCATGCCAGCTGGCCACAAGCCTGCGAGACCTTGCTCAACCCCGACGGCAACGGTGAAGGGCGCGACAAGCTGCTGCGTCTGATCGGCTATGGGTGTGTCGAGGATGCTGCCCTCTTTCGTTCGCTGGACCACACCGTCACCTTGCTGACCGAAGAGCGCATCGGCAACGACCAGCACCATTTTTTCGAGCTGCCGCTGCCTGACAGCTTCTGGGCGGGCGGCCGCCGTACTAGGGAGGTAACGGTTGCCCTGGCGCACAGTCCAGCCGTCCGTACCACGCGGCTGGACTACCGCATGAGCAAGCTGTGGTTCTCCGTGGTTACAGCGAGTGGCCTGGACGAGGTGACACAGGCTTTCCGTCGGAATCGTGAGCAAGGCATGGGAGAGCGCAGCAACGGTCGCTGGCTGTCCAACGACACACGTAAGAATGGCACGCTGCAGGTCTCTCGCTGGAGCTTCAGGCAGGCGCTTGCGAACGGCAACAAGGTCTTCGTGGTGGTGACTCGCCAGGACAGCGCATGGTCGAACGGGTGCGATGGCGAAGAACCCTATGCGCTCGCTGCGGTGCTCGCCGACCGCGAGCAGGCGAATGCCCAGCTCTACGCCCATGTCCGCGCCGTGCTTGAAGCCCGCGTCCAGGCGCGTGCTCGTGCAAGGGTGTGACGCGAACCATGCCGCTGGACGTACCAGGATTCATCGCCTCGCTCGGTCTGCCCGACGGCTGCCGAGTCGATCAGCGCGTGCCGAAGAAGCTGTTGCTGGAGAACGGAGCCCCCACGGCCGCCGACAAGCGACTGATCGCCGATACCGTCGAGGAGATCCAGTGGGTCGCGGCGCTCAAGCCGAACACCATCGGCGTGCCCGACTACCGCGACGAGTCGCGCGAATACCTGGAGGTCGCGGTGCTTGCCGTAACGCTGCGCCGCCAGTCCGAAGGTGGCAAGGCGAAGCCGACGAATCCCGCCCGTCTCGCCGAGCTGGTGCATCGCGCGGTGCCTTATCCGGTGCTGTTGCTATTGCACTCCGAGGAGCGCCTGACGCTGTCATTGGCGCATAAGCGCTGGGCACAGAACGAAGCGGGCAAAGTGGTGCTGGACGGCGGCATGGTGTCCATGTCGTTGCCCGAGGACGCGCCGTCTCTTGATGCGCTGAACGCATTCGTTCAGGCCATCGCCTTGACTCACCAGCCTCGATCCTCGCTTTTCGCCTTGTATCAGGGGTGGATGGACAGCGCGCAGGCGCTGTTGGCGGCAAAGCTGACTGGAACGTTCAAGAAAACCGACGGCCCCGAGCAGGCCGCAGTTCGCCGCCATGCCCTGCAGGAATGCGCGCGGCTGGAGGCCGAGGCGGCCTGCTTGCGCACGCAGGCGGGCAAAGAAAAACAACTGGCGCGACAGGTTGAACTGAACCTCGCGCTCAAGCGCGTGCTGGCACAACTGGCTGCAGCACGCGAACAGCTTTGAAGATCGAACGAATGACGGAGAAGAAAATGCAGATCATCGACGCCGCGAGCCCACTGGCCCAGTCTGCCGACCTGGTGGCCGGCAACATCGAGCAGCTCAAGGCCTTGTTCCCGGAGCTGATTACCGAAGGACCGAACGGCGTTTCGGTAAACGTGGACGTCCTTAAGGCGCTGGTCGGCGACCGGACCATCACCGATGCCGACGAGAAATATGGCCTGAACTGGCATGGCAAGCGCCGCGCGCGGCAACTCGCGCTCACCCCCTCGACCGGCACCCTGCGCCCCTGCCCCGAGGAGAGCGTGGATTGGGACTCCACGCAGAACCTGATGATCGAGGGCGACAACCTCGAAGTGCTCAAACTCCTGCAGAAGAGCTATGCCGGCAAGGTCAAGTTGATCTACATCGACCCGCCGTACAACACGGGCAAGGACTTCGTGTACCCGGACAACTTCCAGGACAACATCAAGAACTATCTGGAGCTGACCGGGCAGGCCGAAGGCGGGCAGAAGGTCAGCAGCAACACCGAGGCCAGCGGAAGGTTTCATACCGACTGGCTAAATATGATGTTCCCTAGACTGAAGCTTGCACGAGGTCTGCTCAGAGACAACGGGGTTATCTTCATTTCGATTGACGAGCGAGAGTACTCAGCATTGCGCCTGATGTGCTGCGATATCTTTGGTGAGGAAAACATTGTCGGCACGGTCGTTTGGAAAAACGCAACGGACAATAATCCGACCAATGTGGCGACGGAGCATGAATACTTGTTAGTGGTTGCCAAGAAAAAAGAGTCGATTGATGCAGAATGGAAGTCATCCATTTCAGACATCAAAGATGTGCTCGTTAGAATTGGCGATGAGCTCACAGCTAAGTTCAAGGGGCAAGAACTACAAGGTGCGTATGACACATGGTTTCGTGAGCACAAGGCGGAACTGTGGCCGCTTGACCGATATAAATACATCGATGAAGGCGGGGTCTACACAGGAAGCCAGAGTGTGCACAACCCTGGCCGAGAGGGCTACAGGTACGATGTGCCCCATCCAGTGACCAAGCGTCCATGCAAGCAGCCATTGATGGGATATCGATTCCCGAAAGAAACAATGGACGAACTGCTTGCAGCGGACCGAATATTGTTTGGAGAAGATGAGTCAAAGATCATTGAGCTAAAGGTATACGCATCCGATTTCAAAGAGAAGCTATCCAGCCTCCTGGAGCTGGATGGCCGATTGGGGGCTTACGACCTCAAGGAAGACTTTCCAACGGAAGGAAAGGTCTTTACGAACCCCAAGCCCGTACGCTTGTATGAGGCGTTCCTGCCATTCCTATTGAAGGATCATGGTGATCTGGTTGTTGATTTCTTCGCGGGCTCCGGCGCAACAGCCAAAGCTGTGTGGAAGCTCAATTCAAAGGACTCGATCCGACGAACGTTTTGCCTTGTTCAGCTACCTGAACCGCTGAATGCGAGCGATAAGGATCAGAAGGCGGCCGTTAAGCTTTGTGATTCGCTTGGGGTGCCGCGCACTATTTCTGAAATAACCAAGGAGCGATTGCGTCGCGCTGGAAACAAGGTAAAGGCAGATAATCCACTTTTCTCGGGCGATACCGGCTTCCGTGTCTTCAAGCTCGACCACTCCAACATCCGCGCCTGGAACCCGAATCCGGCCGACCTGGAACAGACCCTGTTTGCCCACCAGGACCATCTGATGGACGGCCGTACTGAATCGGACATCCTCTACGAGCTGCTGCTCAAGCTGGGCCTCGACCTGTGCGTGCCGATCGATAAGCGCTCGATCCAAGGCAAGGACGTGCATTCGGTGGGCGGCGGCGTGCTGATGGCATGCCTCGCCGAGCACATCACCCGCGACGATGTGGAGCCGCTGGCCCAAGGCATCGTCGCCTGGCACGAGGAGCTACAGCCGGCGGGCGACACCACCTGCGTGTTCCGCGATAGTGCCTTCGCCGACGACGTGGCCAAGACCAACCTGGCTGCCATTCTGGAGCAGCACGGCATCCAGAACGTGCGCAGTCTGTGAGGGCGTGGTGATGAAACTGCATTTCGAGCCCAACCTCGACTATCAGCTTCAGGCCATCGAGGCGGTCTGCGATCTGTTTCGCGGCCAGGAAGTGTGCCGTACCGAGTTCACGGTGACCATGAAGGCGCCGCCGCCGGCTGCCGAGGACATGTTTCCGGGCACCAAGCCGGAGCAACTGACCCTCGGCGTGGCCGAATCGGACCTGGGCGTCGGCAACCGCCTCACATTGCTGGACGACGAGCTGCACCAGAACCTGGCCGACATCCAGTTGCGTGGGGGATTGCCGCCTTCCGGCGCGTTGGTCTCGGGCGATTTCACCGTCGAGATGGAAACCGGTACGGGCAAGACCTACGTCTACCTGCGCAGCATCTTCGAGATGAACAAACGCTATGGCTTCAGCAAGTTCGTCATCGTGGTGCCGTCGGTGGCGATCAAGGAGGGTGTCTACAAGACCCTGCAGATCACCGAGGAGCACTTCAAGGGGCTCTACGCCGGCGTGCCCTTCGACTACTTCCTCTACGACTCCAGCAAGCTCGGCCAGGTGCGCAACTTCGCCACCAGCTCAAACATCCAGATCATGGTGGTCACGGTCGGGGCCATCAACAAGAAGGACGTCAACAACCTCTACAAGGACAGCGAAAAGACCGGCGGCGAGAAGCCCATCGATCTGATCAAGGCGACGCGGCCGGTCGTGATCGTGGACGAGCCGCAAAGCGTGGACGGCGGTCTGACCGGGGCAGGCAAGACCGCACTCGATGCGATGAATCCGCTGTGCACCCTGCGCTATTCCGCGACCCATGTGGACAAGCACCACATGGTGTTCCGGCTCGATGCCGTGGATGCCTATGAGCGCAGGCTGGTCAAGCAGATCGAAGTGGCATCGGCCACCGTTGAGGACGCCCACAACAAACCATTCGTAAGGCTGGTGTCGGTCGCCAACCGCCGTGGCACGATCTCTGCCCGCGTGGAACTCGACGTGGCAACCGCCAGCGGCGTGAAACGGCAAGAAGTCACCGTTTCCGACGGCGATGACTTGGAACAGGTCGCCAAACGCGCCATCTACGCCGATTTTCGCGTCGGCGAGATCAGTACCGCCAAGGACGAAGCGTTTCTGGAGTTGCGCTACCCCGGCGGCGAAACCTTTCTCAGCGTGGGGCAAGCGCATGGCGATGTCGATGCCCTGGCCGTGCAGCGCGAGATGATCCGCCGCACCATCAAGGAGCACCTCGACAAGGAGAAACGGCTGCGCCCGCTCGGGATCAAGGTGCTGTCGCTGTTCTTCATCGACGAGGTGGCCAGATACCGCTCCTACGATGCGGACGGAAACCCCGTCAAAGGGCCTTACGCGCGCATCTTCGAGGAGGAGTATCGCCGTGCGGCCAAGCTTCCCACGTACCAGAGCCTGTTCGAGGAGATCGACCTTACGAGTGCCACCGAGGAGGTCCACAACGGCTATTTCTCCATCGACAAGAAAGGCGGCTGGACGGACACCAGCGAAAACAATGCAGCCAACCGCGAGAACGCCGAGCGTGCCTACAACCTGATCATGAAGGAGAAGGAAAAGCTGCTGTCCTTCGACACGCCGCTCAAGTTCATCTTTTCCCACTCGGCGCTCAAGGAAGGCTGGGACAACCCCAATGTCTTCCAGATCTGCACACTGCGCGACATTCAGACCGAGCGCGAACGCCGGCAGACCATCGGCCGGGGGCTGCGCCTCGCCGTGAACCAGAACGGCGAGCGCGTGCGCGGATTCGAGGTCAATACCCTCACGGTGATTGCCACCGAGAACTACGAGCAATTCGCCGAGAACCTGCAGAAGGAAATTGAGGCCGACACCGGCATCCGCTTTGGCATCGTCGAGCAGCACCAGTTCGCCGCCATCGCCGTTACCGGGGCCGACGGCCAAACCGTGCCTCTGGGCATCGATCAGTCGAAGGTGTTGTGGGAGCACCTGAAAGCTGCCGGCCACATCGATGCCAAGGGCAAGGTCCAGGATTCGTTGAAGACGGCGTTAAAGGATGGAACCCTGGCGCTACCTGCGGAGTTCGACGCGCAGCGCAGTCAAATCGCCGAGGTGCTGCGCAAGGTGTCGGGCCGTCTGGAAATCAAGAACGCCGACGAGCGCAAGCAGGTTGCCGTGCGCAAGGGCGTCTATCTCAGCCCCGAGTTCAAGGAGCTGTGGGATCGCATCAAGCACAAGACGACCTATCGGGTGCAGTTCGATAATGACAAGCTGATCCAGAACTGCATCGATTCGCTTCGACAAGCCCCGGCCATCCCCAAGGCCCGGCTGCAATGGCGCAAGGCCGACATCGCCATCGGCAAGGCAGGGGTGGAGGCCACGGAGAAAGCGGGCGCGGCAACTGTCGTCCTGGACGAGACGGACATCGAGCTGCCGGACCTGCTCACCGACCTCCAGGATCGCACCCAACTCACCCGCCGGAGCATCGCCACCATCCTGAGCGGCAGCGGGCGGCTGGACGACTTCAAGCGCAACCCGCAGCAGTTCATCGAGCTGACCGCCGAGACCATCAACCGCTGCAAGCGCCTGGCCTTGGTCGACGGCATCAAGTACCAGAAGCTTGGCGATCAGCACGTCTATGCACAGGAACTGTTCGAGCAGGAAGAGCTGACCGGCTACCTGAAGAACATGCTGATGGACACGGGCAAGTCCATCTACGAGCACGTGGTCTACGACTCCACCACCGAGCGCGACTTCGCCGACGCGCTGGAGAAGAACAACGCCATTAAGCTCTACGCCAAGCTGCCAGGCTGGTTCAAGGTGCCCACGCCGCTGGGAACTTATAACCCGGACTGGGCCGTACTGGTGGAGGACGGTGGAGCGCAGCGACTGTACTTCGTGGTGGAGACCAAGGGCAGCCTGTTCACTGACGACCTGCGCAACAAGGAGCGCGCAAAAATCGCCTGTGGCGAGGCGCATTTTGAGGCGCTGGCGGTTGGCGAGAATCCGGCACGCTACGTGGTCGAGCGTTCTGTCATCGACCTTTTGGCTGAATCGGCTGCGATCTTCAGATCATATGAAAACCTTGGAGGTGACAGGTGACAGAGAAAAGGAATGTGTTTATCAGCCATGTCCATAAGGACGATCACGGGCTCCAAAAGCTCAAGGATCTGTTGGCTCCAAATGGGATGGAAATCAGGGATTCCTCCATCCATACAGGAAAGTTCAACAATGCTTCCGATGAGCACTACATAAAGACGCAGATCCTTGCCCCTGCGATCAACTGGGCCGGAGTGTTCATTTGCTACGTCTCCCCCCAGACCAAGAACAGCGACTGGGTGAACTGGGAAATTGAGTATGCGGCCAAACAGGGCAAGCGCATTGTTGGTGTTTGGGAGCATGGTGAGAAGGAATGCGACCTCCCGGATGCCCTGAAAGAGTATGCCGACGCCTTGGTTGGGTGGAACGGCGATGCAATCATTGACGCGATCAATGGGAAGGACTCGTGGGAAAAGCCTGACGGCGGCGCCTGCGACCCGGTTCCACTCATGCGGCATCCCTGCTGATGGCTCGCATTCACTCCTATGTGGTGCGATACGACAGTGGTTTCGCACCCAATCCTTTCTATGGCTACTGCACGCTTGCGACCTGCAAACCCAATATCCGCCGATCCGCTGACATCGGTGATTGGGTGGTCGGCAGTGGCAGCAATGATAGAACTGTCCGACGTGGCGGGCGTCTCGTGTACGCGATGCGCGTTACCGAGGCGATGACATTTGACGAATACGGCGCAGATCCACGGTTTGAATACAAGAAGCCGTACCGCAATGGAAGTCGGAAGCAAAGTTGCGGAGACAACATCTACTTCAGGGCCGTGCCTGGAGCTGCCTGGCAGCAGCGAGACTCATTTCACTCCCGCCCCAATGGCACGCTCAACCCGGACCATGTCGCCCGTGATACGGGCGTCAATAGGGTTCTGATCAGTAATGATTTTGTGTATTTCGGGGGAGAGGGTCCGGAGTTTCCCGAGGAACTGAAGGACCAGCAAGATCGGCCTCTATGCAAAACAGGAAGAGGCCTAACCACCTTTGACGATGCGCAACTGATTGCGAACCTTGAGCAATGGATTCGCAGCTTTAACGTGAGCGGTTATCAGGGCGCTCCATTCGAATGGCTGACTCTTCGTAGGTGACCGATGAAAAAGGAAGGCTCCCTCTTGCTCTCGGATTACGCTGCGGAAATTGCAGCCACAGACGTACTCAACCCGAATGACTTCAACCCTGTCCTCCAAGGTCTATACGGAGAAGTCGGCGGAATAATGGCTACGGCCAAGAAAAATGTTCGAGAGAGAACGGCTTACCCTGGTTTCAAGAAGGCAGCAGAAGAGGAGTTTGGCGACACCCTCTGGTATTTGGCCGCAATCTGCAGGCGCCTGCAGATTCCTCTTGAAGAGATCTTCGCGGAAGCTGCGAACCACGGAAACTTTAAGAATGTGGGCGCTGCAAGTGACATCACCGAAGGTGCGTTAGCCTATATCGCTGTGCCCGTCGCCGTGACTGCTTCGTTGGATGCCACCTTGGTGCGTTTGGGGCAGTCAGCGGCGGCCCTACTGGGAAGCACGCCTGCACGTGCAGACTTGATTGCTTTCGCACGGGCCTATCTGGATGCAATCCACGCGGCCGAGCTTGCGTTTTCGGAGGTGGCTCGCGGAAATCTCCGGAAAGCTCGCGGCGCATTCTTGGAGCCGCAGGCAGAAGACCTGGCTGGCCTTGATTTCGACAGTGAGTTTGGAATTGAGGAACAACTGCCCAGGGATTTCAAAATCCGGGTCAATCAGCGAGGCAGCGGCAAGAGTTATCTCCAATGGAAGGGTGTATTCATCGGAGACCCTCTGACGGACAACATTGCCGATCGCGATGGCTACCGGTTCCATGATGTCTTCCACTTTGCTTATGCCGCAATCCTGCACTGGTCGCCTGTGATGCGGGCATTGATCAAGCACAAGCGAAAGAGCAATCCGAAATACGATGAAGAGCAGGACAGTGGTCGGGCCATCGTCGTGGAGGAAGGGCTTTCAGCGTGGATTTTCTCCAGGGCCAAGGAGCTGAATTTCTTCGAGAACCAGGAAAAGGTCTCACTTGGGTTTCTCAAGACCATTGGTGAGTTCGTGAGTGGTTACGAAGTGGAGAAATGTCCGCTAAAGCTCTGGGAAAAGGCAATCCTGGATGGCTATGCTGTCTTTCGCCAGCTCAAGGCAAATCAAGGTGGCTGGATCATTGGAAACCGAGAACAACGCACCATCAAATACATGCCACTTGAGTCTGAAAAATGAAGATCCACCCGTTCGTTGATGCAGTTGCTTCGCTGCAGTTCGAAGACTGCTTCAATCCGTATTCGGATTGTTGTGAAGTTCATGATAGACGCGACGCACCACGTCGCCGTGCCGCTGCACTGTCCGCCATGTTGCGTCGTGCAACCGAGGAACCCGTAGACGCGATATGGATCGGACGAGACCTCGGATACCGCGGAGGACGCCGCACTGGGTTAGCCCTGACCGACGACGTTCACATAAGCCAGCACGCTAGGCGTTGGAATCTCGACCAGGTCGCCGAGCGGCCGACGATAGGCAGTGCTGTGGCCGAACGAACCGCCGCGGTCATATGGGGCATGCTGGAACATATTGATGCTCGCATCTTTCTCTGGAACGTTTTCCCTCTGCATCCGCATGAATCAGGAGATCCTTTCACCAACCGGCAGCACAACGCGCGTGAGAGGCGAGCCGGCGAAGAACTTCTCCAACAGCTCATTGTCTTGCTACGCCCCTCGCGTATCGTCGCCATCGGTAACGATGCCGCCGCTGCGGCTCATCGCATCACGGATTCCGTACCCGTGATTTGCGTGAGGCATCCTAGCTACGGAGGACAGACCCAGTTCCAGAAGCAAATCTCGGAACTATATGGGCACCCCATGAGCACTGGGTCGCTGTTTTGACGAGAGGCTGGGCTGCTTAGCGAGCAGCGATCGCCGCTTCAATCCAGCCCGATAGGTTGTCACTGATGTGGTTATAGGCCGCGCTGCTGGTGGCCCCCGGTGGATCGTACATGCGGACGACGGTGGATAGCTTTCTACCGTCGTTCAAGGTAAATGCGTCAAACGGATTGGCCCCGGCAACTGATGGTTGCTGGTTATGGTCCAGCAGCTTATGGACTCGTATTCCCAAGAGTCCCTTGCCACTATTCCATGACTGCTCAATTTCATATCGAATCCAGGGGCGATTCGCCGTTTCGGCGCCGACCAGAACAATTGCGCACGTCCGTCCTTGCAGTTGATCGTCAATCCATCGCTTGATTGCGGCCTCGCCACCTCGCTTCACTTCTTCCCATTTGTTATCGCTTGCGGGCTGGTTGCCCTCAACAACACCGATATTCCGTATCTTGGAAGCGCGCCAACTGTCGCGTTGATAGTGGAAGCTATAGAAGACTTTCCGTGGCATGGCGAATCCTTCGTTGGCTCGTGTGAATCGGCAGAGGAGATTCAGCTCGCTGCGCCTTGAATGTTCAATGCGAGGTGCGTGTGAAAGAGTTGCGCAAAGTCAATATCACCAAGATCCACGTCGGTGAAATAACCTTGATCTTTGGCCAAGTTCAGGGCTGCCCCGCCTGGCGATGGCACGGGCAGAACTTTGGCGGCGGGGTGGAATTGCCTGAAGAGTTCATGCTCGGCTTCCACTCCTTCCATGCCGCCGATGAAAACAGCGGCAACGAGATCGTCGCGCGACAGCATTTCTTCCCGCATTAGCAGCAGGCTCGCATCCCTGTCGCCGGCAACTGCGTTGGTGAAGACTACATTGTGAAAACGGTCGTTTTCTTCCGGGTAACGGTCCTTGAAGAACGTGCTCTGATACAGAACCACGGACCCAGAATAATCGACACCCAAATCCTCACAAATGCTCCAGATCATGGGCGTAATAGCGGGATGGCCTCCCCACACAATCTTGTGCTGACGGATGACGGCTATGACCAGTTCCCTCACAGCGCACTGGATGAGGAATGGATTGGCGGTCTCGTGATACGAGCCGCGGCCGACAAGTGGGACACTGGCTGAAAGGAAGATTGCGCTCACGATTCAGACCTCCCAGTCCGCAAATTGCCACCCAGCCTCGCTGGCTTTGACCCACCGCGCAGAGTGGATATGCTGGCCCAGCCAGTCCAAATGCCCCAGCCATCGGGGATGCAAGCCAACATGATCGTAAACGACGGCAACCGATTGATCTGGCGAATTGGTGGATGCGTCATGCAACGTGGTCGACGTGGGGACACCAACTGTTGGGTAGACGACGACATTCCGGCCATCCGGTAGTCGGATATAGACCGCCTTGTTCGGTCCAACGCCGACAAGTTGGCCGCCAATCGTTTGAATAGCGTTGCGCAAATTGCTCACTAGATTGACGGAACGGACCGCATGGCTTTGGCTGCGAACTTCTTCGAGCTGTAGACAGATTCGCTCCACAGCGCTGTCTGCGAGGCGTCCTGTGGCCGCATCCACTTCTTCGGGCAACAATTCTGCGCGACTGGCGGTGGCTGTTCGCGCAGATGGCGTGCAGTCTGGCCAGCCAACCCGTAAGACGCTAATGCCTTTCGCCAGAGCGCGTCCGAACTCTGCGCTTGTCCATCGGCTTTCAAAGTAGCCTGGTGTGTCAAGCATGACAAGAACGTCGGAATCGCAAAGGCGATGCCACAGCATCGTCTGAAAATCTTCCGCAGGTGGAATCCCATGTGTATCGAGAAACACATCGAATAGCCGAGCGGACAAGGCATCGAAGAGTTGTAAGGCTGCATCACGGGCTTCGCCGCGGCGGTAGCTTACAAATACTCGACGCTGGCGAGGTAGTAATCCCGCACACTCAAGTAAAGCGGTCGCGACACGCTGTGGTCCGTTGGCCGTATAGGCTAAGCAGTTGAGAGGTCGCAGTAATTCAGGGATCTCTTCGCTAACTCGATTGACGTCGGACGCTATCGGCAGTAACGGGATGCCTCGTTCCAGCAACTTCGCCACATTGGCAAGGGGTGGATTCTCGCCTCCGAAAAATACCGCAGCGGATGAGCGCTGTTGGTCGGGGTTAAACGCTTCCGGGCGCACCTCCCATCCAACTTCATGCCCTAGTCGCAAGTTGAACATGCCTACGGCAGTTCCGACGACTTCTTCAACCTCAGAAATCTGGGCATCGGTTGGCGAACCAAGCACTGCAAGTTGATAGAGGGCGGTCATGCTCTTCCTTGTGATTCCAGCAGCAACCGTGATTGTCGAAGCGCGAGCCTGTCTGAACGAAGAAGGCAAGCAACCCCGCAATTTTAAATTGCTACAGCCGGAGTGATCTACAGGTACTTCTTGAACGTCGCCGCCGCAATGCACACCGCCACGCCGAGCAGTGCGGCGCTGGGCAGCAGGATCAGCAGCGGGTTCACGCTGACCGGCAGTGCCAGGTAAGTCACCCACGGCAGCACGGCCAGCGGGATCAGGCTGGCCCTGGCGCGGTGATAGATGAACCCCGACTCGCGTCCCGCGCCGAAGCGG
>NZ_JBLYYB010000213.1:0-7380 GCF_048549895.1 Hydrogenophaga sp.
CAACGTGGCGGTGACGCAGCTGGACCAGATGACGCAGCAGAACGCCGCGCTGGTCGAAGAGAGTGCCGCCGCCGCCGAGAGCTTGAAGGACCAGGCCAGCCGCCTGACCGAAGTCATCAAGATCTTCCGCATCGACTCGTCGCAGGCCCTCAGCGCGCCCGCCGTGGTGGCGAAAGCCGCCAACACCTTCAAGCCGGTGGCCCACAAGCCCACCAGCATCAAGCCGGCCAGCGCCAGGGCCGCAGAGCCGAAAGCCCTGGAGCTGGCCGCGCCGGCAGAGGCGCCGAAGCGACCCACCGTGGCCGCAGCGCCTGTGGCGCGCCCGGCACCGGTTGCAAAGCCCGCCGTGGCCGCCGGTGCGGAAGGCGACTGGGAAAGTTTCTGACCCACGCACCCCACAGGCAAGCCGACACCGGACCACAAGAAGACGAGACAACAGACCATGCAACAACTGATGCGACAGTTCTCCATCCGCAGCCGAATGATGGGCGCCATCGGCGTCGTGCTGATCCTGTTGACGATGGTCGGCGGCGCCGGCTTGTGGGGCATGGGCCGGGTGCACGACCTCAATGTGGAGTTTGTCGATCACGCCTTCGAAGAGACGCTGACCTTGTCGCGTCTGCAGGTGGCGCTGGGCGACATGGGCCGCTACGAGAAAGACATGATCATCGGCTACGAGAAGCCCGAAGAAGTCGCCAAGGCCAAGGCGCAGTGGCAAGGCGCGCGCGACGCTGCCCTGCAGCAGATGGACCACATGCTCGTGGGCGAGGAAGACGGCGACAACGTGGTCGTGCGCGAGATGAAGGAGCAGCTCACCGCGTACACCAACGCGGTGGAGCCGGTGACGCGCCAGCTGGCCGACAGTGGCTACGACACTGCCACCGTGGCCAACCGCATGCTGTCCCGCGCGCACGAACAGTACGCCGGCATCCTGGCCAACCTCAAGCGCGTGGAAGACGTGCTCAAGGTCGAAGCGGCCACGCTGCAGCAGGCGGGCGAAGACACCAGCAGCCAGACCCTGATGATTTTTGGTGTGGCGCTGGCGCTGGCCGCGCTGGTGGTGGTGCCGACCACGCTGGCCAACATGCAGAGCATCTGCCGACCGCTGGATCAGGCCCAGAGCCTGGCCACAGCCATCACCAACGGTGACCTCACACGCCCGGTGCAGGTGAACGGCAAGGACGAACTCGCTGCCCTGCTGCAAGCCCTGGGCGGCATGCAGGCCTCGCTCTCGCGCATCGTCGGCGAGGTGCGCAACAGCACCGACAGCATCGGCACCGCCAGCGAACAGATCGCCAGCGGCAACCAGGACCTGAGCGCGCGCACCGAGCAGGCCGCCAGCAACCTGCAGCAAACCGCAGCCAGCATCGACCAGATCAACATCACCGTGCGCCAGAGCGCCGACTCAGCGCACCAGGCCACGCAAATGGCGGTGGTCAACGCCGAGGTGGCGGTGCGCGGCGGCCAGGTGGTGAGCCAGGTGGTCACCACCATGAACGAGATCAACCAGAGCAGTCAGAAGATCGGCGACATCATCGGTGTCATCGACGGCATCGCGTTCCAGACCAACATCCTCGCCCTGAACGCGGCGGTGGAAGCCGCGCGGGCTGGTGAGCAAGGCCGTGGCTTTGCCGTGGTGGCCGCCGAGGTGCGCAGCCTGGCGCAGCGCAGCGCACAGGCCGCCAAAGAAATCAAGGTGCTCATCGAAGCCAGCGTGGGCAAGGTCGAAACCGGCTCGCGCCTGGTGGCCCAGGCCGGCAGCACCATCGGAGAGATCGTGGCCAACGCCGAGAAGGTCTCGGCCTTCATCAGCGACATCACCACCGCCGCCCAGGAGCAGTCGCAAGGCATCGGCCAGGTCAACGCCGCCGTGAGCCAGCTCGACCAGATGACGCAGCAAAACGCTGCGCTGGTGGAAGAGAGCGCTGCCGCTGCAGAGAGCCTCAAGGACCAGTCGGCTCGCCTGGCCGAGGTGGTGCGGGTGTTCCGCCTGTCGGGCGCGGCGCACGCCTGAGGCGCCTGGCCCCCTCGGCCAAGGCGCACCGCAGCGCCACGGACGTGCCGCTCTGCCTATACTGCTCTGGGTAGTGTCCCGGTCTTCACGGGGCGCCCCGCTGGAGACCGCCGCCATGAACGCCCGCCTTCCCCACGCCCCGCCGCCGCTGGACCCCACAGCGCTGCAAGCCCACATCGACGCCGCGTGGGCGCAGACCATCATTCCCGAGCTGGTGCGTTATATCGAGGTGCCGGCCAAGTCCCCCGCGTTCGACCCCGACTGGGCCCGCCATGGCCTGCTGGACCGCGTGCTGCGCGGTGCCGCCGACTGGGTGCAAGCGCAGAAGGTCGAGGGCCTCACGCTGGAGGTGATCCAGCTCAACGACGCGCACGGTGTGCCGCGCACGCCGGTGCTGTTTTTTGAAGTGCCTGCCAGCGCGGGCAAGGACGGCACGCCTGCGCCGGCCTCGGGCCAGACCGTGCTGATGTACGGCCACCTCGACAAACAACCCGAGTTCACCGGCTGGCGCAGCGACCTCGGCCCCTGGACACCCAAGATCGACAACGGCAAGCTCTACGGCCGTGGCGGCGCCGACGACGGTTACGCGGTCTACGCCAGCATCGCCGCGCTGCAGGCGCTCAAGGCCCAGGGCGCGGCGCACCCGCGCATCGTCGGCCTCATTGAAACCTGCGAAGAAAGTGGCTCGGGCGACCTGCTGCCTTATGTGGATGCGCTGCGCACGCGCCTGGGCGACGTGGGCCTGGTGATCTGCCTGGACAGCGGCGCCGGCAACTACGACCAGCTCTGGCTCACCACCAGCCTGCGCGGCATGGCCAGCGGCGTGCTCAAGGTCGAGATCCTCACCGAAGGCATCCACTCGGGCGATGCGTCGGGGCTGGTGCCGTCGAGCTTTCGCATCATGCGGCAGGTGCTCGACCGGCTGGAAGACAGCGCCACCGGCCGCCTGCTGCCCGCCAGCTTCCACTGCGAGGTGCCGGCCGAGCGCTTGGAGCAGGCGCGGGTGACGGCGTCCATCCTCGGAGACGAGATTTACAAGCGCTTCCCTTGGGCGCACCACGACTGCGGCGGCGCCACCGTGTTTGCGCTGCCCACCACCACCGACCCGGTGGACGCGTTGCTCAACCGCACCTGGCGGCCCACGCTGTCCGTCACCGGTGCCGATGGTTTCCCCGAGATGCGCAACGCCGGCAACGTGTTGCGGCCCTACACCGCCTTCAAGCTCAGCCTGCGCCTGCCGCCATTGGTGGACGCTCCAGCGGCCGTGCGCGAACTCAAGGCGCTGCTGGAAGACAACGCCCCCTACCAGGCGAAGGTCACGTTCGACGGCGAGGGCGCGGCCAGCGGCTGGAACGCGCCGGCCACCACGCCCTGGTTCGAGCAGGCCCTGCAGGACGCTTCGCAGGCGCATTTTGGCGCGGGCTGCGGCACCATCGGCCAGGGCGGCACCATCCCGCTCATGAACATGCTCAGCCAAGGTTTCCCCACCGCGCAGATGATGGTGTGCGGCGTGCTCGGCCCCCGGAGCAACGCACACGGTCCCAACGAATTTCTTCACCTGGACTACGCGCAACGCCTGACCGCCACGGTGGCCCAAGTCATTGCCCGCATGCCCTGAGCACAACCCGTTTCATTCTTTTTCCTGCGCCGACATGACCGACACGACCCAGGCCCCCTTCACCCTGCGCGACGGCCTCAACCTGGCCCTGTACGACTGGCCGCTGCCGATGCGCCGGCGCCCGCGTGGCGTGGTGCTCATCGTGCACGGTCTGGGCGAACACGCCTGGCGCTACGACGCGGTGGCGCGCCGCCTCAACGACTGGGGCTTTTTCGTGCGCGCCTTCGACCAGCGCGGCCATGGCGATTCGGGCGGTGCCCAGGGCGTGCTGCCCGACGACGACGCGCTCCTGGACGACCTGGCCGAGGTGCTGGACGACACGCGCCGCCACATCGCCGAGCCGTGGGCCTGTCCGCTCATCCTCATGGGGCACAGCATGGGCGGGCTGGTGACGGCCACCTTCGTGCAGCGCGGCATGGCCAGGATCGATGGTCTGGTGCTGTCATCGCCTGCGTTGCAGGCCGGCCTGGGTCTGGTGCAGCGCAGGTTGATCGATCTGATGTACCGGTACGCACCCAACAAGACCTTGTCCAACGGGCTGGACGCCAGCAAGATCTCGCACAACCAGGCCACGGTGGAGGCCTACGAAAAAGACCGCCGCGTGCACGACCGCATCTCCGCGCGGCTGGCGCATTTCATCGACAGCAACGGCCCCAACGTGCTGGCAGCAGCGCCCAGCTGGAGCGTGCCGACCCTGCTCATGTACGCGGGCGACGATCACCTGGTCAAGTCCGAGGGCAGCCGCGCGTTTGCCGCAGCGGCACCGCGCAACACGGTGCATTCGCAGGCCTTCGAGGGTCTGTACCACGAGATCTTCAACGAGGCCGATCCCTCGGCCGTGTTCGGCACCCTCAAGGCCTGGCTGGACGTTCAGGCGCCCCAGCCGAAAGCCGCCTGAAAAGTCTCTAGCGGCGCGGCTGCATCAGGCCGCCGAGCATGCCCATGAGGTCGCCCGCTGCCGGGTTGTTCTGGCCACCGAGCAGGGCACCGAGTGCGCCCAGGCCGTTGTCGGCTGGCACCTGGCCTTGTGGCGTGAGCTGGTCGATGAGGCCGGGCAAGAGATCGGCCAGGGTGCTGGACGCCTGATCCCGGTTGCCACCGAGCTGGGCGGCGATCATGCCCATGAGGTCGGGGCCGAGTGCCTGGCCCAGCTGGTCGGGATTCACCGGCTGGTTGGCGCCGGTGCCCACCCACGATTGCGCCGCTTCACCCAAGCCGGCCGACTGCAGCTTGGCCAGCAAACCTTGCAGACCGCCTGCGTTGTTGAGCAGGCTGCTCACCAGGGTGATCAGCAGCTGTGGATTCAGGCCGCCGGCACCGCCACCGGGTGCCGCGTCGGTTCCTCGCTGGGCGCCCATGGCGGCCTCGGTGGCCGCGCCGATCAAAGAGTCCAGCAATCCCATGGCGTGCCTCCGTGCGGTCGTTGAATCAGGTGGGATTGTGGGCCTGCCGACCGCGCCACGCAAGCCAGACCAGGGCCATGGCGGTGAGCGCCAGCGGCAGCAGCGAACCCACGTTGAGCCACTGCCAGCCCTGCGTGGTCACCAGCGCGCCCGAGGCGAACGAGGTGAGTGCCATGGTGGCGAACACGCAGAAATTGATGGCCGCCTGCGCGCGGTCTTTTTCCTCAGGCCGGTACGACTGCAGCGAGAGCGTGGTGCTGGCGGTGAAGAGGAAATTCCAGCCCACGCCGAGCAGGAACAGCGCGATCAGGAACTGGTGCAGTTCCACCCCCGAGAGCGCCATGGCCACGCAGGCCACATTGAGCGCCACACCCGTGCCCATGATGCTCAGCACACCAAAGCGCTTGATCAGGTGCCCGGTGAAAAAGCCCGGCGCGAACATGCCGATCACGTGCCATTCGAGCACCAGGGCGGCGTCTTCAAACGGGAAGCCGCAGACCTGCATGGCCAGCGGTGTCGCCGCCATCAGCAGGTTCATCACGCCGTAGCCCAGCGCTGCGCCAGCGGTGGCCACGATGAACACCGGCTGGCGCATGATCACGCCCAGCGGCCGGCCCCGGTCCGCGCTGGCGGCTTTGGGCGGCACCGGCGGAAAGCGCACAAACGCCATCACCGCCATGGACACCAGGGCCACCACCGCCAGCGACACATAGGCGCCCACGAACGGCACATCGAACAAGCTGCGCGTGCGGCTGGCCAGATTGGGGCCGAGCACCGCGCCCACCAGTCCACCGGCCAGCACCAGCGAGATGGCCTTTTCGCGGAACGCCGGCGCGCTGAGCTCGGCTGCGGCAAAACGGTAGAGCTGGCCGTTGGCGCTGTAGTAACCGGCGATCACGGTGGCGGTCACCAGCAGCCAGAAGTTGTGGTTCATCGCCGCCCAGGCGCACAACAGCGCCGAGCCCAGCGCCACCAGCAGCCCGATCTGGAACGACACCTTGCGCCCGAACGCGCTCTGCGTGCGCGCCACCAGCGGCGTGGACAAGGCCCCGCCCACCACGTAGCCCATCACGGGCAAGGTGGCCATCCAGCCCAGCGGCGCCAGCGACAGGCCCACCAAGCCGTTGATGGCGATGAACACCACGTTGTTGGTGAGAAACAGGCCTTGCGTGGCGGCCAGCAACCACAGGTTTTTGTTCATGCGTCCTCATACAGGTCGGCACCGCGCAGACGACATGAAAATGTCATCAAAATGACACGATTGCTATGTAATAAATAGCACTTGCACAAGATAAATCAAGCATTTCAAGCGCATCTTTTTTCAAAAGCACTCAAGTCCGCCGCTGAAAGCCCGAAAAACATGGAGAGGCCCCGTCGGGGCCACTGGCTTGTGGTCTGGACATCTCATGAATTGGCTTTCCCATATTTCGGTGCGCGCGAAACTGGCGCTTCTGCTGGGTCTTTGCGCGCTGGGCATCCTGGTCGTTGCCGCTGCGGCCTTGTTTGGTCTGCAGCGCGCGGTGGCCACCGGTCAGCGCCTGGTGCAAACGGAAGTCACGGCGGTGCGCTCGCTGGGTGATTTGCGCGCCGATGTGGGCAACATGCGCCGCTTCGAGAAAGACATGTTTCTCAACCTGGCCGACGAGGCCACGCTCACGCGCTACCACCAGAGCTGGCGCGAACAAGTGGCTTCGGGCCTGCAGCGCATGACCGTGCTCGAACCCTTGCTCGGACCCACGGAGCAGGCCGCGCTGCAGCGCATGCAGGCCGGCGTGAGCCGTTACCGCGATGCGGTCGAGCTCGTTCATCTGGGCATCTCTCGCGGCGAAATCAACGATCCATGGCGCGCCAACCAGGCCATGGAGCCCGCCAAGGCCGACGTGCGAGCCGCCGACAAGGCCTTTGGTGAGATCAGTGGCGCGGTGGGTGTGCGCGTGGATGCGATGGCGGGTCAGTTGGCCGAACTGCAGCAGCGTGCCGTGGTGCTCACCGCCGCCGTGGCGGTGCTGGTGCTGGGCCTGGCGCTCGCTCTGGGTCTCGCGATCAGCGTGCGGATCACGCGTCCGCTTGATGCAGCTGCCGATGCGATGGAGCGCGTGGCCACCGGTGACCTGTCCGGTGCCGTGCACGTGCAGGGATCGGACGAGACCGCCCGCGTGCTGGCCGGCGTCTTGCGTGTGCAAAGTGCCCTGACCAAGATGGTGTGCGAAATCCGCGGCGGCGTGACGGCGATGGGCCATGCGAGTGCCGAGATTGCCTCGGGCAACCAGGACCTGAGCGCGCGCACCGAGCAGGCGGCGAGCAACCTGGAAGAGACAGCGGCGAGCATGGAGCAACTCACCAGC
>NZ_JBLYYB010000214.1:0-68891 GCF_048549895.1 Hydrogenophaga sp.
CATCGACCACTACATCGACAAAAGCAACGCGGGCATCGACCACTACTCGCAACAGGCGCTGGCCCGCGTGTGGCGCGCCGAGCGCTTCAGCTGGTGGCTCACCTCGCTCATGCACCAGTTCCCCGACACCGCGGGCTTCGGTCAGAAGGTGCAGGAGGCCGAGCTCGACTACCTGGTGAATTCCGAAGCGCTGTCGCGCTCGCTGGCCGAGAACTACGTGGGCCTGCCGCTGGACTTCGGGCGCCGCTGAACGATTGCGACGCAGGCTGAACGGGCGACGCTGTCGCCCGTTTGCGTTTCAGGCGGCCGACGCAGCAGTACAGTGCAGCGACCCAACCCAACCCAGCCGCCCATGACCGCCACCACCCGCACTGCCCCCGCCCTCAAACCCCTGCGCGGCGTGCGCGTGCTCAGCCTCGCGCTGAACTTGCCGGGGCCGGCCGCGCTCATGCGCCTCAAAGCCATGGGCGCCACCTGCCTCAAGGCCGAGCCGCCCGCGCCCAAGAGCGCACCGAGCGGCGACCCCATGGGCCAGTACAACCCCAAGGCCTACGCCACGCTGCACGACGGCATCAAGACCGTGAGCATCGACCTCAAGACCGACAAGGGCCAGGCCACGTTGCACAAGGCGCTGGCCCGCACCGACCTGCTGCTCACCTCGTTTCGCCCGTCTGCCCTCACCAAACTCAACCTGGGCTGGAAGGCGCTGCACAAACAGTACCCCGCGCTCTGCGTGGTCGCCATCGTGGGTGCGCCCGGCGCGCGCGCCGAAGAACCCGGCCACGACCTCACCTACCTGGCCGACGCCGGCCTGGTGCCCGGACTCGACTTGCCCGCCACCTTGTTTGCCGACATGGGCGGCTCGCTCATGGCCAGCGAAGCGGCGCTCAAGGCGGTGATGGTGCAGCGGTCCACCGGCAAGGGCGTGTTTCAAGAGGTCGCCTTGTCGGATGCGGCCGCCTGGCTCGCCCTGCCCCGCAGCTGGGGGCTGACCATGCCCACCGGCGCGGTGGGTGGTGCGCACGCCGGCTACCGCGTGTATCCCTGCAAAGACGGCCGCGTGGCCGTGGCTGCGTTGGAGCCGCATTTCGCCGCGGCCCTGTGCACGGCAGCCGGTTTGACGGTGAGCGACATGCGCACGCTGTTCAAGCCCGAGACGCACGCCGCCATTGCTGCATTCCTGAAGGGAATGACGCGCCAGCAACTGGATCGGCTCTCGGTGGCGAAAGACATTCCGCTGCACACGCTGGCCTGAGCCTCAGTCGGCCAGCACGCCAGCGGCCCACGTGGGCAACTTGCCCGGCACCACAGGCGGCAAACCCCGCCTGCACCGGGCCACCAGCCGTGGCGGCTGGATGGCGGCGCCCGACGTGTCGTAGAGCAAGGCCAGATCGGCCAGGCGCACGGCGTCCTTCAAGTGCACCAGCGTGCGCGGGTAACGCGCAAGAATCCGGTCGGGCGGCACGGCATGCCCGCCTTCGCGCACCCGCTGCGCCACCCGGCGCACGAGTTGCTGCGCATCGTCCACGCACACCACCAGCAGCACGGTGCGAAAGCCCGCTGCCCGGGCGTCCTTCATGAGCTGCAACTTGGAGGGGTGGGAGAACACGGTTTCGCTCACGAATGAGCGGCCCGCAGCCAGCAGCGCGGCGCGGCGCCTGTCCGCCCAAAGCCGCGCCTGCTCGGAGCGCGCCTTCGGATCGACCACCTGCGTCAATTCGGCCGCCTCGAACAGATCGGCGTTGACGAACTCGATGTCGGCGGGAATCAGGCGCTCGGCCACCGCGGCACGGTACAGCGTGGACTTGCCGGCACCGTTGGGGCCAGCAAGCAAATAAAAAACCGGGGGCGTCACGCAGCGCGGCGGGCGGCAGGGGCCTTGCTGCGGTTGTCCTGCACGGTCTGGCGAACCGCCTGGGCCAGGCGGCCGCTGGATTCGGCGGCCAGAAAGCGCGCCTCGATGGCATCGAGCGGATCGGCCGGCACCGCGTGCCGCGCGGCCGCGTCGTAACGGGCGATGGCCTCGCGCGCCTCCTGCACCGTGAGGCCGGTCTCTTCGGCAATGCGTCCGAGCGTGGCCCAGTACTCGATTTGCCCGGCGACCGAGCGCCGCTGTGGTTGCGCCGCCTCACGCGCCTGCTGAACCAGCCCGGCGGGCAACTTGACAGAGGAAAATGCGGAACCGGTGGTGGACATGAAACATCTCCTGTTTGGCGCATTTTGCGCCATTCCGGAGAAGCTGACAAGCCACCCTTCCTTCGACCCCTCACTCAACATCATGCGAAAACAGGGAACCGTGGTGCGCTGGGATCCAGCCAAGGCGTTCGGCTTCATCCGCAGCGAACAGACCGCCGCCGACATCTTTTTCCACCTGCGGGATTTCAGCGGCCACCAGCCGCCCAGCGAAGGCCTGCCAGTCACTTTCCAGGAAATCCACGTGGGCGGCAAGGGGCCGCGCGCGCTGTCGGTGGAGCCGCTGCGCAACGAGGTGAAGGCGCCGTTTGAGGTGCCCAAGCCCGTGACGCCGCCCGAGGCCGAACTGCTGCCGCGCGCCACCCCTGCCCAACGCTCCAGATCGCCGCGCGAGAAACGCCGCGAAGAGCTGCCGCTGTGGATCGGCCTGGGGCTGATCGCCTTCTGGTTGCTGCTGTGGCTGGTGGGCATCGGCCTGGGCCGTTTTCCGTGGGTGATCCTGACCGCGGTGGTGCTGATCAACCTGGGCACGTTCTACATGTACTGGCGCGACAAGGACGCCGCCATCAACGAGACCCAGCGCACGCCCGAAGACCAGTTGCACGCGCTGGCGCTCGTGGGCGGTTGGCCGGGGGCCTGGTTTGCGCAGCAGATCCTGCGGCACAAGACGAGCAAGCAGCCGTTCCGACTGTATTACTGGGCAACGGTCGCGGTGAACATGTTGGCGCTGCTGGCATGGATTGCCTGGCCGGCCTTCACCGACACGCCACCACCACCGCCGACCTGAACTTCAGCGAGGCTTGCGCTTGCCCGCACCCACGGGCGATCCTGGCCGCCCGGCACCGGTCACCCGCGGCGGCAAGCCGGTGTGCTGCGTGAGCAGGCGGCCCGCCGCCGGTTGCGCCGCTTTGCCCACCGGCGTGCTGTTCTTGCGCCGTGCGCTCTGGTAGCTGCCGTCCGTCATGGGCTGGAAGGTGGGGATCAGGTGGTGCTTGCCGTTGCCGATCAGGTCGGCGCGGCCCATGGTCTTGAGCGCCTCGCGCAGCAGCGGCCAGTTGTTTGAATCGTGGTAGCGCAGAAACGCCTTGTGCAGACGGCGGCGTTTGTCGCCGCGCACGATGTCCACCCGCTCGGCGCGCTGCGCATCGCGGCTGATGCCCTTGAGCGGGTTCAGGTTGGTGTGGTACATCGCCGTGGCCGTGGCCATGGGGCTGGGGTAGAAGGTCTGGACCTGGTCGGCGCGGAATCCGTTTTTCTTCAGCCAGACCGCGAGGTTCATCATGTCCTCGTCGCTGGTGCCCGGGTGGGCCGCGATGAAGTACGGAATGAGGTACTGCTTCTTGCCCGCCTCTTCGCTGAACTTCTCGAACAGCTGCTTGAACTTGTCGTAGCTGCCGATGCCGGGCTTCATCATCTTGGACAGCGGGCCGCCCTCGGTGTGCTCAGGCGCGATCTTGAGGTAGCCGCCCACGTGGTGCTGCACCAGCTCCTTCACGTATTCCGGGCTCTTGATGGCCAGGTCGTAGCGCAGGCCGGAGCCGATCAATACCTTCTTGATGCCGCGCAGCTCGCGCGCCCGCTTGTAGATCTTGATCAGCGGGCCGTGGTCGGTGGTGAGGTTGGAGCAGATGCCGGGGTAGACGCAGCTGGGCTTGCGGCAGGCCGCTTCGATCTCGGGCGTCTTGCAGCCCAGGCGGTACATGTTGGCGGTGGGACCGCCGAGGTCGGACACCACGCCGGTGAAACCTTCCACCTTGTCGCGGATGTCTTCCACTTCCTTGATGATCGATTCTTCCGAGCGGCTCTGGATGATGCGGCCTTCGTGTTCGGTGATCGAGCAGAAGGTGCAACCGCCAAAGCAGCCGCGCATGATGTTCACGCTGAACCGGATCATTTCCCAGGCCGGGATCTTGGTCGCTCCGTCGTGCTTGCCGTGTTCGTCGGCATACGCCGGGTGCGGGCTGCGCGCGTACGGCAGGTCGAAGACAAAGTCCATCTCGGCCGTGGTCAGCGGGATGGGCGGCGGGTTGATCCACACGTCTCGCGCCGTGCTGCCTTCGCCGTGCGCCTGCACCAGCGCGCGGGCGTTGCCGGGGTTGGTCTCCAGGTGCAGCACGCGGTTGGCGTGGGCGTAGAGCACCGCGTCACTCTTCACCTGCTCATAGCTGGGCAGGCGGATCACGGAGCGATCGCGTGGCAAGCGCTGCGGCTTGGCCTTTGCTCCCTCTCCCGTTGGGAGAGGGTTGGGGTGAGGGCTCTTGGCGCGCAGGTTTGGATTGGGGAAGAAGCTGAGGGGCTTGATGTTCGAAGAACCCTCACCCCTGCCCTCTCCCAGAGGGAGAGGGGGCGGTTCATCGTCCTTCGAACACGTCTCTCCCTGCGCCTGCGCCTGCTCGCTGGTGGTCAGGTACGGGTTGATGTGGTCTTCCACGCGCCCGGGCATGTCCACCTCGGTCGAATCGATCTCGATCCAGCCCTCGGCCGTGGGGTCACCCGGGCGGCGCACGAACGCGGTGCCGCGCACGTCGGTGATGCGCTCGATCGGCTCGCGCGCTGCAATGCGGTGCGCCACCTCGACCAGCGCGCGCTCGGCGTTGCCATAGAGCAGCAGGTCGCACTTGCTGTCCACCACCACGCTGCGACGCACCTTGTCGCTCCAGTAGTCGTAGTGCGCGATGCGGCGCAAGCTGCCTTCGATGCCGCCGAGCACGATGGGCACGTCCTTGAAGGCCTCGCGGCAGCGCTGGCTGTAGACGATGGCCGCGCGGTCGGGCCGTTTGCCGCCCACGTCGCCGGGGGTGTAGGCGTCGTCGCTGCGGATCTTGCGGTCCGCCGTGTAGCGGTTGATCATGGAATCCATGTTCCCGGCCGTCACGCCCCAGAACAGGTTGGGCTTGCCCAGGGCCTTGAAGGCCTCGGCGCTGGTCCAGTCGGGCTGGGCGATGATGCCCACGCGAAAGCCCTGCGCTTCCAGCACGCGCCCCACCACCGCCATGCCGAAGCTCGGGTGGTCCACATAGGCGTCGCCGGTCACCAGGATGATGTCGCAGCTGTCCCAACCGAGCTTCTCCATCTCGGCACGGCTCATGGGCAGCAGGGGCGCCACGCCGAACCGCTTGGCCCAGTACGGACGGTAGCTGGTGATCGGCTTGGCAGCGCGAGCAAAAAAGGAGACGTCGACGGGAGCGTTCATGGGGTGACACGGACCCGGAGCGCGGGTGGGTGGAAAACCCATGATTTTACGGGTTACCCCTGATTTCTGGGGGGTGCAGGGCTACTGGCTGCTTGCAGAGGGTCTGCATGGGCAATGAGGCGGTCGAACACAGCTTCGAGCTGGCGCCGCTCGGCCTTCGAGAGGCAGCCAAAGATGTCCGCGTTGCGTTGCCCGATCAGCCGCATCACCCGCCTCCACAACGGCCGGCCGGTGCGCGTGAGCGTGAGCACCACGCCGCGCGCATCGGTTTCGCTGGCGGACTTGAGCACCAGTCCTCGCTCCACCAGCATCTGCGCCGCCCGGCTGGCCTGGGCCTTGTCGAGGTTGGCCTGCGCCGCCAGGTCTTTCACCGAGAGCGGCGCGAACTGCCCGATGGCGGCCAGGCAGCGCGCCTCGCCCACGCCCAGCCCGAAGCGGTTGGCGTAGGCGTCGATGCTCTGGCGGTCGGTGAGTTTTGCGAGGCGGTGCAGTCGCCAGGTCAGAAAGTCCTGCAGTGCAGGCGTGGCGTCAGCGGCCATCACCGGCTCCGTCAGCGCACTGGCGCTCGGCATGCGCCATCAGCGGCAGCACATCTTCAGCCTGCTGCTGGCGGCTGATCAGCGACAGGCAGAGCATGGAGAGAAACAGCGGTGCCCGGTCTTCGCCCACGCGGGTGAGCGCTTCGCACAGGGCGCTGTAGCTGCGGTCCAGATCGGCGTCGGTCATGCGAGCACTCCGGTGGTGTTGAGGGCCTGGAGCACGGGTGCCGGGTCGTGTCCGTGCCAGCGACCCATCACATAGCCGTCGGGGCGCACGAGCACCAGGGCCTTCTCCTCGGGACCGGACAGGCCGTAGCGCTGCCAGGCCTGGCCGTGCACATCCCTGGCGGGATCGATGGCCAGCATCTCCAAGTCGGGCAGGGTCGGCGCGCCCGCGGGTCCAAAGGCGAGCACCAGAAAGCTCCGCCCGAATTTGCTGCTGAGGTGAAAGACGTGCTGCCCGCCTTGCAACAAGGCTTCGGGCGCGGGCGCACCGGGCGCGGCTTGCTCGTTGGCCCACTCGCCGACTTGCGCCGTGTTGAGCACCGAGCCCACGTAGGTGATCGGCGTGGACTGGCGTGGGTTGATGAGCGATCGCACCTGCGCATCGCCCTCCGCCAGCCGCAGCGTGGCCTCGCGCATGAGCCGGTAGGCGAAGTTGGGCGGCGCCATGAACTCGGTGCTCTTGGCGCCATACGCGATGTTCACGCGCGTGGCGTGCACACGTTCTGTGGAATAGGAGTCCAGCAGCGAGTGCGGCGACTCGCCGCGCACCACCCGCGCCAGCTTCCAGGCCAGATTGCCCGCGTCGTCCAGCCCCGAATTGAGGCCGCGCACGCCGAAGATGGGCACCAGGTGCGCGGCGTCGCCCGCGAACATCACACGCCCGTGCCGGTAGCTCGGCAAGGTGAGGCACTTGGCGTTGTAGATCGAGATCCACAGCGGCTCCCAGGGCTCGGTCTCGCCAATCATGGCCAGGTGGCTCTGCACGCGCGGCAACACGTTCTCGGGTTTCACCGCCTCCAGCGGGTCTTCGTCGTCGCGGATCTGGTAATCGATGCGCCACACGTCGTCGGGCTGGCGGTGCATGAGGATGGTGGAGCCGGGGTTGGACGGTGGGTCGAACCAGGCCAGGCGCTCCACCGCGCGCTGCGTTTTCTGCACCACGTCGACAATCACGTACTTGCCGTCGTACTGCGTGCCTTCGAGCTGTAGGCCGAGTTGCTCGCGCACGGTGCTGCGGCCGCCGTCGCAGGCCACCAGCCAATCGGCGTGCACGGTCTGCGCGCCTTCGGGTGTGACCACCTCGACGTCAACGCCTTCCGCATGGGGCGTCACGGCGCTCACGCGGCTCGCCCATTGCACCTGTGAGTACCCCGCCGGCTGCGCCGCGCGGTGCGCAAATTCCTCCACGTAAAACTGCTGGATGTTGACCATGGGCGCGAAGCGCTGCGTGGGCTCGCTCGGCATCTGGAAATGCAGCACCTCGGTGTGGCGCCAGTAACTGCGCCCGCCCACCCAGCTCAGTCCCTTGGCCACCAACGGCTTGTCAGCACCGACCCAACCCAGGATTTCCTGCGAGCGGCGCGACATGCAGATGGCGCGGCTGCCGCTGCAATAACCCTCATCGGCCTCCACCACGAGGTTGGAGACACCCTGGGCAGACAACAAGGCCGAGAGCGTGAGGCCAACGGGGCCCCCACCGGCGATCAACACGGGAACATGGCAAGGCAAGGTCATGGGAAATGTGTGCATTTGGTTGCGTGCGCAACTGTATTTCGAATTGGTTGTGCGCGCAACCGTTGTTCACGCCAACCACAGCGTCTCTGGCTATGATCAAAAAACCCAACCGGAGAGACGACATGCCCGCCTACACCACCCTGCGCATCGACAAGGACACCCACCAGCCCCGCGTGGCCCGCCTGCTGCTCAACCGACCTGAGCGACTGAACGCCATCAACGACGACATGCCGCGCGAGATTCGAGCCGCAGTGGACTGGGCCAACGCCGACGACGAAGTGCATGTGATCGTGGTGGAAGGTGCCGGCAAAGGCTTCTGCGGCGGCTACGACCTTTCGCAGTTCGGCGAAGGCGAGATCGATCACCCCTGTCAGCAGGAGCGCGCGCCGTGGGATCCGATGGTCGACTACACCTACATGAAGCGCAACACCGAAGACTTCATGAGCCTGTGGCGCAGCCCCAAGCCCACCATTGCCAAGGTGCACGGCGCAGCGGTGGCCGGTGGCAGCGACATCGCGCTGTGCTGCGACCTGCTGGTGATGGCCGATGACGCGCGCATCGGCTACATGCCCACCCGCGTGTGGGGCTGCCCCACCACCGCCATGTGGACCTACCGCTTGGGCGCCCTGCGCGCCAAGGAAATGATGTTCACCGGCAACGTGATCGACGGCCGTACCGCTGCGGCCTGGGGCCTTGCCAACGAAGCGGTGCCACTCGAACGTCTCGAGTCCGCCACCATGGCGTTGGCCGAGCGCATCGCCGGTGTGCCGCGCTCGCACCTGGCCATGCACAAGATGGTGGTCAACCAGGTCATGCTCACCATGGGCCTGGAGCAAACGCAGATGATGGCCACCGTGTTCGACGGCATCACACGGCACAACCCGGAAGGCGTGTGGTTTCGCCGCCATGCGCAGGAGGCCGGATTCAAGGATGCGGTGCAGTGGCGCGACAGCGGCAGACCGATTCCCGAGGGCGACGAGGCTCGCGCCCTGATCCGCGACATGGAAGCGCGCAAGCCGCACAAATGAAACAGCGTGTACGGTTCATCTCGTTACCCCTCTTACGGAAGCCGCCCGAATGTAAGCAGCACCGCACTTAGCATGAGCGCTTCACTTTTTGAAGGAGCTGGCATGGCACTGCACTTTGGCAAACGCGACATCGATCAACCCAAACCCTTGAACACCGGCATGGCGACACCGCGCTACGGACAGACGACGAGCGGCGCTGTCGCGCAGCCCCAGGCCCAAACCGCTCCCACCGCACCGACCACGCCCGATGCGGACCTGACGCCCGCCACCGCCATCGCGACCAGCCCGGTCCCGGAAGGTGGCAGCAAGCTCACCGTGGGTCCCAACATCAAGCTCAAGGGCGTGGAGATCACCGATTGCGACACGCTGGTGGTTGAAGGCATGGTGGAAGCCACCATGGACTCGCGTGTGATCCAGATTGCACAGCAAGGCGAGTTCAAGGGTTCGGCCGAGATCGACATTGCCGAAATCCGCGGCGTGTTCGACGGCAACCTCACCGTGCGCAACAAGCTCGTGATCTACGCCACCGGCAAGGTCACAGGCCGCATCCGCTACGGCAAGGTGGTGATCGAAGAAGGTGGCCAGCTGTCGGGCGACATCGAATGCTCGGTGAGTGCGGGCAACAAGGTCACCAGCAAACACGCGATGGCATTGGCAGCCTGACAGGTGCCGCAGCACGGCGGTGGGACTGAGTGTCTCGCCGCGTGCGCGCAACCCAGGCGCAGCGGTATGCTCCTTGGGCATCCGCGCCGAGATTTCGGGCTCCAACGGAGCCCGATTTCCGTTGTGTGCGGCCCGAAACACCCATCACCGACACCCCCACCACCGTGCCCGTCCTGAATGTCTGTGACCTGTGTTTCGGCTGGCCCGGCATTCCGCTGTTCAGCGATTTGAATCTGCAACTGCCCGCTGGCGTCTCGGTGGTGCATGGCGACGAGAGTTGTGGCAAGACGACCCTCTTGCGGCTGCTGGCGGGTGAGCTGCACGCCGAACACGGCACCCTGGTGTTGCGCGACACCCAATGGGCAACGCACCCCGACGCCTATCGAGCCCAGGTGTTTCGCACCGAACCGCGCAGCGATGCGCTCGACGCGGTCAGCGCACGGACGTGGTTTTCCCAGCTGGCGGTACTGCGCCCCGGCTTCGACCCCGCCGCAGCGCAACGGCTGGCCAGCGGTTTTGCACTGGATCCTCACGTCGACAAGCCGATGTACATGCTCTCGGCCAGCAGCAAACGCAAGGTGTGGCTGAGCGCCGCCTTCGCCGCAGGTGCCGCCCTCACGCTGATCGACGAGCCCTTCGCCGCACTCGACATGAGCTCCATCCGCTTCCTCCACCTGCTGCTGGAAGAAGCCTCGCAGCACCCCGATCGGGCCTGGCTGCTGGCCGACCACGTGCCCCCCGAAGGGCTCGCGCTGAAAACCCGGCTTGAGCTCGGCGCCCGGAACTGGGCAGCCCGCAACACCACCAGCGATTGATTTTCGCTATTCAGTTTCCCGAAAGCGTTATCGCCATCTGCGAAATGGACGCCCGGCTCGTACGGTCCTAAATTCCTCCCATCGACAACACATTCATCGGAGGAAGCAATGACCCAACAAGAGCAACCGCGCGGCACACATGCCCTGGCGCGACCCTCTTTTGCCCATTTCGACGCCCCACAGAGGTCCACGAGAGCCCCTGTGCAAGCGCCCAACACCAGCTTTCGCGAATGGCTTCGCAAGATCACCAGCGGCGAGCAGAGTTCGGCGAAGCTGGCCCATGAACATGTGCGGCTTGAAGAGATCAGGAAGCTGCTGCAATCCATGCTGAGCGCCCATCTTGTGGGCATGTCCAGTCGAGACCTTCGGCTTTATCTGAAGGTCATCTCGGCATCACACCTGGCCGTGGTGCGAGAGATGCGGTTTGAATGTTTTGACCTCATGTGCCGCAAGATCAGCGAGCCAGTGGCCGTGCGCAAGTTGCGCGAAATGGATGCCTTGCTGGGCTGACGGCGCCTGCTGAGGTTCGTGCCCGCCAGGCCTCAGCGCACGCTGGTGGCCGCCGAAGCGTCCACTGCCGTCGCGTCGTCCTCATGGACTGCAGACAGGAACTCCCGCAGTTGCAAGCGCAACCACCGATGTGGCTTGCTGTTGTGGGTGCGCTGGTGCCAGATCATGTTCACCGGCATGGTCGGCCAGTCGAAGTCAGGCGGCAAGGGCACGCTCTTGATCCTGGGATTGCTTCGCACCAGTTGCCGGGCCTGCTGCCGGCTGGTGGTCACCAGCCGGTCGGTGCGCCCCAGCAACTCCGAGCACAAATGCCACGAATTCACGATCGTCGTCCTGCGCGGTGAAAAGCCGCGGGCCTCGAGCTCCAGGTCAATCGGGCTGCGACGCCCACCATGGCGCTTGAGGAATGTGATCAGCAGGTGTTCCTCGTCCTGGTACTGGTCCAGCGTGAGTCCGCAGCCAATGCGCGGATGGTCCACATTCATGCAGCAATGCGTGATCTGGAAATACTTGACGGTTTCCACGTACAGGTCGCGCGCATCGGCGGACGGCTCGTAGTGGCTGCACACCACATCCACATTGCCATCGCGCAGGGCGTCCACGTCTTGCGGTCCATTGGCGGGCGCGTGGATGTCCAGACTCAGGCTGGGCGCCTTTCGCAGGATGCTGCGGTACAGCTCGGCCAGCTCGGTTTCACCAAACGCGTCGTAGCAAGACATGATGATGTGCGAGTCGCATTGCAACGGGTCAAACGCCCAGGCGCTGTTGCTCACGTCCTTCCACAAACCGACCATTTGCTGAAAGACGGAAAACGCGCCGTCGGCATAGGGTGTCAGCTGGTATCGGTTCTTCTCGCGCACACACAGATCGTCGTTGAGCACATGGCGCAAGCGGGTGAGCGCCTGACTGGCCGCCGACGGCGTGATGTTCATGCGCGCGGCCGCTTCGGTCAGGCTTTGGCTCTCGATGAGCTCGCAAAACAGCGCCAGTTGTTTGATGTCGACGTTTTTCATCTTGCCCTTTGCCCAGTGCAAACACGTGACGACATCATACTTTTTAACTACAAATCAGCCTTGAACAAGTGCAAATGAAATTCGAAATATGTCGGTGACCGGTGTAAGGAAGCCCACCCGGCGCCGACTACAGCACAGGTGGTTGCAAAGTGCACCACCGCTGTCACACACCACGAAAGGCACTCCACGATGAAACCCCTGCTTCTTGCCGCCGCCGCTTCCGCTGCCCTGGGCAGTTCCTTCCTGGCACCCGCCGCCTGGGCGCAGGCGTCCATGGCGGAGTCTCAAGTCAACGCTCTCGAAGGCCTGGCTGGACCCCAGCCGGGCTCGCGCCGCTCGGGCGCCAAGGGCATCTGCGCCAGCGGCCACTTCATCGGCAACGCCGCCGGCCGAGAACTCTCTCGCGCTTCGGTGTTCAAGGGCGACAAGATCCCCGTGGTGGCACGCTTCTCGGTGGGCGGCGGCAGCCCCAAGGCGAGCGACAAAGCCAAGTCCGTGCGAGGCCCAGTTGCCCGGCGGCGAGCAGTGGCAAATGGCCAACATCTCCGCGCCGGTGTTCTTCGTGAGCAAACCCGAGCAGTTCGCGCCCTTTGTGCAGGCCCGCACCGCCGACCCGGCCACCGGCAAGGCCGACCCTGAAAAAATCAAGGCCTTCAGCGCCGCCAACCCAGACACCACCCGCCAGGGTGCGTACCTGGCTTCTGCGCCGGTGCCGGCCAGCTACGGCACGGTGAACTACTGGGGTGTGAACGCCTTTGAGCTGGAAGCCGCACCCGGCAAGAGCCGCTTCGCGCGCTGGCAGTTCGTGCCTGAGGCCGGTGTGCTCGGGCTCACCGAAGACCAGTTGAAATCCATGGGCGACGAGTTTCTGGCCGGCGAGCTGCGCGAACGTGTGGGCAAAGCCCCCGTGTCGTTCGACTTCCGCCTGCAACTCGCCGAAGCCGGCGACAACCTGACCGACCCGACCCTGACCTGGCCCGAGGCCCGCACCGTGGTCTCGGCCGGCAAGCTGGTGATCGACAAGGTGAGTGACGGCATGGGCGGCGCCTGCGACGCCATGACCTTCAACCCGCTGGTGCTGCCCGCCGGCATCAAACCGTCGGCCGACCCGGTGCTCAACGCACGCGCCGCGCCCTACGCCATCTCGCTCGGCCGCCGCCTGAGCGAAGCTGCGAAAAAGTAAGCCGATGAGATGACGGGCGGGTGCTCAGCGCCCGCCCAGTCCCATGGCGCGCGAGATCACCTCTTTCATGATCTCGTTGGTGCCGCCGTAAATGCGCTGCACGCGCGCATCGGCGTAGGCCCGGGTGATCGGGTATTCCCACATGTAGCCGTAGCCACCGAACAGCTGCACACACTCGTCCATCACCTTGCACTGCAGGTCGGAGCACCAGTACTTGGCCATGCTGGCGGTCGCCGTGTCGAGTTTGTCCACGTTGACGAGCTCGCAGCATTTGTCGACAAACACGCGCGCCACCTGCACCTCGGTCTGCAGCTCGGCAAGCTTGTAGCGCGTGTTCTGAAACGCGGCCACGGCCTGGCCGAACACCTTGCGGTCCTTGGTGTACTCCACCGTCCAGTCGATCGCGGCTTGCGCGGCGGCCACCGCGCCGATGGCGATCTGCAGCCGCTCCCACGGCAGTTGCTCCATCAGGCAGATGAAGCCTCTGTTCTCGTGCGCGGCGCCGCCCAGCAGATTCTCAGCCGGCACCTTCACGTTGTCGAAAAACAGCTCGGAGGTGTCCTGCGCCTTCATGCCCAGCTTCTTCAGGCGCTTGCCTTTCTCGAAACCCGGCATGCCGCGCTCCACCAGCAGCAGGCTGGTGCCCTTGGCGCCCGCGCTCGGGTCGGTCTTGGCGACCACGATCACCAGGTCGGCGTGCCAGCCGTTGGTGATGAAGGTCTTGCTGCCGTTGAGCAGGTAGCTGCCATCCGCCTGTTTGATGGCGGTGCTTTTCACGCCCTGCAGGTCGCTGCCAGCGGCCGGCTCGCTCATGGCGATGGCGCCCACCATCTCGCCGCTGGCCAGCCTGGGCAGGTACTTCTGCTTCTGCGCCTCGGTGCCGTAATGCAGGATGTACGGCGCCACGATCTCGCTGTGCAGGCCGAAGCCGATGCCGGTGAAGCCGCTGCGCGCAATCTCCTCCATCTGCACCACCGAATACAGCTTGTCGGCCTCGGAGCCGCCGTAAGCCTCGGGCAGCGTCATGCACAAAAAGCCGTTTTCGCCGGCCTTGCTCCACACCGCGCGGTCCACATAGCCCTGCTCTTCCCAGGCCTCGTGGTGCGGCGCGATTTCCTTCTCGACGAACTTGCGGAAGCTGTCGCGGAAGGCTTCGTGGTCGGCGTTGAACAGGGTGCGTTCGATCATGGTGTCACCTATCAGACTGAGAAAGATCGGGGAGAAGGAATTTGACAAAGCAAGTGCTTGGCAAAAGTCTATACTGATTCGCGGCATCCGCCTTCCCCAGGAGACACCATGAGCGAAGCATTCCTTTTCGATGCCGTGCGCACGCCGCGCGGCAAGGGCAAGAAAGACGGCAGCCTGCACGAGGTCAAGCCGATCGACCTGCTCGCCGGCGTGTTGACCCACCTGCAGCAGCGAAACGGCTTCGACACCGCCGCGGTGGACGACGTGGTCATGGGCGTGGTCTCACCGATCGGCGAGCAGGGCTCGGTGATCGCCAAGGTGGCCGCGCTCAAGGCCGGCTGGGACTGGCGCTGCTCCGGCGTGCAGATCAACCGCTTCTGCGCCTCGGGACTGGAGGCGGTGAACATGGCGGCCATGAAGGTGAAGAGCGGCTGGGAAGACCTGGTGGTCGCTGGCGGCGTGGAGAGCATGAGCAGAGTGCCGATCGGCTCGGACGGCGGCGCCTGGGCGCAAGACCCGCAGACCAACAGCGACACCCTGTTCGTACCGCAAGGCATCGGCGCAGATCTGATCGCCACACTCGAAGGCTTCAGTCGCGACGATGTGGACGCCTTCGCGCTGGAGTCGCAGAAGCGCGCCGCGGCCGCGCGTGCTGCGGGTTACTTCAAACGCTCGGTGGTCCCGGTCACCGACTTCCTCGGCCAGACCATCCTGATGGAGGACGAATTCATCAAACCGCACACGACGCTGGAAGGCCTCGCCGCGCTCAAGCCCGCGTTCGAGCAGCTCGGCGGCATGGGCTTTGATGCGGTGGCGCTGCAGCGCTACCCGCAGGTCGAGCGCATCCACCACGTGCACCACGCGGGCAATTCGTCCGGCATCGTCGACGGCGCCACCGCGGTGCTGATCGGCAGCGAGGCCGCCGGCAAGACGCACGGCCTCACGCCGCGCGCGCGCATCGTCTCGGTGGCGCTCTCGGGCGCCGACCCCACCATCATGCTCACCGGCCCGATGCCGGCGGCGCGCAAGGCGCTGGCCAAAGCGGGCCTCACCATCGACCAGATCGACCTGTTTGAAGTGAACGAGGCCTTTGCCGCCGTGCCCATGAAATTCATGAAGGAGCTCGGTGTGCCGCACGACAAGGTGAACGTGAACGGCGGCGCGATCGCCATGGGGCATCCGCTGGGCGCCACCGGCGCCATGATCCTGGGCACCTTGGTGGACGAGTTGCACCGCCGCCAGTTGCGCTACGGGCTGGCCACGCTGTGTGTGGGCGGCGGCATGGGCATTGCCACGATCGTTGAGCGCGTCTGAACTGGAATCCGAAACCCCATGAAAACCATCCGCTACGAACTGCACGACGGCATTGCCACCCTCACCTTCGACGAGCCGGGCTCGCCGGTGAACACCATGTGCGCCGACTGGCAGCGCGACCTGAGCACCGCCACCGGGCTGGTGGTGCGCGACAAGGGCTTGATCCGGGGCATCATCCTCGCCTCGGCCAAGAGCACATTCTTCGCCGGCGCCGACCTCAAGAGCACCATGCGCCTGACACCGGCCGATGCACCACGCGTCTTCGCCGAGATCGAGCAGACCAAAAAGAACTTCCGCACGCTGGAAACGCTGGGTGTTCCGGTGGTGAGCTGCATCAATGGCGCAGCACTCGGTGGCGGCTGGGAAGTGGCGCTGGTGGGCCACCACCGCGTGGCGGTGGACAACCCCCGTATCCAGCTGGGCCTGCCCGAGATCACGCTCGGGTTGATCCCCGGCGCCACCGGCATCACCAAGATGACACGGCTGCTGGGATTGATGGGTGCGCAGCCCTACATCCTGGAGAGCAGGTTGTTCAACCCGCGCGAGGGGCTGGAGCTCGGGCTGGTTCACGAGCTGGTGCCGGCCAACGGCGACGATGTGGGTGCCTCGTTGCGCACCGCAGCCCTGCTGTGGATCACGGCCAACCCCAAAGCGCAACACCCGTGGGACGCCAAGGACTACAAGATCCCGGGCGGCACACCGGCCAACCCCAAGATCGCCGGCATGCTCACTGTGGCACCGGCCATGCTCAAGCAGAAAACACGTGGCCTGTACCCTGCGCCCGAAGCCGCGCTGGCGGCCATGGCCGAGGGCGCGATGGTCGACTTTGACACCGCCACGCGCATCGAGAGCCGCTACCTCGCCAAGCTGATCGTGAGCCCGGTGGCTCGCAACATGATCAACAACTTCTTCTTCAACATGAACGCGATCCGCAGCGGGCAGTCGCGCCCGAAAGATGTGGCGCGCTACAAACCAAAGAAGGTCGGCATCCTCGGCGCCGGCATGATGGGTGCCGGCATCGCCTACGCGCAGGCAGGCCGTGGCATCGACACGGTGCTGGAGGATGTGAGCCTGGAAAACGCGCAACGCGGCAAGCTCTACAGCGCCAGACTGACCCAGACGCGGTTGGACAAAGGGCTCATGAGCCTGCACGAGCAGCAGGAACTGCTGGAGCGCATCAAGCCCACCGCCTACCCGTCCGACTTGCAGGGCTGCGATCTGATCATCGAGGCGGTGTTCGAGAACCGCGAACTCAAGGCCGCCGTCACGCGCGAAGCCGAGCCCATGCTGGCCGAGGGTGGTTTCTTCGCCAGCAACACCTCCACCCTGCCCATCTCGGGCCTGGCCCAGGCCAGCACCAACCCGGCCAAGTTCATCGGCATCCACTTCTTCAGCCCGGTGGACAAGATGAAACTGGTGGAGATCATCCGGGGCAAGCAGACCGACGACGAGACCGTGGCGCGCGCCTACGACTACGTGCAGGCGCTGGGCAAGTTGCCCATCGTGGTGAACGACTCGCGTGGCTTCTACACCAGCCGCACCTTTGGCACCTTCGTGATGGAAGGTGCAGCGATGCTGGGCGAAGGCATTCCAGCGCCCGTGATTGAAAACGCGTCCATGCAGGCGGGCATGCCGGTGGGGCCACTGGCGGTGCTCGACGAGACGGCGTTGTCGCTCTCGGTTCACGTGCTCGACCAGACCCGCGCCGATCTGCACGCCGAAGGCAAAGTGTTTGAAGCCACACCCGGTGAACTGCTGGTGGAGCGGATGGTGAAGGAACTCAACCGCGCGGGCCGTGCCGCTGGCGGTGGTTTTTACGACTACCCGGCCGGCCAGAAGAAAGCGCTGTGGCCCGAGCTCAAGCCCCTGTTTGAAAAGCCTGGCCACGCCTGGGACCTGCAGGAGGTGAAAGACCGCCTGCTCTACCGGCAGGCGGTGGAAACCGCGCGCTGCCTGGCCGAGGGTGTGCTCACCACGGTGCACGACGGCAACATCGGCTCCATCTTCGGTATCGGCTTTCCGGCCTGGACCGGGGGTGCGCTGCAGTTCATCTACGGCATGGGCATCGACGCCTTTGAAGCGCGCTGCGCCCAGCTCGCTCACAAGTTCGGCGCCGGGTTCGCCCTCAGCGAGCCGGTGAAAAACGCCATTCGTCAACACCAGCCAACGTACTGAGCATGAAACGACTCGAAGGAAAGATCAGCGTCATCACCGGCGCGGCCCAGGGCATCGGCCTGGCCACCGCGATCAAGTTTGCGCAGGAGGGCGCGATCGTCATCGTCTGCGACGTGAAACAGGCCGCGGTGGACGCGGCGGTGCAGCAGTGCGAAGCGCTCGGCGCACAAGCGGTGGGGTTCACGATGGACGTGACGCAGCGCGACATGGTGGACGCCGTGGTGGCGCAGGTGGTGGAGCGCTTTGGCCGCATCGACGTGCTGGTGAACAACGCCGGCATCACACAAGACGCGCGGCTGCAAAAGATGACGCTGGAGCAGTTCGACCGCGTGATCGACGTGAACCTGCGCGGGGTCTTCCATTGCGCCCAGGCCGTGGCAGATGGCATGACCACCCAAGGCAGCGGCGTGATCCTCAACGCGTCTTCGGTGGTGGGCATCTACGGCAACTTCGGCCAGACCAACTACGCGGCAGCCAAGTTCGGCGTGATCGGCTTCACCAAAACCTGGAGTCGTGAGCTTGGCCCCAAAGGCATCCGCGTGAACGCGGTGGCGCCCGGCTTCATTGCCACACCCATCCTCTCCACCATCCCGGAGAAGGTGATCACCGAGATGGAGCACCGTGTGCCCCTGCGCCGACTGGGTCGGCCCGAGGAAATCGCCAGCGTCTACGCCTTCCTCGCCAGCGATGAAGCGAGCTACATCAATGGCGCGGTGATCGAGGTCTCGGGAGGCATGTCGGTTTGAGGTAGCGCTTCAGCTCACTGGAGGCTGTGCGCTGCCGCACGGCACTGCCTCAAGCAGGTGTGTCAGAGTGGACAGGGCTTGCTATATCACTCTGTAAAGCGGGCGTGACACAAAGTGCTGTGTTACAACTTGGCGTCCCCAGAGAAGTGCACCATGCAGACCCCCCCACTCCCCGCCAACGAGGCCCAACGCCTGTCCAGACTCCACGGTCTGAACGTCCTCGACACACTGCCACAAAAGGCGTTCGACGACATCTCCGCGTTGGCGCAACTGATCTGCGGCACACCCGTGGCGCTCATCACGTTGATCGACCAGAACCGGCAGTGGTTCAAATCGCGCATCGGCATTGACGAACCAGAAATTCCCCGCGAGTTGGCCTTCTGCTCGCACGCCATCCTGGAGCCCGACAACGTCATGGTTGTCGAGAACCTCAGCCATGACTCCCGGTTCAACGACCACCCTTTCGTGGCCGGCGCTCCCGACGTGCGCTTCTACGCCGGCGCACCCATCGTCACGCACGACGGCTTCGCACTCGGCACCGTGTGTGTGGTCGACTCCAAGGCCCGAACCCTGCAGGCCGACCAGCTCGACGCCTTGCGCCGCCTGGCCAGCCTCGTCGTCAGCCTGCTCGAACACGAATCGGTGCGCATGGCAGAAGCCACCCGCACCAGCGAAGCCTGGCGACTGCAGCACGAAGAGCTTACCGCCATGGCCATTGCGGGGCTGGACCTGCAGGTCTACATCGATCCAAACTACCTCATCCAGCACGTCAACGACACCTACCTCGCTTACTGGGGCGGCACGCGTGAAGACATCATCGGGCGCCACATCGCCGAACGTGTGGGCGACGATGCGTTCCGAAACATCATCCAACCCCAGCTGGCGCGCGCACTGGCGGGCGAGTCGGTTTCGTACACCCGCAAGACGGACTTTCCCGCGCGCGGCTCCCGCCACGTGGAGGTGGCCTTGCTGCCCGTGCGCAATGCCCGGGGCGAGATCACCGGAGCGGTGATGCGAGCGCAGGACGTGCAGGAAACCCGGGCCCGCGAAGCCCAGCTACAGCAGACGGTGGCCCTGCTCGAACAACGAACGATGGAGCAGGAGCGCTTCATCCACATCATTTCGCACGATCTTCGCGAACCGATCAATACCGTCAACAACTTCGCCTCCCTGCTGGTCACCGACCACCAGGAGGAACTCTCGCCCTCCGCCCGGCGCTACCTCTCGTTCGTGCAGTCGGGTGGTCAGCGCATGAGCTTCCTGCTCGACGACCTGCTGCATTTCGTGCGCCTGGACAGCCGCACCGTGCAGCTCCGCCCCGTGGAGGTCAGCCGTTTGATGCAGCAGATCGAAGTGGATCTGGCTCCAGCCATCTCACGCATGGACGGCCGCCTCGACTACCACCCCCAGCCAACGGTGATGGCCGACGAATCGCTGCTGCGCATCGTTCTGAAAAATCTCGCCTCCAACGGTCTGAAGTTCTCGCGCCGCGGCGTGCCTCCCGTGGTTCACACAACGGTCGAACAGGTCGATGGCGGCCACCGGATTCATGTGAGCGACAACGGCATCGGCATCGCGACAGACCATCAGCACGACATCTTCGACATGTTCAAACGCCTGCACACGCGCAAGCACTACGAAGGCACGGGCCTGGGTTTGTCCATCTGCCGCCGCATTGCCCAACTGCACGGCGGTCACATGAGCGTGCAATCGGTGCCGGGCGAAGGCAGCCGCTTCACACTTCACCTGCCCGCCGCCCCAGCAGCACCCCACCTGGAATGACACCATGACCGCACCCGAGCGTTTCATCCTGATCGACGACAACGAAGCCGACAACGTCTTCCACGAGATCATGATCCGCCGCGCCGGCTTCACCGGTGACGTGCTGATCTTTGAAAGCGGCATCGACGCGCTGGCCTACCTCAAGACCGATCCGCTGTCTGTGCCCACCTGCATCTACCTCGACATCAACATGCCGTTGATGGACGGCTTTGAGTTTGCGATCGAGGCCACACCGCTGCTGACCGGCAAGCCCACGGTGGTGCTGGTGATGCTCACGTCATCGGGATCACCAAAAGACCGCGATCGGGTGGGCGAAATTCCCGTCATCCAGGGATTCGTCACCAAACCCTTGCTGGTGGACGCCGTTCGGGACATGCTGCAGCGTGGCTGAAGACACCCCCGCCCAACCCCGATCCAAAACCGACCTCTTCCTCTCCTTCACCTGGCTGGCACTGCAAGGTTTTGGCGGTGTGCTGGCCGTGGTGCAACGCGAGCTGGTGGAGAAAAAGCGCTGGATGACGCGCGAGCAATTCGTCGAAGACTGGGCGGTGGCGCAGATCATGCCGGGCCCCAACGTCGTCAACCTCTCCATGATGATCGGTGGGCGCTACTTCGGCCTGCCGGGCGCACTCGCCGCGCTGGCCGGCATGCTGACCGCGCCGCTGGTGATCGTGCTGCTGCTGGCGGTGCTCTACGGCAGCGTGGCCGAGCAACCCATGGCGCAAAACGCGCTGCGCGGCATGGGCGCTGTGGCGGCCGGTCTCATCACCGCCACCGGCATCAAACTCATCGCCGCGCTCGACAAAAACGCCATGGGCATGACCGTGTGCATCGGCCTGGCCGTGCTCACCTTCATCGCCATCGGGCTGCTGCGCTGGCCGCTGCTCTGGGTGCTGCTGGGCATTGGCGGCGCAGCCTGTGTGTGGGCCTACCGCGTGCTCAAGCGCAACGAGGAACCACAAGCATGACCGCCATGACGCCGGATGCGGCGAACTGGCTCGACCTGTTCACCCACTTCGCGTCGCTGTCGTTGCTGGGTGTGGGCGGCGCCATCACCACCGCGCCCGACATGCACCGCTATCTGGTCTACCAGAACGGCTGGCTCAGCGAAGCGCAGTTCACCTCGTCGATCGCACTGTCGCAAGCCGCACCGGGCCCCAACGTCTTGTTTGTCGCCCTGCTCGGCTGGAACGTGGGCCTCAACGCCGGCGGTGGCCCTGGCGCCGGCTGGGCAGCCTGGTCACTTGCCTTGTTGGGCGTGTTGGTCACCATGGTGGCCATCATGTTGCCCTCGTCCGTGCTGACCTACACCGCCACCCGCTGGGCCCACAACAACCGCGAACTGCGCGCCGTGCGTGCCTTCAAGACCGGCATGGCCCCGATCGTGATCGCCCTCCTGATCGCCACCGGCTGGCTGCTCACCGGCTCCCACGACCACCCGGAACGGGACTGGCCGCTGTGGCTGCTGACGGCGGTGGCGACCTTGCTGGTGTGGCGCACGAAGATTCACCTGCTTTGGATGATTGGGGCGGGGGCGGTGTTGGGGGCCTTGGGCTGGGTCTGAGCCGCAGTACCTGAGGAGCTAAGCCAGCAATGAGGGCAGAAACACCGCCGCTGACGCTCGCAGACACAGGTCGGCCACCACGTCAAGCGGTGTGGGTTCGGGGTTGATGACGACCACGCGAGCACCGCTCTGGTGTGCCGTGAAGGCCAGACCCGCTGCGGGATAGACCTCACCCGAAGTCCCGATGACCAGCATCAGATCGCAATGACAGGCAGCATGTTCAGCGGTCTCAAGTGCAGCGGCCGGCAGACTTTCACCGAACCACACCACCGCAGGACGGCGCAGGTTGCCGCACACAGGGCAGTGCGGCGGACGACCCGCCTCGATGGTTTCCTTGCTGCAGCAGCTGCGTGGCGAATCCAGCCACTGGTCCTCCGCGATGTTGCCGTGCAGCGCCAGTGCATCGCTCTGCCCTGCGAGCTGGTGCAGACCATCCACGTTCTGGGTGATGAGGGTCAGGCGGCCAGGATGTCGTTGGGCAAAACTGGCAAGCGACACATGCCCCGCATTGGGTTGCACGGCGGCGATCATCTCCCGACGATGGGCATACCAATCCCACACACGCTGGGGGTGGGCGCGAAACGCGGCTTCGGTGGCCAGGTCTTGCGGGTTGAATTGCGACCACAAACCAGTTTGCGCATCTCGAAACGTCGGCACACCGGATTCGGCGCTCATGCCCGCGCCGGTGAGCACCGCAATGTGGCGCGCTTCGCCGATCCAGCCGCGCACCGTCTCCAGCATGGCTTCAGCTTCGCTGTCGCAGCGCCTCGTACAAACACACACCACTGGCCACCGACACGTTCAGGCTTTCCACTGCGCCGGCCATGGGAATGCTCACCAGTTCGTCGCAGGTCTTGCGGGTGAGCTGGCGCATGCCCGCGCCTTCGGCACCGAGCACCAGCGCCACAGGGCCTTTGAGTTCCACCTGGTAGAGCGTCTTCGGTGCGTCGTCGCTGGTGCCGATGACCCAGATGTTGCGTTCCTTGAGTTCGCCCAGCGTGCGAGCCAGGTTGGTCACCATGAAGTACGGCATGGTCTCGGCTGCGCCGCTGGCCACCTTGGCCACGGTGGCGTTGATGCCGGCGGCGTGGTCCTTGGGTGCGATCACGGCGTGGGCGCCGGCGCCGTCGGCCACCCGCAGGCAGGCGCCGAGGTTGTGCGGGTCGGTGATGCCGTCGAGCACCAGCAGCAAGGGCGGCACGCCGGTGGCCTCCAGCTGCTCCAGCAATTCGTCGAGCGAATGCACCTGCTTGATCTCCTCCACGCGCGCGGCCACACCCTGGTGGCCGTGGCTGCCGGCGAGCTTGGCGATGCGCAGGCCGTCGGCCTCGATCAGGCGGGCGTTGGCCTCGCGGGCCTTGTCGAGAAACTGCCGCATGCGCGCGTCGCGGCGCGTGGGCTCGTAGTAGATCTCGATGATGGATTGCGGCGCGGTTTTCAGGCGCACGCCCACGGCGTGAAAGCCGAAAAGCACTTTGGGGGAAGACATACCCGGATTATCCCCTCCGGGCGCGGGCAGTCTCAGGCGATGGCCGCAGCCTCTTTCACTTCGGGCACCACCTGCCCGGCCTCGATGGTGATGCGCCGTTCACAGCGCTGGGCGATGCCGCGGTCGTGCGTGACCAGCACAAGCGTGGTGCCTTGCTCCCGGTTCAGGTCGAACATGAGTTCCATGATCTTGCCGCCGGTGGCGAAGTCCAGGCTGCCGGTGGGCTCGTCGGCCAGCAACACAGCAGGCTGCACCACGAAAGCGCGCGCCAGCGCCACGCGCTGCTGTTCGCCGCCCGAGAGCACCTTGGGGTAGCTGGAGAGCCGTTCGCCCAGGCCCACGCGTTGCAGCATGTGGGTGGCGGTGGCGCGTGCGTCGCGCCGGCCGGCCAGTTCCAGCGGCAGCATCACGTTCTCCAGCGCGGTGAGGTTGCCCAGCAACTGGAAGCTCTGGAACACAAAACCAACCTTTTGCGAACGCAGCGCGGCGCGCTGGTCTTCGTCCATGGCGAACAAATCGACGCCATCGATGTGAACTGTGCCGCTGGTGGGTGTGTCCAACCCGGCCACGATGGACAGCAGCGTGCTCTTGCCCGACCCGGACGCACCCACGATCGCAGCGGTCTCCCCTTTGTTCAGGGTGAAATCGATATCGCGCAGAATGGTCAGCGACCCGGTGGAGTCGGTGACCGACTTGAACACATGCTGGACCGCAATCATCACATCGGACATGGAAGGACTTCTCAAGTTGAAACGCCGTCACTTTAACGCGCTGGTCTGCAGCGTGTGCGCGCTCGCCGCTGCGGGGTCTTTGGGCACCGCACTGGCGCAGACACCCGCACAGGCCGCGAGCGGCAACCTGCCGGTGGTTCTGGTGGTGGGCGACTCGCTCAGCGCCGAATACGGCCTCAAGCGCGGCACCGGCTGGGTGGCCCTGTTGAGCGAAACCATGGTCAAAGAAAAAGTGAAGGCACGTGTGGTCAACGCCAGCATCAGCGGCGACACCACCTCGGGTGGGCGTTCGCGCATCGCAGCACTGCTCAAGCAGCACAAGCCCAAGTGGGTGGTGATCGAGCTCGGCGGCAACGACGCCCTGCGCGGCCTGCCGCTGACCGGCACGCGCGAGAACATCGCCACCATGGCGCGGCTGTCTCGCGAAGCGGGCGCGCAGGTGCTGCTGCTGGGCATGGAGATGCCGCCGAACTACGGCGCCAAGTACGCGCAGGAATTCCGTGAGGTGTTCACCACCGTGGCCAAGGCCGAGAAGACGGCGTTGGTGCCGTTCTTTCTGAAGGGTGTGGCCGACACCAAGGACCCGACCGCGCTGTTCCAGAACGACCGCATCCACCCCAACGAGTCTGCCCAGCCCACCATGCGCGACAACGTGTGGCCCGAACTTCGCCAACTGATCGCGCGCCGATAATCGGGCATGCCCGTCCACACCCTGAATGCCACCGAGGCGCTGAGCCGCCTGGCCGAATTCGACCTGATCATCGACGCCCGCACCGAAGACGAGCACGCGCTCGACCATGTGCCGGGCGCGGTGAACTGGCCCACGCTCAACAACGAAGAGCGCATCACCATCGGCACGATGTACAAGCAGGTCAACCCGTTCGAGGCCAAAAAGCGCGGTGCGGCCTTGTCGGCGCGCAACATCGCGGCCCACATCGAACGCGAGGTGATCGACAAACCCCGCACCTGGAAGCCGCTGGTGTACTGCTGGCGCGGCGGCAACCGCAGCGGCGCGCTGGCCACCATCCTGGGCGCCATCGGTTTTCATGTGACCCTGGTCGAAGGCGGCTACAAGGCCTGGCGCGCGGCGCTGGTGGAGTCGCTGCCGGCGCTGGCCGAGCGCCTGCACTACCGCGTCGTCTGCGGCCCCACCGGCAGCGGCAAGACGCGCCTGCTGCAGGCGCTGGCCGCGCAGGGTGCGCAGGTGCTCGATCTGGAAGCCCTGGCCAGCCACCGCAGCTCGGTGCTGGGTCACATTCCGGGCCAGCCACAGCCGAGCCAGAAGCGCTTTGATTCGATGGTGTGGTCTGCCCTGCGCAGCTTTGACCCGACGCGCGTGGTGTACGTGGAGAGCGAAAGCAAGAAGGTGGGCAATGTGCGCGTGCCCGACGCACTCATTGACGCGATGCGCGCCAGCCCCTGCATCGACCTGCGCCTGGCGGACGAAGAGCGTGTGGCGCTGCTGCTGGAAGACTACGACTTCTTCGTGAAAGACCCGGCTTCGTTTTGCTCACGTCTGGAAGCGCTGACCGAGTTGCGTGGCAAAGAGGTGGTGTCGGGCTGGGTCGAGAAGGTGAAGGGTGGTCAGACACCAGAGGTGGTGCTGGAGCTGCTGACCCGCCACTACGACCCCATGTACGCCCAGTCCATCGGGCGCAACTTCAAACAATTTCCGCAGGCCCTGCCCTGTGAGCTGCGGGACCGTTCAGCCGATTCACTGAACGAGGCTGCGCGATCCTTGATCGCCAGCGAAAACACGGCCTGAGCGCGGGGCCCAGGCCACTGGCAAGCGCTTGAGCGTCAGTTGCCTGCGCCAGCGCCGTCGCCGCCCGCCGCGCCGTCCGGTGCATCGGCGTCCGGCTCTTCCGGCGCATCCGTGTCGTCGTGGCGGCGGCCTTCGGCTTTGGCCTTGAGCTTTTCCTCTTTCTTTTTCTTCTTGGCAAGCTCGCGCTGGCGTTTTTCGTATCCGTAGTTGGGAGTAGCCAAATCAGTCTTTCAGGTCTGTTGAAACGAAGGGGTCAGGCTTGCAAGGCGCCCAGGGCCTGTGCAAGGTCGGCACGCAGATCGTGCACGGATTCCAGACCGACCGCAAAGCGTACCAGACCACCGGCGTGCGGCCAGGCTCTCGTGCGAATGGAGGCCATGTCGTAGGGGGCGCACAGGCTGATGGGGCCGGCCCAGCTCCAGCCCAGGCGAAAGAGCTGGAGGCTGTCGCAAAACGCGTCGATGCGCGACTGCGGGATGGCAGGGTCAAACACGGCGCTGAACAGGCAGGCCGCCGCTGTGGCATCGCGCTTCCAGGTGGCGTGGCCTGGTGAGTCGGGCAAGGCCGGGTGCAGCACCTGCACGACGCCGGGTTGTGCCTGCATCCACTCGGCCAATGCACGGGTGCTGGCGTCTTGCGCCTGGTAGCGCAGCGCCATGGTCGGCAGGTTGCGCAGCACCAGTTCGGCGTCGTTGGCGGCCACGGCCAGGCCCAGGCGCATGTGGGTGAGCAGCACCTGGCGGTGCAAGGACTCATCGCGCGTGACCACCGAGCCCATCAACACATCGGCACCACCGCTGGGGTATTTGGTGAGCGCCTGCATGGAAATGTCCACGCCAAGATCAAACGCGTTGAAGGCGATGCCTGCGCCCCAGGTGTTGTCGAGCACGGTGACGATGTCCCGCTGGCCGGTGCGGCCCTGGTTGGCCTGCTGCACACGGGCCACGAGCGCGGGGAGATCGGGGAACTCCAGCGTGATGGAGCCCGGCGCTTCCAGCCAGACCAGGCGCGTGGCGGGCGAAAGCTGCCGCGCCAGGTCGTCGGGGTCCATGGCGTCGAAAAAGCGGTGGGTGATACCCCAGGCAGCAAGTTCGACCGCAGCGAAGGATTTGCCGGGGCCATAGGCGTTGTCGGGGATCAGCACCTCGTCGCCGCTGCGCAGAAAGGCCATGTCGACCAGCGCCACGGCCGACAGGCCGCTGGGCACCAGCACGCAGTGTTGACCGCCTTCGATGGTGGCGATGCGCTCTTCCAGCGTGAAGGTGGTCGGCGTGCCGTGCAGGCCGTAGGTGTAGCCGCTCTTGTCTTTCCAGTCGTAGGTGCGCAGCGCCTGGACGTTGGGGAAGAAGACGGTGGATGCCTTGTGCACACCCGGCGCCACCGCCTCGAAACCCTCGGGGGGTTTGTAGGGGTGGTGGATCAGGCGGGTGGACAGGTCTTTCATTCAGTTCACAGTTTCCATTTTTCCAGCAGTTGGGCGGGACGCATGCTGTCGTAGCCTTCAAAAGGCTGGTGGATCCACGGATTGGTCGGCAGGAACTCCACCGAATAGTCGGGCGTGAAGGCCGAGAGCTGTTTGGTCCAGATCACCGCGCTGCGCATCTCGGTGATGGGCGCGTAGTTGTTCTTGAGCATGTCGATCACCGCCTTGAGCGTGTGACCGGAATCGGCAAGATCGTCCACCAGCAGCACCTTGCCGGCGATTTCGCCTTTGGGCGTGGTGATGTAGCGCGCGATGTCCAGGTTGCCCTGCTGGGTGCCGGCAGCGGCGCGGTAAGAGCTGGTCGACATGATGGCCAGGGGCTTGTCGAAGATGCGCGAGAGGATGTCGCCGGGGCGCATGCCGCCGCGCGCCAGGCACAGGATGGTGTCGAATTCCCAGCCGGACTGGTGCACCCTGAGCGCGAGCTTCTCGATCAGGTTGTGGTACTCGTCGTAGGAGACGTAGAGGTGTTTGCCGTCTTCGGTGAGCATGCGGACTCCGGGTGGGGGTATCGGTCGGGATTCTTGCACGGTGCACGGCCGGGGGAGGCCGCAAATGCACCGCTCAGCCGTGCTTAACCGTGATAAGGGTGGTGCAGCAGGATGGTGTGGTCGCGGTCGGGGCTGGTCGACACCACGTGGATCGGCACACCGGTGGTTTCCTGAATGCGCTGCAGATAACGGCGCGCGTTCTCGGGCAACTTGTCGTACTGGGTCACTCCCGCCGACGAATCGCTCCAGCCGGGCAGGGTTTCGTAGATCGGCGTGCAACGCGCGATGTCTTCGGCGCCCAGCGGCAGAATGTCGATGGTTTCACCATCGAGTTCGTAACCGGTGCAGAGCTTGAGTTCGGTCAGGCCGTCGAGCACGTCGAGCTTGGTGATGCACAGACCGGTGAGGCCATTGACCTGCGCCGAGCGTTTGAGCAGCGCGGCGTCGAACCAGCCACAGCGGCGGCTGCGCCCGGTGGTCACGCCCTTCTCAGCACCCACGGTGGCCATGTGCCAGCCCGGTGTGCCTTCTCTTTCCCAGTCGAGTTCGGTCGGGAACGGGCCACCACCCACGCGGGTGCAGTAGGCCTTGGTGATGCCCAGCACATAGTGCAGCAGGCCGGGGCCAACGCCGGAGCCCGCCGCAGCGTTGCCCGCCACGCAGTTGCTCGACGTGACGAAGGGGTAGGTGCCGTGGTCGATGTCGAGCAGCGTGCCCTGTGCGCCTTCAAACAGCAGGTTGGCACCGGCCTTGTGGGCCTCGTTGAGCTCGCGCGACACGTCGGCGATCATGGGCTTGAGCAGTTCGGCCTGTTGCATGGCTTCGGCGTACACCGGCTCGAACTGGATCGCGCCGTCTTTCATGTAGGCGGCGATCTTCTCGTCCCAGACCATGTCGGCCGAGTGCAGGTAGCTGGTGAGCAGGTGGTTGTGCAGATCGAGCAGCTCGCGCAACTTGGCGGCGAAGCGCTCGGGGTAACGCAGGTCCTGCACGCGCAGTGCGCGGCGCGCGATCTTGTCTTCGTAGGCCGGGCCGATGCCGCGGCCGGTGGTGCCGATCTTCTCGGTGCCAGCCTTGACCTTGGCGGCTTCGCGCGCGATATCGATCGCGGCGTGGAACGGCAGGATCAGCGGGCAGCCTTCGCTCACGCGCAGGCGCGAACGCACTTCGACACCGGCCTTCTCGAGGCCTGCAATCTCTTCAAACAGCTTGCCCACCGAGAGCACCACGCCGTTGCCGATGTAACACTTGACGCCGGCGCGCATGATGCCGCTGGGGATGAGGTGGAGCGCGGTTTTCACGCCATTGATGACCAGTGTGTGGCCGGCGTTGTGGCCGCCCTGGAAACGCACCACACCGGTGGCGGTTTCGGTCAGCCAGTCAACCAGTTTGCCTTTGCCCTCGTCGCCCCACTGGGTCCCCACCACCACCACGTTGCGACCGGGTGTCACGGCGCTGCTGCTGTTCGTCATTGGCTGATTTCCGTTTGAATGTTCTTCACTGTCCATGTGCCCGCCTGCGCCGCATCCGGCACCAGTTCGCGGTCGCAATGGAATTCGTCGACTTCGTGTTCGTGGCCGGGCAACACGCACACCACCGTGTGGCCCTGCGATCGCAGGCCGGCCACGGCGTTGCGCAGGCTGGCGTCCATGCCCCAGGGCGCGCGGATCGCGGCCACCAGGGACCGTGGCGCCACGGCGGCCACGAGTTCCTTGAGGTCCAGGCTGAAGCCCACCGCCGGGCGGTTGCGGCCGAACACGGCGCCCACCTCGTCGTAGCGACCACCCCTGGCCAATTCCAGCGACTGCCCCGCACTGCCCTGCCCCGCCTGCGCAAACAGGGCGAAGCGCATGCCGGTGTAGTAAGCGTAGCCGCGCAGGTCCGCCAGATCGATCGACACTGCCATGTCCTGCGCGTGCGAGGCGAGCCAGCGCAGGTTGTCCAGCGCGGCGTGCAAAGCGGGCGACGCCTGCAGCGCGAGCTTCGCTTCGTCGAGCACGGCCACATCACCGAAGAGGCGCGGCAGCGCGCACAGATCGCGGCGCACGTCGGCCGGCAGGTCGCGCGCGAGCACCTGGAGTTCGGCCACGTCCTTGGCGTTGAGTGCGGCGTGGATGCGGGCCTCCTGCGGCGCGGACAGCGTCACCGGCGCGAGCACGGCGTCGATCACGCGCACATCGGCCATGTCGAGCTGCAGGCCCTTCACACCAGCCACGCGCAGGCAGGCTTGCGCGAGCTCGATCACTTCGAGGTCGGCCTCCAGACCGGCGTGTCCGTAGATTTCGGCGCCGAACTGCAGCGGTTCGCGGCTCGCCAGCGGACGGTCGATGCGGGTGTGCACCACCGGGCCGCAGTAACTCAGGCGCGCCACGCCCTGGCGGTTGAGCAGGTGCGCGTCGATGCGCGCCACCTGCGGCGTGCTGTCGGCGCGCAGGCCCAGCGTGCGGCCGGACAACTGGTCCACGAGTTTGAAGGTTTGCAGGTCGAGTGCTTCGCCGGTGCCGGTGAGCAGCGATTCAAGATGCTCCAGCAGGGGCGGCATGACGAGCTCGTAGCCATGGCCACGGGCTGTATCGAGCAAGCTCCTGCGCAATTCTTCGATGTGGCGGGCCTCGGAAGGCAAGACATCGGCTATGTGATCCGGGAGGACCCAGGCAGACATGGGCATTTTCAGGAGCTGTTAAAACCGCGATTTTACCGGGGTGCGGCAGGGTATCCGCCCGGTGACCGCGCAAGGTGCCGGGAGCGGGCGAATCCAACGCCCGCCTGACCAGAAAAAATCAGCCGAGCAGCCAGACCATCAACACGCCGATGGCCACGCAGATCAGACCGAAGAAACGCAGCTGTCCGTCGCGCAGGCCGAGCATTTCAGAGAAGACCCGGCGCCACAAGCGCGGCGCCACCAAGGGCAGGATGCCCTCAAACACCAGCACGAGCGCCAGTGCGATCCAGATCGCGTCCACGCCGCGCTGGCCGCGCGCTCAGCGCTGGCGAAAAATACAGACGCTGCGCGTCATTCGGCTCACCGGCTCGGTGCCAGATTGCTGCTGCGCAGCGACTTGAAGAAGTCGGACGAAGGGTCGACCACCACCACGTCGGACTTGCTGGCGAAGCTCGACTTGTAGGCTTCCAGGCTGCGGTAGAACTGGGCAAATGCCGGGTCGCGACCGAATGCATCGGAGAACGACGCAGCGGCCTTGGCATCGCCCTCACCCTTGATGAGCTGCGCGTCGCGGTAAGCCTCGGACACGATCACTTCACGCTGGCGGTCGGCGTCCGCACGAATCTTCTCGCCCTCGGCAAAACCGGTGGATCGCAGCTCGTTGGCCACGCGCTTGCGCTCGGCTTCCATCCGCTGGTAGACGGAAGCGGTGATGCTCTCGGCGTAGTCAACGCGGGTGATCCGCACGTCCACCACGTCCATGCCCCATGGCTTGTCTGCGCTTCGCACAGCCGCGAGCACTTCACGCTTCACATCGGCCATCAACTCCTCGCGGCGGGTCGACAGCAGTTCGTTGACGGTGCGCTTGTTCACTTCCTGCTGGAACGAGTTGCGCACCACCCGGTTGAGTTGCAGAGCGCCTGCACGCTCGGTGACCCCGACGTTGCGGATGTACTCCTGCGGCTCGGCGATGCGCCAGCGCACGTACCAGTCGATCACCACGCGCTGCTTTTCAGCGGTGAGCGTCGGCTCGGTGTCGGTGCTCTCCAGGGTGAGCAGGCGCTTGTCGATGTAGGACACGTTCTGGAACGGTGGCGGCAGCTTGAAGTTCAGGCCCGGCTCTGTCACGACCTGCTTGATCTGACCCAACTGGAAGACCACGCCGAACTGGCGCTGGTCGACCACGAACAGCATGGAACTGGCGATGGCCAGCGCCACAACGAGGCTGGTGAGGATGAAACCCAATTTGTTCATGTGCGTTGCTCTTTGGTCTCGTGTGCTGCGTTCAACGGCTTTCGCGCTCGCGCGAGCGGGCTGCGTTGTCCAGGCTGCGGCTGGCCGGCGTGGATGCAGGACCCGCACTGGCTGGAGGCGTGACGGTTGCAGGCGTGGCAGAGGGCGACTGGACCGTCATCTGCATGATCTTGTCCAGCGGCAAATACAGCAGGTTGTTGCCAGCCTTGGAATCCACCAGCACCTTGGTCACGTTGCTGTAGATCTCCTGCATGGCGTCGGTGTACATGCGCTCGCGGGTGACCTGCGGCGCCTTCTGGTACTCGGTGAGCACCGAACGGAAGCGCTGCGAATCACCTTCTGCCTGCGCGACGATGCGTGCACGGTAACCCTCTGCTTCTTCGGTCAGACGGGAGGCCGCACCACGAGCCCTGGGCACCACGTCGTTGGCGTAGGCCTCGGCTTCGTTCTTGGCACGCTCGCGCTCCTGGCCGGCCTTGAGCACATCGTCAAAGGACGCCTGCACCTGCTCGGGCGGACGGACACCGCCCTGCTGCAGGTTGATGCCCACCACCTCGATACCCACCTTGTAGCGGTCGAGGATGGTTTGCATGAGTGCGCGCACGCGCGGCGCAATCTGGTCGCGTTCTTCGGCCAGCGCCGCATCCATCTTCATCTTGCCGACCACCTCACGCACCGCTGTCTCGGCCGCTTTGACAACCGAGGCATCCGGGTCGCGGCTCTCGAACAGGAAAGCGCGGGCGTCATTGAGGCGGTACTGCACCGCGAATTTGATCTCGACGATGTTTTCGTCTTCCGTCAGCATGGCCGACTCCCGCAGGCCGGTAGCAGGCACAAGATTGTCGCGGCCCACATCAACAGAGCGGATCTGCGTGACGAACACCGTTTCGTGGCGTTGAACCGGGTACGGCAGACGCCAGTTGAAACCGGCCCCCACCGTGCTGTTGTACTTGCCGAACTGTGTGATGACGGCCTGCTGGCCTTCCTGCACGATGAAGAAGCCGGTGCCCAGCCAGATCAGCGCCGCCACGCCAACAATGAGGCCCGCCCCGATGCCGGTGGTCTTGGGGCTGGGGTTGAAATTGGGCATGCCGCCGCCGCCAGAGCCGTTTCCACCACCCTGACCACCGCCTTTTTTGCCCAGAAGGCCGCCCAGCTTGCGGTTGAAGTCGCGCCACAGTTCGTCGAGATCCGGCGGACCCTGATTGGGTCCCTGACCTCGTGGACGCTGCGGCGTCCGGTTGTCGTCGTTGCGCTCGGGTTCCTGGCCGTCTTTGGATCCCTCGTTGCGGGATGCGTCGTCACCCCGACCCCAGCGTGGATCGTTCAGGTTGAACATGCCCAGCAACTTGCTCACACCCCGTCGAGGTTTGGAGCTTGGGCCTGACTGCTCAGCGCGGGCGGGGGTTTGCAGATTCACATCCATGTGTTGCCAACTTTTTGTCGATTCAAAAACCATCACATTGTGCCCAATCAGGACACCGGACTTTCCATTTCAGGGAACGCCCCCGGGGTCATGGGGCCTTGCCCACCTTTGAGGTTTGTGACCTGCGCAGCCAGAAGCGCTCGCAAGGCCGGCAATCCCTCACCTGTTTTCGCGCTCACGTAAATACGAGCCACCGGTTGACCATCCAGTTCCATCTGATCACTCAGAACCTTCGGAAGGTTCGCTTCGTCCATCGCATCGAGCTTGTTGAACACCAGGATCTGCGGGACCTGATCGGCACCGATGTCCTTGAGCACGCCCATCACGGAGGCAATCTGCTCCGGGTGCGAGGGGTTGGATGCGTCGACGATGTGCAGCAGCAGGTCGGCGTCGGCGGCTTCTTGCAAGGTGGCAGCAAAGGCATCGACCAGACCATGCGGAAGATCCCGGATGAAGCCCACCGTGTCCGACAAGGACACGGACCGACCCGCCTCGCCCAGATACAGCTGGCGGGTGGTCGTGTCCAGCGTGGCAAAGAGCTGATCGGCCGCATACGCGCGCGCCTTGACCAACCCGTTGAACAGCGAAGACTTGCCGGCGTTGGTGTACCCCACCAACGAGATGGAAAAGGTGTCGCGGCGCTCGCGCTGGCGGCGCTGGGTGGCGCGCTGCTTCTTCACCTTCTCAAGGCGCTCTTTGGTCCGCTTGATCGATTCGCCGATCATGCGGCGGTCCAGCTCGATCTGCGTTTCGCCAGGACCACCGCGCATGCCGATACCACCGCTTTGACGCTCCAGGTGCGACCAGCGCCGCACCAGGCGGGTGGAGAGATATTGAAGCCGGGCAAGCTCCACCTGCAATTTGCCCTCATGACTGCGCGCCCGCTGGGCAAAGATCTCCAGAATCAACAGCGTGCGGTCATTGACCGGCATGCCGAGATGACGCTCAAGATTGCGTTGCTGGGCGGGGCTGAGCGATTGGTCGAACAAGACCTCTGAAGCCCCCGTCGATTGGGCCAGCAGTTTGATCTCGTCGGCCTTTCCGGAGCCCACAAACAAGGCTGGGTCGGGCGCACGCCGCTTGCAGGTCACCCGCTCCGCCACGGCATAGCCCGCAGTCTGGGCCAACAGGCCCAATTCCTCCAGCGGAGCGTCGAAGTGAGGCGTACCAAAATCCACTCCCACCAGAATGACCGATGGCGTGGAGAGGGAAGAAACTTCAGGAGATTTCAAATCGGTTCAATGACAGCGCCAGGAGCGCTGTGCACCGGGTCGCCCCGCGAGACCGACCCGGCATTCAGGGAACAAGCGTTCAAGGTGCGGCAGGCTCGTCCGCAGAGGCTGCGGTGAACTGCACGGGGCGACCCGGAACGATGGTGGAGATCGCGTGCTTGTAAACCATCTGGGTGACGGTGTTGCGCAGGAGGACCACGTACTGGTCAAACGATTCGATCTGCCCTTGCAACTTGATGCCGTTGACCAGGTAAATCGACACGGGAACATGCTCCCGGCGCAGCTGGTTCAAGAAAGGATCTTGCAAAAGTTGGCCTTTGTTATTGCTCACGATATGCTCCGTGTTCAGAAAAAAGTTGATAAGGCTGGCACCATACCACAGCGTTTGTACTGCTCATGCCTTCGAGGGAAATCCTATTCCTTGAAGGGATTGGCGGAGGTCTTGAACTCGATCCGCAAGGGCGTACCGACGAGGTCGAAGGCCTTGCGAAAGCGTCCCTCAAGGAAGCGTTTGTACGAATCCGGCACGTGCTCCAGCGAATTGCCGTGGATCACGATCACCGGTGGGTTCATGCCGCCTTGGTGGGCATAGCGCATTTTTGGACGGAACATGCCCCCACGCGTGGGCGCTTGAAACTGTACCGCCTCCGCCAGCAGACGCGTGAGCACCGGCGTGGACATCTTGCGCATGGCCGAGGCCTGGGCTTGAACAATCGATTTCCACACCGGCGCGAGTCCCTGGCGCTTCTGTGCCGAAATCATGTGAATCGAGGCAAACTTCAGAAAGGCCAGACGGGTCTCGATCTGCCGCTCGATCTGCTCGCGCTGGTAAGCATCCACCGCATCCCACTTGTTGAGCGCCAGCACCACAGCGCGGCCACTCTCGAGGATGTAGCCGGCAATGTGAGCGTCCTGATCGGTAACACCCTGGGTGGCGTCCAGCAACAGCAACACGACGTGGGCGTTTTCGATGGCCTGCAAGGTTTTCACCACCGAAAACTTCTCGATCGCTTCAAACACCCGGCCCTTGCGGCGAATGCCGGCCGTGTCGATCAACTCGAACTTCTGCCCGTTGCGCTCGAACGGAACGGAAATGGCGTCACGCGTGGTGCCTGGCAGGTCGAATGCCACCAGGCGCTCTTCACCCAACCAGGCGTTGATCAGGGTGGACTTGCCCACGTTGGGCCGTCCCGCCACCGCCAGGCGGATCACGCCGGCCGGTGCTGGCTCTTCTTCGTCTTCCGGTGGCAAGCCCGGGATGCGCTCGAGCGCCAGTTCGACCATCGAGCGGACGCCTTGGCCGTGCGCGCCCGAAACCGGCAGCACTTCGCCCAGTCCCAATTCAAAAAATTCAACCAGCTGCAAGCCCTGGGTCATGCCCTCGGCCTTGTTGGCCACGAGCACACAAGGCTTGCCCAGGCGCCGCAGGTAGCCTGCGATTTCATGGTCTTGAGCGCTGATGCCGGCTCGCGCATCGACCACAAACAGCACAACATCGGACTCGGCTACGGCCTGTCGCGTCTGCTTGGCCATCTCCTTGTAGATGCCCTCGTTCGCATCGGGCTCGAAGCCACCGGTGTCGATGACGATGTATTCGCGTGCACCGAGGCGGCCATTGCCGTAGTGTCGATCACGGGTGAGGCCGGCAAAGTCGGCCACGATGGCGTCGCGAGAACTCGTCAGGCGGTTGAACAGGGTGGACTTGCCCACATTGGGGCGGCCCACCAGGGCGATGACGGGTTTCAAGGAAGGCTGCTTTCGTTCAGGGGGCGGTACGGTTCAACCGTGACCGCTATTGGGGGCGCCAGGCGTACACGCCGCCGTTACGGGTCTGCACCACGAGCGCGTCACCAGCGAGCACGGGCGCCGCCAGGATTGGCGAACCGTCGGTGCTCAGGCGGGTCATTTCGCTGCCATCTTCGCGCGAGATCAGGTGCACCAGGCCGGTGTTGTCGCCCACAGCGACCACGCGGCCCAAGGCCACCGGTGCGCTCAGGCCACGGTACTTCAGGCGCTGGATGTCCCAGGCCGGCTCACCAGAGGTGCGTTGCCATGCCTGGAAGCGGCCTTCGGCGTCGGAGCCGAAGACCAGGCGATCATCGCCATGAACACCGGTGGTCCCTTGCACGACACGCGACCAGACCACGGTGCCACGGCTGGCGTCCACGCAGCCAACAGCGGCCGAGTAGGCGCGCGCACAAACGCTGTCGCCAATCCTGCTGACCGGGCCAACGATGTCCACCAGGCGCTCCACCTCGTTGGTGCCGCGTGAGGTGGCCACCGGCGCTTCCCAACGCACAGAACCATTGGCGGGATTGAGGCCGACCAGCCGCCCCGACAAACCGGCCACGAGCGTGTCGCCAACGGCCAGCAAAGCGCCGCTCTGGCTCAGCACCAGGGGCTCGCCGGTGCGTGACTGGGTCCACAGGCGAGCGCCGTTCTGGGCGTCGAATGCGGTGACGGTGCGGTCGGCGGTGAGCACGAACACGCGCGCACCGGCGACCAGCGGGGCCGTGAATGCGCGGGCGGGCAATCGCACACGCCACACCTCGCGCCCACTGGCCAGCGCCACAAGCTGGTTTTCGCGCGTGACAACGGCGGCGGTCTGCCCATCAGACCCCACGCCAGCAGCGATTGGAGTTCCGAGATTCAAGCGCCACACGTCTTGGCCGGTGTTGCCATCCAGCGCCGCCACCGTGCCGGAGGTGCTGGCAACGAACACGCGGCCCGACGCCACCAGCGGCGTGATGGATTCGGTGCCGGCGCCGATCTGGGCCGTCCATGCCAATCGCGTTCCCATGAGCGCCGCCACTGGGGGCAGCTCGGTGGGTTGTGGCTTTTTGGGACCGGAGGAACAGGCTGCCAGGCCCGCCACGACAAGCATACCCACGCAAACGGTGCGCAGGCTGCGCTGCCATGAATTCAAGAATGGGTTCAACGGACCACCTCGGTTGTTGGAGTCAGGCTGGCCACATCAACGCCCAGCGAAGCCAGCTTCACTTCGATCAGCCGGCGGTATTCGGTTCGGGTACTCAAGCCCTGCCAGGCGGTCTGGTACTGCGCTTTGGCTTCGTCGGCTTTGCCCTGGGCCAGGAACACATCGCCGCGGCGATCGGCCACCAGCGGCTCGAACGGCTTGGGAACGGGTGCTTCCAGCGTTTTGAGGGCCTGATCGAACGCTTGCGCTTCGATGTCCAGTGCGGCCAGGCGCAAGCGGGCGACGGCCTTGTAGGAGTCGTCAGAGGATTTTTCAGCGGCCCATGCCAGCGCGGCTCGCGCCTCGGGCAGCTTACCCGCATCGAACAGCGTCTTGCCCGCCTGCAGTGCCGCCTGACTCGCGTAGGTGGTGCTGGCGAACCGGGACTGCATGTCGGCCAGCGCGCGCTGCATGCGGTCGGTGTCCTTGGCGACTGCAGCGCGGTCCACCTCGTCGTACAGCGCTGCGGCTTTGGCGGCCTGGGTGCGCTGCCAGTAGTTCCAGCCGTTCCAGGCGGCAAACGATCCGAACACCACGATCAGCACCCAGCTGATGAGGTTGCCGTACTGGCTCCAGAAGTGTTTGATCTGATCGAGCTGTTCCTGCTCTTCGAGGTCGAGGTGTTTGGCCATGCTGCAAATTCGATTCGGGTTCGGGCGCCGGGAGCGCAACGCTCGATTGTAGGCGGGTGGCCATGGCATCACTGCCTCGGCCACACCGCAGGAGATGAGACGAAATCAGGCGCTGCGCAAGCTCGCCGCCCAAGCGGGCACACCGTTGAGAGGCAAGAGCCTCTGGGTGGCCTCCGGGTGAGGCGCTTCGCCGTCTGGCCGCGGTCCGCGCAGCGGCTTCACAGCCACGTTGCCCTGCTGCAGCTCCTGCTCGCCAAAAATCAGGGCAAAGCGCGCGCCGCTGGCGTCGGCTTTCTTGAACTGCGACTTCATGCTGCCCATGCCATCGGCACCGCCCGCGTGCATCTGCACGTTCACGCCGTGCTGGCGCAGAGCTCGCAGAACCGGCATGACCTGCGGCACGTGGGCCGCGTCGGGCACCACCGCGTAGGCATCGGGCACGGGCTGCTCGGGCAGTTTGCCCTGCTCTTTCAGCAATTCAAGGATGCGCTCCATGCCCAGGGCCCAGCCCACGGCGGGTGCGGCCTTGCCGCCGATCTGTTCGAACAGGCCGTCGTAGCGGCCACCGGCGCACACCGTGCCTTGCGAGCCCAGTTGCGTGGTGACGAACTCGAACACCGAGAGGTTGTAGTAGTCCATGCCGCGCACCAGGCGCGGGTTGATGCGGTACTGGATGCCGTGCGCATCGAGCAGCCCGCGCAGGCGGTTGAAGTGCTCCAGCGACTCGGCGCCCAGGTGGTCCATCAGGCGCGGCGCGGCGTTCACCAACGCCTGCATGGCCGGGTTCTTGGTGTCCAGGATGCGCAGCGGGTTGCTGTGCAGGCGGCGCTTGGCCTCTTCGTCCAGCTGGTCGGCGTGGGCTTCCAGGTAGCTGATGAGGGCCTGGCGGTGCGCCAACCGCTCCGGGGGCTGGCCCAGGCTGTTGATTTCGAGTTCGATGCCGCTGAGACCGAGCTCGGCCCAGAGGTCGCAGGCCAGCACGATCAGCTCGGCGTCCACGTCGGGGCCGGCAAAACCCAGGGCCTCGGCGCCGAACTGGTGGAACTGGCGGTAGCGACCACGCTGCGGGCGCTCGTGGCGGAACATCGGGCCCATGTAGTACAGGCGCTTGCCGCCGTCGTACAGCAGCGAATGTTCAAGCGCGGCGCGCACCACACCGGCCGTGTTCTCCGGGCGCAGCGTGAGCTGCTCGCCGTTGAGCCGGTCTTCAAAGGAGTACATCTCCTTCTCGACGATGTCGGTCACCTCGCCCAGGCCGCGCACAAACAACGCCGTGGGCTCCACGATGGGCGTGCGCAGGTTGCGGTAGCCATAGCGGCGCATCAGCGTGCGCAGGGTTTCTTCGAGCCACTCCCAGTGCGCGGACGCAGGAGGAGCGATGTCGTTCATGCCTTTGACGGCGGTCAGTTTTTCTGCCATGTGCTGCAAGCCTGTGCGGTCAGCGGAAGCCGGGCAAGCGCCCGGCCTCAAGCGGTGACGCCAAACTTTTTCTCGATGTAGTTGTCCACGATCACCTGAAACTCGCGCACGATGTCGTCGCCGCGCAAGGTCATTGCTTTTTGTCCGTCGATGAAGACGGGGGCCGCCGGCGCCTCGCCGGTGCCGGGCAGGCTGATGCCGATGTCGGCGTGTTTGCTCTCACCCGGGCCATTGACGATGCAACCCATCACCGCCACCTTGAGGTTCTCAACGCCTGGGTAGCGCTCACGCCAGACCGACATGGAACTGCGCAGGTAGTCGTCGATCTGCTTGGCCAGTTCCTGGAAGGTGGTGCTGGTGGTGCGGCCACAGCCCGGGCAGGCGGTGACCGAGGGCACGAACGCACGCATGCCCAGAGCCTGCAGGATCTCCAGCGCAATCACCACCTCTTGCGTACGGGCTTCGCCCGGCTGCGGCGTGAGCGAGATGCGGATGGTGTCGCCAATGCCCTGCTGCAGCAGCACCGAGAGCGCGGCGGTGGAGGCCACCGCACCCTTGGTGCCCATGCCGGCTTCCGTCAGCCCCAGGTGCAAGGCGTAGTCGCAGCGCTGGGCCAGCGCCTGGTACACCGCGATCAGGTCTTGTACTGCGCTGACCTTGCACGAAAGAACGATGTTGTTGCCGTTGAGGCCGATCTCTTCGGCCCGCTTGGCGGATTCAAGTGCGGAAGTGATCAGCGCTTCGTACATCACCTGACGGGCTTCCCAAGGCCGGGCACGGCCAGCGTTCTCGTCCATCAGGCGGGCCAGCAGGTCCTGGTCAAGACTGCCCCAGTTCACGCCGATGCGGATGGCCTTGTCGTGGCGCGCGGCAATTTCCACCATCTGTGCGAACTGACGGTCGCCCTTGTCACCACGGCCCACGTTGCCGGGGTTGATGCGGTATTTGGAGAGAGCTTCGGCGCAGGCCGGGTGGTCTGCCAGCAGGCGGTGGCCGTTGTAATGGAAGTCGCCGATCAGGGGCACGTTGATGCCCATGCGATCGAGCTGCTCGCGGATGTAAGGCACGGCCTTGGCGGCCTCATCGTTGTTGACCGTGATGCGCACCAGCTCCGAGCCCGCGAGAGCAAGCTCTTTCACCTGGATCGCCGTGCCCACCGCGTCAGCAGTGTCTGTGTTGGTCATGGACTGCACGCGAACGGGCGCGTCGCCGCCCACCGTCACGCGGTGGCTGCCCCAGGCAACGACACCTTGCCGGGTACGGCGCCCACGCACCGCAGCCAGGGCAATCGGTTGATCAGCCGAGGCCGGCAACAAAAGAGAAGATCGGGACGTTGTGTCCATGCTCATTTCACCTCGAATCGGGCCACGTTGTTGCGGGCGAACGGTGATGTGTCGAACGACTTTCCCCGCACACTCACCTGTGCGGCGTCGGCCTTGCCCAGCACCACGGTGTAGGGCGGCGCAGCGGAAAATTCGATCACATCGCCCGACTGCATCAGCCGCTTGACCACCACCACGCCTGAACCGTTGATGACTTCAACCCAGGATTCACCGGTGGCGGCGATGCTCAACAGGCTGCCCGGTTTTTGAGCCGGGACGGGCTCCGTTGTCGCCGCGGAACCGGCATCAGCCACGGGTGCTGGCGGAGATGTTGAAGGCTCTGCGGGAGCGATCGTGGTGCCACCGGGCACCGCTGCCGGATCGGCCACGAGCGGTGGGACGGCAGCCGCAGTGTCCTGCTGGACCGGAGTCACGGACTCCAGTGGAACTGCGGGCAATGAGGCTGGCATCGGCTCGGAAACCGTGGCGGCTGCAGGTGCGGCAGCAACAGGCGGGCTTTCAGCCTGCGGAAGGAAAACAATCACCAGCGCACCCAACAGCAGCGCAATGGCCGCCAGCAATGCCGGGCGCGACAACCAGCTCAAAGGGTTGAAGGGCGCTTCGTCGTGACCCGGATTGAACGGTGCGTTGAGAGCGTGCCCCGGATGGCCGAGTTTGGGCGACGCGCTCTGCGGAATCTGCTGCAGGATCGGCGCCGGATCGACCTTGAGTTGCCGACACGCGCTGGACGCCAGCGCTCTGGCAAAGGTGAGGTCGGGCAGCTCGCTGTAACGCCCGGCTTCAAGCGCCTCCAGCTTCTTGACCGGCACTTTCAAAGCAGCCGCCAGCGCGGCAATGTGCAGGCCGGCCGCTTCGCGGGCTTCTTTCAGGCGGACGGGCCGCAAAACGGTCTCTGCGGACGCGCCGCTGCCCTGCTGTGCGACTGCCTCACTCATTGAAGGCCCCGCGCTGGTAGTTGGCCCACTGGGCAGATTCCGGGTAGCGCCGACCCAGTTGCTGGGCGAGCTGCGTCATCGCCTGGGTGTTCTGCAACTGGCGCTCCACCTTGATGCCCAACCAGAGGGTTTCGGCGTTCGCCAGATCGGTGTTGTTGAGCCTGCGAATGGTGAACTGCGCCTTGCTGGCCTCGCCGCGACGAAACTGCAGCGAAGCGAGGTTGTAGGCCACGATCGGGTTACCCGCGTCGAGCTCGTATGAGCGCGCCAGACTGGCTTCGGCCTCGGCCAACTGGCCAGCACGGATCTGGCAAATGCCCATGGCCAACAAGGTCCGCGCCTGACCACCGTACACCGGACTGGCCAACGCACGCCGGAACAGATCGGTGGACTGCGCATAACGCCCGGCCTGGCATTCGAACCAGCCGTAGTTGTGCAAGGCGTCCGGGTCGCGCGGGTTGAGCTGTATCGCGCGCTTGAAACTCTCTTCGGCCAGTGCGCTGTTGTTCAGTTGCATGTAGACCAGACCGCGCAATGCATAGGCCGGAGCGTAGGTCGGGTCGGCCTGCAGGGCGAGCTTGATTTCATCGAGCGCCACCGTGGTTTGCCCTTCGGCAAAGTAACCCGCCGCAAGCTCGATGCGGATGCGTGCGCGCTTGCGAACTTCGGGCTCATCGGAATCGGTGATGGGCTCCTGCATGGACGCAGCCGTCGGCGCTGCCCCAGGCTGGGCGCAACCGGCCAGAAATGCCAGACAAACCAACATGAACGCCAGCAACCCCACCTTGGCGCCTGAAAACCGGGCTGGGAATCGAGTGGCTGAAGTCATGCCTGCCTTTGCTTGTGAACGATGCGGATGGGATGCTCGGTGGCGCTGCGGCGCTTGGCCAGTCGGCTGGCGGCGTTGGTGCGGTCGAGCACGTCGCCGGCCAGTTGACCACAGGCCGCGTCAATGTCATCGCCCCGCGTCTTGCGCACCGTTGTCACCAAACCACCCTCGCTGAGGATGCGGGCGAACTGCTGCACCACCGGCCGCGGCGAACACAGCAGGCCAGAGCCAGGAAACGGGTTGAAAGGAATGAGGTTGATCTTGCACGGCACGCCACGACCCGCGTGGCCCCTTACCAAGGTCAGCAGCTCCTGCGCGTGGTGCGGCTGGTCGTTCACGCCGTCGAGCATGCAGTACTCGAACGTGATGAAGTCGCGCGGTGCTGCGGGCAAATAACGCAGGCAGGCGTCGAGCAGCTCGGCAATCGGGTACTTGAGGTTGAGCGGCACCAAGTCGCTGCGCAGGGCATCAGTGGGTGCGTGCAGCGACACGGCCAGCGCCACCGGGCAGTCTTGCGCGAGGCGGTCCATCATGGGCACCACGCCCGAGGTGGACACCGTGACGCGGCGCCGCGACAGGCCGTAACCATGGTCGTCCAACATCACGCGCAGCGCCGGTACCAGCGCGTTGTAGTTCTGCAAGGGCTCGCCCATGCCCATCATCACCACGTTGGTGATCACGCGTTCGTTGCGTTTGAGGTGCTTGCGCAGAAAGAACTCGGCCTGCCACAGCTGGGCAAGGATCTCGCCGGTGGTGAGGTTGCGCGAGAACCCCTGGTGGCCGGTGGAACAGAAACGGCAGCCCACCGCACAACCCGCCTGCGACGAGATGCACAAGGTGCCACGGTCTTCTTCGGGAATGAACACGGTTTCCACCGCGTTGCCACCGCCCACATCGAACAGCCACTTGATGGTGCCGTCCGCCGAGTCCTGGCGCGAAAGCACCGGCAGGCCGGTGATGGTGCAGGCACCGGGGAGCTTCTCGCGCAGGCTGCGCGCGAGGTCGGTCATCTCGGTGAAGTCCGACGCCCCTTTTTGATGGATCCAGCGAAACAGCTGGACGGCGCGAAAGCGCTTTTCGCCCAGCTGCTCGCACCAGGCGGCCAAACCCTCAAGATCGAAGTCGAGCAGGTTGGCCGTCATGGCATGGTCAGCGCGCTGGCTCAGCGCGAGTAGACGTTGAGGCCGGCGAAAAAGAACGCGATTTCAGCGGCAGCGGTCTCGGGTGCGTCCGAGCCGTGCACGGCGTTGGCGTCGATGCTGTCGGCGAAGTCGGCGCGGATCGTGCCGGCGTCGGCTTTCTTCGGGTCGGTGGCACCCATCAGGTCGCGGTTCTTGGCAATCGCGCCTTCGCCCTCCAAGGCCTGGATCATCACGGGGCCGGAGATCATGAAGTCGACCAGGTCCTTGAAGAAGGGACGGGCCTTGTGCACGGCGTAGAACGCTTCGGCTTCGCCGCGCGACAGGTGGGCCATGCGGGCAGCCACGACCTTCAGGCCAGCGGCTTCAAAACGGGCGTAGATCTGGCCGATCACGTTTTTGGCAACGGCGTCGGGCTTGATGATGGAGAGGGTGCGTTCGATGGCCATGGAAATCCTGAAGTTTTGTGGGTCAATTTGCCGAGGTTTGGGGCACCTCGAAAAGCCCATGATTCTACATTGCCCGTGTCACGCCGCCGTGACGCCCGGGCATGACCCGAACGGGCTCAACGCCCACCGGTGCGACCGCCGCCACCGCCACCGCGGCGGCGTGCACCGCCGGGTGCACTGCCACGACCGGCCTCCTGCTCGCGCCGGCGTTGCAGGGCGTCCTGCCCGATGTAGCCAAACGAGGTCTTCATGGGGTCGGGCTGCGACGCTCCGCCGCCCGGCCCGCGACCACCCGTGCTGGTGCCGGGCTTGGCGCCCCGGCCTTTGCCACCGGGGCCGGTGGGTGCTCCGCCCATGCCGTAGCCGCTGCTGCGCCGGTCGCCAAAGCCAGGACTCTCGCCGCGGCTGCCCGGTGGTTTGCCTTGCGTGCGGCCCGATCGGGGGCCTTGTTTTCCGCGCTGCGCCGGATGGCGGCCACCCGGACGGGGTGGGCGGGCACCCTCCTCGTCTGCCCCGGGCATGCCGGCCGCAGCCGTCAGGCGCGCGATGTCGCGCTCGTCGAGCTCGATCCAGGCGCCGCGCTTGAGGCCGCGCGGCAGCATCATGGCGCCGTAGCGGATGCGGATCAGGCGGCTGACCGCGTGGCCCACGGCTTCGAACATGCGGCGCACCTCGCGGTTGCGCCCTTCACCAATGGTCACGCGGTACCAGCAGTTGGCGCCCTCGCCACCGCCGTCTTCGATGGAGGCGAACTGGGCCATGCCGTCGTCCAGGCGCACGCCGTCGAGCAGGCGCGCCTTCTCGTCGTTCGACAACGCGCCGAGCACCCGCACGGCGTATTCGCGCTGCAGGCCAAAACGCGGGTGCATCAGGCGGTTGGCCAGCTCACCCGAGCTGGTGAGCAGCAATAGGCCTTCGGTGTTCAGATCGAGCCGGCCGACCGACTGCCACTTGCCCTGCATCAGCTTGGGCAGTCGGCGAAACACGGTGGGGCGGTTTTGCGGGTCGTCGTGCGACACCACTTCGCCCGCAGGCTTGTGATAGGCCAGCACGCGGGGTGGTGGCGGCGTCATGCGCACACGCACCGGCTTGCCGTTGACCTTGATCACATCGCCAAACTGGATGCGCTGGCCCACATGGGCCGGCTCGCCATTGACCGAGATGCGGCCCTCCAGGATCAGTTGCTCCATCTCCAGCCGCGAACCCATGCCGGCCTGCGCCAGCACCTTGTGCAGTTTGGGCGATTCGGCCTGGGGCGCCAGCACGCGCTTGGCGGGCAGCGGAAGGTCTTGCTCCTGCTCGGCGTCGAAGGCACCGCTGACCACGTCGTCGAACCGCAGCACCTCGGGCGCGGGCTCCGGGTGGGGCTGCGCTGCCGGGGGCTGAGCCGCGGGCACCTCGGCGGTGGGGTCGAGCTCAGGTGGGTTGGGTGGGGTTTGATCCGGGGTCATGGTCTTCCTGGGTGGACGGTTCCAACAACTGCGGGTCGGAGGGCGGGGAAATCGGGTCGGTGGCCACGGGATCGGCCATCACGAGCAGGTCTGATTCGGGTGCGTCCAGATCGGCGGGATCGGACGGCAGGCTGTTGGCCAGGGATTCGAAGTCGAGGCGGTCCAGCGCGGACTCCTGCACCTCGCTGCCGTCCAGCGGCGGCAAGCGGTCCAGCGAAGCCAGACCCAGGTCGTCCAGAAACTGGCGCGTGGTCGCAAACAGGGCCGGACGGCCCACGGTTTCGCGGTGACCAATAACTTCGATCCAGCCCCGGTCTTCGAGCTGTTTGATGATCAGCGAATTGATGGTGACACCGCGGATGTCCTCCATGTCGCCGCGCGTGACCGGCTGGCGGTAGGCAATGATGGCCAGCGTCTCCATGGCGGCGCGGCTGTAACGCGGCGGCTTTTCGGGGTGCAGGCGGTCCAGGTAGGGCCGCAGTTCGGGTCGGCTCTGGAAGCGCCAACCCGTGGCCACCTGCACCAGCTCCACGCCGCGCCCGGTCCATTCGAGCTGCAGGTCGGCCAGCAGGGTCTTGAGCGTGTCGGCCGACACTTCCATGTCGAACAGCGTGCCGAGCTCACGCACCGACAGCGGCTGGGGCGCGCAGATCAATGCCGTCTCGAGGACACGCTTGGCATCCGTTGTGTTCATGGTGTCTGTCAGTCAAAAACCGGTGGGTGGCCGGGACGGTGCGAAAGGCGAACGGTGCGGTTGAGCCGCGGGCCATGCGGCATGCGGGCGCGACCGTCGGGTCGGGGCGAATCGGCTGGATCCTGCAAAACCCGGGCACGGGCTCTGGGTCGGGCGTTGAAATCGGGTGGCCGGGCGAAGGTCGGGGTGAAGGGTGTTGTGCAAGCCACCCGCGTCGGGTGGTGCTGCTTCAGGCCGCCGGTTCGCTGTCCCAGCTCTGCGCATTGTAATGGAGCCCGCTGGATTCGAGCGCCAGCAGCACGTCCGCCGGCGGCGTGGAGCGAAACAACAAGGGCTGGCCGCTGATGGGGTGCTTGAGCTCCAGGCGCGCCGCGTGCAGCGATTGCCGGGCCATGCCCCACAGCGCGCGCCCGCCGTACAGCGTGTCGCCCACCAGCGGATGACCGAGCCAGGCCATGTGCACCCGGATCTGGTGGGTGCGCCCGGTGTGCAGCTTGCAGGCCACCAGGCTGGCCTGGTCGCTGGTGTCGAGCAGGCGAAAGCTGGTCTGCGCGGTCTTGCTGCTGCCGCCTTCGACCCGCACCACCGCCATGCGCAGGCGGTTGTGCACGTCGCGCCCGATGGGTTGATCCACGTGCTGGTCGCCCAGCCCCTTCCAGCGGCCATGGGCCAATGCCAGGTATTGGCGGCTGACCTCGCGCGCCGCGATGGCGCGCACCAGCGCTTCCACGGCCTGGCGGCTTTTGCCCACCAGCATGAGGCCCGAGGTGTCCTTGTCGAGCCGGTGCACGATGCCCGCGCGCGGCAGGCTGGCTGCACCCACGTGGTGGGCCAGCAGGCCGTTGAGCAAGGTGCCGGTCCAGTTGCCAGCGGCGGGGTGCACCACCAGGCCGGCGGGTTTGTGGATGACGAGCAGGTCAGCGTCTTCAAACACCACGTCCAGGGTCATGGCCTCGGGCACGAAGGCCTGGGCTTGCTGGGTGGGCCGCAGCTCCACGTGCAGTTGGTCACCGGCCGCGATGCGTGCCGACGCTTTGCTCTGGGCCACGCCGCGCACTTCCACGGCACCCTCAGTCAAGAGCTGCTGCAGGTAGGAGCGGGAGAATTCGGGAATCAGCTGGGCCAGCGCGCGGTCGATGCGCCAGCCGTGCATGTCGACCGGCACCGCACAGATGCGCTTTTCCACCTCCAGCGCCCATTCGTCTGTAGCCATTGCTGCGTCTTGGGCCGTGTCTGGTGGCAGACCGTCCGACGCCCCCCCCGTCGATATACTTTGCGCTTTCAATCCGTCGGTCCGTTGTGAAGGTGAGTTTGTTATGTTGACGTTGAGATTATCGGCTCTGACCGCTTGTGCACTGGGCGCCGCGCTCACCCTCAGCGCCTGCGGCAGCACCAAGCCTGTGGACGAAACCGCCAACTGGAGCCCCAACCGGATCTACAGCGAAGCCACTGAAGAGCGCTCGGCCGGCAACTACGAGCGCTCGGTGACCTTGCTCGAAAAGCTCGAAGGCCGCGCCGCCGGCACACCGCTGGCGCAGCAGGCCCAGCTCGACAAGGCCTACACCCACTACAAGGCCAGCGAGCCGGCCCAGGCGCTGGCCGCCATCGACCGCTTCCAGAAGCTCCACCCGGCCAGCCCGGCCATGGACTACGCGCTCTACCTCAAAGGCCTGGTGAACTTCAACGACAACCTCGGCCTGTTCGGCGCCATTGCGCGCCAGGACCTGTCCGAGCGCGACCAGAAGGCCGCCAAGGAATCGTTTGAAGCGTTCCGCGAGCTCAGCACCCGCTTCCCCGACTCGCGCTACACACCCGACGCCCGCCTGCGCATGACCTACATCGTGAACTCGCTGGCGCAGTACGAAGTGCATGTGGCCCGCTACTACCTCAGCCGCGGCGCACATGTGGCGGCCATCAACCGCGCGCAGACCGCGTTGAACGAGTACACCGACGCGCCCGCGCTGGAAGAAGCCTTGTTCATCATGGTGCGTTCCTACGACGCACTGGGCATGACCCAGTTGCGCGACGACGCGCGCCGGGTGATGCAGACCAACTACCCCCGGAGTGAGTACTTGAGCCAGGGCTTCAAGAGCAAGGACGATCCCTGGTGGAAGATCTGGTGAGCACCAGCGCGTCCAGCGCTGCGCTCATGTCTGCCTCGTCCACCACACGGCGCATGGGTGGCAGGCTGGCCAGCAACGCAAGGCCGTAGCTGCGGGTGAGCAGGCGGCGGTCGCCGATCACCAGCACACCGCTGTCGGTTTCGGTTCGAATCAAACGGCCTGCACCCTGCTTCAAGGCCATGGCGGCCTCGGGCAGGTAGCCATCGCCAAACGCGTTCAAACCCTGCGCTTCCAGGCGCGCGGCGCGCGCAGCGGTCAAGGGATCGTCGGGCGACGGAAACGGCAGCTTGTCGATCACGAGCAGTTGCAGCGCGTCACCGGCCAGGTCCACCCCTTCCCAGAACGACGCCGAGGCCACCAGGACGGCGCCGTTCGGCGTTGACGCGGCCGCCCTGAACCTTGCCAGCAGCGCTGCACGCGACATGCGCCCCTGGGCCAGCACCAGCATCGGTGCACAACGGCCCTGCAGCACCTGTTCGTTCAGAGCCTCGGCCATGCGAGCCACCGCGCGCAATGTGGTGGTGAGCACCAGGGTGCGACCCCCGAGTCGGGTAGCCCACTGCGCCACCCGCGCCGCCAGTTCCGGTGTGTGCGCGGCGTCTGACGGCTCGGGCAGGTCGTGCGGCACATGGAGCGATGCTTGCTCGCCATGGTCGAACGGACTGGCCACCCGCAGGGTGCGCACCGTGGGGTGGTCGGCCAGCCCCAGGCCGCGGGTGAACCAGCCCAGTGTGTCGTCGTGGCCGAGCGTGGCCGAGGCAAAGATCCAGCTTCGGGCGCCCGGCTCGGCGTCCTGCACCAGGCGGCTGAAGCGGGAGGCGCTATCCAGCGGCGCGCGCACCATGCGCCAGGAGCGCTCGGCGCCCCACTCCATCCAGCGCACGCTGGTGGCGTCCATGGGGCTTGCGCCGCCCGGCGCCAAGTGGCTCCAGGTGCTTTGCAGCGCCTTGATGCGGTCGAGCAGGCGTGCGAGTTCGGCAGCGCTCTGCGCGGTGGCCGACACCGCCTCCAGCGCGGCCGTCAACGCCTGGTCAAGGCCAGTGACCGCCCGCAGCCAGGCGGCCGGGTCCAGGCCATCGGGTGTGGCGTCGGCCCACGCGCTGCGGCTTTGGGTGCCCGCCTCGCGGGCCAGCGAGCCCACGGCACGGCAGGCTTGCTCCAGACAGAGGGCTAGGTGCGCCCAGGGCCGCAGTCCGCGGGCACGGGCGTTGCCCAGCACACCGAGTTCACGCGCGAGATCATGCAAATGGTCCGAGGTGACGGACTGCGACAACAGCTGCACGCCGGTGTCGTTGAGCTGGTGCGCTTCGTCCAGCACCACCACGCCGGTCTCGGGCAGCCAGTCCACGGCTTCGGTTTCGCGAATGACCTCGTCGGCAAAAAAGAGGTGGTGGTTGATCACCACCCAGTCGGCTTCGCGCGCCTGGCGGCGGGCCAGGTTGACGAGGCATTGCGCAGCCTGCGGACACGTGGTGCCCACGCAGTTGTGGCGGGTGGACGTGATCAGGGGGCGCAGCGGCGAGCGTTCGTCCAGGCCGTCCAGCTCACCCACGTCGCCGCTGCGGGTGAGGCGCGCCCAGCGCTGCACCTGTTCCAGCCCGGCGGCCACCGCCGGGTCGCGCTGCGCGGACGACCCCACCGTTCTGGCCAGCTCCAGCCGGTGCAGGCACAGGTAGCTGGATCGCCCCTTGAGCAGGGCCGCGCGCACCGGCAGGCCCAGCGCGCGCGACACGGCCGGAATGTCGCGCGTGAACAATTGGTCTTGCAGGGCTTGTGTGGCCGTGGACAGCAGCGCGCGCTGCCCGCTCAGCAGCACCGGCACGAGGTAGGCAAAGGTCTTGCCCACACCGGTGCCAGCTTCCACCGCGAGGTGCTCGCCCGACTGCAAGGCCTGCGCCACGGCCAGCGCCATGTCCAGCTGTCCCGGCCGGGGACGAAGGCCGGGGCGCGACGCCGAGAGAGGGCCGTCTGCGGCAAAGGCAGCCGCCACGCCCTGGACCAGATCAACCACGCCAGCGGCGTGCAAAGGCGCACGGGCGGTGGGGTACCGCAGGAACATAACTGGATACCATTGCGTGCAACGAACGGCACCCGAACAACGATTGATTCATATGTCCAAAGGCTACCGCATCCAGGCGTCCACCGGCATCCACCGGGGTGACCGCGACTACCAGCAAGACCAGGTGTGCCTGCTGAACCACCCGCGCCACAGCAGCTGCATGCTGGCCGTGCTGGCCGACGGCATGGGCGGGCGCAGCGGGGGTCGCAAGGCGTCAGATCAAGTGATGCTCACGGCACGCCAGCTGTTCGAGCGCTACGACCCGGAAACCGACGACGCGTCTGCTCTGCTGCGCCAGATCGTGGAAGAGTCGCACCTGGTGATCAAGCTCACCGCCGTGTCGGCCGAGCAGGAACCACACAGCACCATCGCCGCCTTCCTGATCGACCCCGACGGCGAGAGCCACTGGGTGCACGCCGGTGATTCGCGGGTTTACCACTTCCGCAACGGCCGCATGGTATTCCGGACCATGGACCATTCGTATGTGCAGACCCTGGTCAACCAGGGCGAGCTCAGCGAGCAGGACGCGCTGGACCACCCGCACGCCAACATCCTCATGGGTTGCCTGGGCACCGAAAACGACCCGCCGGTGGACCTGCATGTGGTGCCGCAGCTCACCCCCGGCGAAGCGCTGATGGCGTGCAGCGACGGCGTGTGGCACTACTTCACACCCGAAGAGCTGGCGAGCACCATCGCCATGCTGTCGCCGCGCGAGGCTTGCGAGTTTTTGCTTCAGAAGGCGCGCACGAGGGCCAAAGGAGCCGGCGACAACCTGTCGATCGTGATCGTGAAGCTGGAACCCCTCAGTTAGTCCTTTGCCCCAACCGGTCAAGTCAGACCGGTGTCCACCACCCGGTGCTCCAGCGCCAGAAATTCTTCGGACTGCATCTCGCTCAAACGCGAGACCGTGCGCGGGAATTCGTGCGACATCGGGCCTTCGAGATAGAGCTCATCGGGCTGGACGGCCGCCGACATCACCAGCTTGACGCGGCGGTCGTAGAGCACGTCGATCAACCACGTGAAGCGCCGTGCTTCCGACGCCTGGCGCACCTGCATCTGCGGCACGTTGGACAGCATCACCGTGTGGAACTGGGTGGCGATTTCCAGGTAATCGTTCTGCGAACGCGGCCCGCCGCACAGGGTGCGGAAATCGAACCAGATCACACCACCGGCTCGACGCACGGCCCTGATCTGGCGCGACTCGATCTGCATCACCGGGTCCTGGTCACCCGCCTCGGCCAGTTCGTTGAACGTGGCTTCCATCGACGCATCGGCCTCTGGCCCCAGCGGGCAGTGGTAGAGCTCGATGTGGTTGAGCGTGCGCTGGCGGTAGTCGGTGCCGTTGTCCACACTCAGCACCTCCAGCCGCTCTTTCAGCAACTCGATGGCGGGCAGGATGCGGTCGCGGTGCAAGCCATCGGGGTACAGGCCGTCGGGGTGGAAGTTGGACGTGGTGACGAAGCCCACGCCGGCCTTGAACAAGGCGTCCAGCAGCCGGTGCAGGATCATGGCGTCGGTCACATCGGCCACGTGGAACTCGTCAAAGCAGATCAGCTTGTAGCGCTTGGCGATGCGCAGGCCCAGCTCGTCGAGCGGGTTCACCGTGCCCTGCAGTTCGCGCAATTCGCGGTGCACCTCGCGCATGAACTCGTGGAAGTGCAGGCGCGTCTTGCGTTTCAAGGGCACCGCGTTGAAGAAGCAATCCATCAGGAAGCTCTTGCCCCGGCCCACGCCTCCGAACATGTACACGCCGCGCGGAATCTCGGGCTTGATGAAGAGCTTCTTGAGGGAATTGGAGCGGCGCTGCTTGTACACCGCCCATTCGGAGGCGCACCGCTCCAGCGCGTCAATGGCACGCTGCTGGGCGGGGTCGGTGGTGTAGCCGCGCTCCTTGAGTGCGGCTTCGTAGGTGCTGCGAACGCTCAAAACTGTTGACCGTGCACGTTCAGAAGTTCAGCGTGCGCTTGTCCACCGCGAGCGCGGCTTCTTTCGTCGCCTCCGACAGCGAGGGGTGCGCGTGGCAGATGCGCGCGATGTCTTCGGCACTGGCCTTGAACTCCATGGCCACCACGGCCTCGGCGATCAGCTCGCTGGCCTGCGGGCCGACGATGTGCACGCCCAGGATCTCGTCGGACACCGCGTCGGCCAGGAACTTGACCATGCCGGTGGTGTCGCCGAGTGCACGCGCGCGGCCGTTGGCCAGGAACGGGAAGGTGCCGGCCTTGTACGCGGCGCCACGCGCCTTGAGCTGCTGCTCGGTCTCGCCCACCCACGCGATCTCGGGGCTGGTGTAGATCACCCAAGGGATGGTGTTGAAGTTCACGTGCCCGTGCTGGCCGGCGATGCGCTCGGCCACGGCCACGCCCTCTTCTTCCGCCTTGTGCGCGAGCATGGGGCCACGCACCACGTCGCCCACCGCCCACACACCCTTGAGGTTGGTGCGGCACTCGGCGTCGACCACGATGGCGCCGCGCTCGTCGAGCTGCAGGCCCACCGCTTCGACGTTGAGGCCGATGGTGTTGGGCACACGGCCGATGGAGACGATGAGCTTGTCGGCGTCCAGCGACTGGGCTTCGCCCTTGGCGTTGGTGTAGGCCACGCTCACGCCTTTTTTGGTCGTCTTGATCTCGCCGACCTTCACGCCCAGCTCGATCTTCAGGCCTTGTTTGTCGAAAGCCTTCTTCGCTTCCTTGGCGATCTGCTCGTCCACCGCTCCCAGGAACGTGGGCAGGCCTTCGAGAATGGTCACGTCGGAACCCAGCCGGCGCCAGACCGACCCCATTTCCAGACCGATCACACCGGAGCCGATCAACACCATCTTCTTGGGCACGGCGCCCAGGCGCAGCGCGCCGTCGTTGGACAGCACCGTCTCTTCGTCGAACGGCGTGCCGGGCAAGGCGCGTGCGTTGGAGCCCGTGGCCACGATGATCTGGCGCGCGGTCAGCAGCTCTTCCTTGGCACCCGTGACCTGGATCTCGTAGCCGGCTTCCACCGCCTTGGCGAACGAACCCCGGCCGTGGAAGAAGCTGATCTTGTTCTTCTTGAACAGGTACAGGATGCCGTCGTTGTTCTGTTTCACCACGGTGTCTTTGCGGCCGATCATCTTGGCGATGTCGATCTTGACGTTGGTCGCGGTGATGCCGTGGTCGGCGAAGTGGTGGTTGGCGTGGTCGAAGTGTTCCGAGGACTGCAGCAGCGCCTTGGACGGGATGCAACCGACGTTGGTGCAGGTGCCGCCCGGGGCCGGGCCACCGGCAGCGTTTTTCCACTCGTCGATGCAGGCGACCTTGAAACCGAGTTGGGCTGCGCGGATGGCGGCGATGTAGCCACCGGGGCCACCGCCAATGACGACAACGTCAAATGTTTGGGACATGTTGTGCTTTCAATGAGGTTCTTCAAAGCCCGGAAGGAACGTCATCACAGGAACGCGACGCCACAACTTCCAGAAATCCCGCGGAACCGGCTTTGCCGGGCCGCAGGGATTGCCCCCTTGAGGGGGGATTCGGCTACACGAAGTGAGCAAGAAAGGGGGTAAATCCGATCTCTTCAGATGTCGAAGAGCAGACGGGCCGGGTCTTCCAGCGCCTCTTTCATGGCCACCAGGCCCAGCACGGCTTCGCGGCCGTCGATGATGCGGTGGTCGTAGGACATGGCGAAGTAGTTCATGGGGCGAACGACGACCTGGCCGTTTTCCACCATGGCGCGGTCCTTGGTGGCGTGCACGCCCAGGATGGCCGACTGCGGCGGGTTGATGATGGGGGTGGACATCATCGAGCCGAAGGTGCCGCCGTTGGAAATGGAGAACGTGCCCCCGGTCATTTCGTCGATGCCCAGCTTGCCGTCCTTGGCTTTCTGGCCGTACTCGGCGATCTTCTTCTCGATGTCGGCGAAGCTCATCTGGTCGGCGTTGCGCAGGATGGGCACCACCAGGCCGCGCGGCGAACCCACCGCGATGCCGATGTCGAAGAAGCCGTGGTACACGATGTCGTTGCCGTCCACCGAGGCGTTGAGGATGGGGTACTTCTTGAGCGCGTGCACCGCGGCCTTGACGAAGAAGCTCATGAAGCCGAGCTTGACGCCGTGTTCCTTCTCGAACTTCTCCTGGAACTTCTTGCGCATTTCCATGACCGGGGCCATGTTGATCTCGTTGAAGGTGGTCAGGATGGCGTTGGTCGACTGCGACTGCAGCAGACGCTCGGCCACGCGGGCGCGCAGGCGGGTCATGGGCACGCGCTCTTGCGGGCGGTCACCCAGGTCGGGTGCGACCACGGGCACCTGCGGCAGCACCTTGGCGGGTGCGCCGGTCGGGATCGCCACGGGCGCGGCCACGGCGGCAGGCTTGGGTGCGGCCACGGCCGACAACACGTCGCCCTTGGTCACGCGGCCGTCTTTGCCGGTGCCGGGCACCGAGCCCGACGCCAGGTTGTTGTCGGCCATGAGCTTGGCGGCGGCGGGCATGGCCACGCCGGCTTTGCTGGTGGACGCGACGGCTGCTGCTGCTGCGGCAGGCGCCGGAGCAGCAGCTGGCGCAGCTGCAGCGGCGGGTGCGGGAGCACCGGCCACAGCGGCCGTGTCGATGCGCGCAATCAACTGCTCGGCCGCCACGGTGGCGCCGTCGGCCTGGAGGATTTCAACCAGCACGCCGGCCGAGGGAGCCGGCACTTCGAGCACGACCTTGTCGGTCTCGATTTCGATCAGGATCTCGTCGACCGACACCGCGTCACCGACTTTTTTCTTCCACTGCAGCATGGTGGCTTCGGCCACCGATTCGGAGAGCTGCGGAACTTTGACTTCTACGATTGCCATGTTTCTTCTACCTGTTTGTTTCGGACTGCGCTGTGCCAGCCAGCCCGGGATGAGTCATCCACGGGCGAGGCGGCGCGAGCGGCTTACTTGGTGAGGATGTAGCCCTTGAGCTTGCCGAAGGCGGCGTCGATCAGGTTCTTCTGCTGTTCCTGGTGCAGGTGCGAATAACCCACCGCCGGCGAGGCCGACGCAGCGCGCCCGGCGTAGCCGAGCTTCTGACCATCCAACATGTTCTCGTGGATGTAGTGCTGCACGAAGAACCAGGCGCCCTGGTTTTGCGGCTCGTCCTGGCACCACACGATGTCGGTGGCGTTGGGGTACTTGCGCAGCTCGGCACCAAACACCTTGTGCGGGAACGGGTAGAGCTGTTCGACGCGCAGGATGGCCACGTCGTCGGACTCGCGCTCCTCGCGCTTCTTGACCAGGTCGTAGTACACCTTGCCCGAGCAGCAGATGACGCGCTTGACCTTGTCCGCCTTCTTCGCCACGTCGGCGTTCTGGTCGGGGATCACGGTCTGGAAACCACCTTTGGTGAACTCGGACAGCGGCGAGGTCGCGTCCTTGTTGCGCAGGAGCGACTTGGGCGTGAAGATGATCAGCGGCTTGCGCAGCCCGCGGATCATCTGGCGGCGCAGCACATGGAAGATCTGGCTGGCCGTGGTCGGCTGCACGATCTGCATGTTGGTGTCGGCGGCCATCTGCATGAAGCGCTCCAGGCGCGCCGAACTGTGCTCCGGGCCCTGGCCTTCGTAGCCGTGCGGCAGCATCAGCGTGATGCCGTTGACGCGGCCCCACTTCACTTCGCCAGACGCGATGAACTGGTCGATCACCACCTGGGCACCGTTGACGAAATCGCCGAACTGCGCTTCCCAGATCACCAGCGTGTTCGGGTCGTTCGAGGCGTAGCCGTACTCGAAGGCCAGCACCGCTTCTTCGGACAGGATCGAGTCGATCACCACAAACGGGGCCTGGTTGTCGGCCACATTCTGCAGCGGCACATAAGTGCCCTCGTCGAACTTCTCGCGGTTCTGGTCGTGAATCACGGCGTGGCGGTGCGTGAACGTGCCACGGCCGCAGTCTTCACCCGACAGGCGCACCGGGAAGCCGCTGGCCACCAAGGATGCAAACGCCATGTGCTCGCCCATGCCCCAGTCCACCGGAATCTCGCCACGGCCCATGGCCGCACGGTCGGCGTACACCTTCTTCACCAACTGGTGCGGCGAAATGGTGTCGGGGATCGAGGTGAGGCGTTCCGAGAGGCGCTTCCACTCGGCCATGGGAATGGCTGAGTCGGAGCTGTCGGTCCACTTCTTGTTGAGGTAGGGGCTCCAGTCGACCGCGAACTTGCTCTTGAAGTTGGTCAGCACCGGGTCCACCGTGTGGCGGCCGTCGTCGAGGGCGGCGCGGTAGGCCTTGGCCATGTCCTCACCAAGGGTCTCGCCCAGGCCTTGGGCTGCCAGCTTGTCGGCGTACAGCTTGCGCGTGCCGGGGTGGGACGCGATCTTCTTGTACATCAGCGGCTGGGTCAGGCTCGGGGTGTCCTGCTCGTTGTGGCCGAGCTTGCGGAAGCACACGATATCGACCACCACGTCCTTCTGGAAGGCCATGCGGAATTCGAGCGCGAGCTGGGTGGCGTACACCACGGCTTCCGGATCGTCTCCGTTCACGTGCAACACCGGCGACTCGATCATCTTGACGACGTCGGAGCAGTACAGCGTGGAGCGGCTGTCGCGCGGGTCGGAGGTGGTGAAACCGATCTGGTTGTTGATCACCAGGTGCACCGTGCCGCCGGTGGAATAACCACGTGTTTCGGCCAGCGCCAGGGTTTCCATGACCACACCCTGGCCGGCAAAGGCCGCATCGCCGTGCACCAGCACCGGCAGCACCTGCTTGCCCAGCGGATCGCCACGGCGGTCCATGCGGGCGCGCACCGAGCCTTCAACCACGGGGTTGACGATTTCCAGGTGCGAGGGGTTGAAGGCCAGCGAAAGGTGAACCGGCCCGCCGGGGGTGGTCACGTCGGAGCTGAAGCCCTGGTGGTATTTCACGTCGCCGGAAGGCAGGTCTTCGGGCGCGGTGTGGTCGAACTCGGCGAACAGGTCCTTCGGCATCTTGCCCAGGGTGTTCACCAGCACGTTCAGACGACCGCGGTGGGCCATGCCGATCACGATCTCCTGGATGCCGACCTGGCCCGCCTGGCGGATCAGTTCGTCCATGGACGCGATGAAGCTCTCACCACCTTCGAGCGAGAAGCGCTTCTGGCCCACGTATTTCGTGTGCAGGAAACGCTCGAGGCCTTCGGCCGCGGTCAGGCGGTCGAGGATGTGTTTTTTCTTCTCGGCGTTGTAGGCCGGCTTGGAGCGCGTGCTCTCCAGGCGCTCCTGCCACCAGCGCTTCTGGCTCTGGTCGGTGATGTACATGTACTCGGCACCGATGGAGCCGCAGTAGGTTTCACGCAGGGCATTGAGCAACTCGCGCAGGGACATCGTCTCCTTGCCGAAGAAGGTGTTGCTCGTGTTGAAGATCGTTTCCAGATCGGCGTCGGCAAAGCCGTAGAACGCCAGATCGAGCTCGGGAATGTTGTCTCGTTCGGCGCGCTTGAGCGGGTCGAGGTCGGCCCAGCGGGCGCCCACGTTGCGGTAAGCCGCAATCAGCTGCTGGACGGCGACGCGTTTGCGGCCCAGATCGGAGTCGGCGCCAGCCGCGATGACGACCTTGGTGCCGCCCTGCTTGGCGCGGTCGGCAAAGGCGTTGATGACGGGTTGGTGCGGAACGTCGCGGGCATCAGAGCCGTCGCCGGCGGGCACGTTCTGGAGTGCGTCGAAATAACCACGCCAGTTGTCCGGCACGCTGCCGGGGTTGGCGAGGTAGTTCTCGTACATCTCTTCCACGTACGGCGCGTTGCCGCCGAAGAGGTACGAGTTGGTCTTGTAGGCAACATAGACGTTGCCCCCATTGGCTTGGGAATCGCTCATAAATCCGCTGACCTCCGTTTCCCTGCAGGAAACATTAGCTGGTTAGAAAAACCTTCCGCTGCACGGCTGAACCGTTATGCGGATGCGACAGTGACTGTGGAAGGACCTGACTGCAACCCGGGATTGTGCCACCACGGGCTGCGCGTGAGAAAAAAGTTTGACGACAGCGCGGTGACGTCAGGATGTCACGCGGGGCGACAAGCGCTCCGACGGCGGCACGGCGCTGGGTTCGTCGATCTCGATCGCGATCTGCGTGCAGACCGTGCGGCACAACATCACCGCCTTCTCGCTCTGCACCCGGTAGATCACCTGCGTGCCCTCCTTGCGCTTGGCCAGCACGCCCGAGCGGTAGAGCAGGTTCAGGTGCTGCGAGAGGTTGGGCTGGGTGGTGTCGATTTCCTGCAGCAGCTGCGAAACCGACTTTTCACGGTCACACAATGCGCTGAGGATGCGCAGGCGCATGGGCGTGGCCAGCACACCAAAGAGCTCGGCGGCGAGCTCAAAAACCCGTACCCGTTCCACTTGGCCTTCGGATTCGATCATCTTGTCCATGGCACCCATCGCTCGTGTGAATATAAGCATGAATCATACTTAGAAAGCACCGAAACGGCCATGCGCCCGGCTTCTCAGACCGGGCGCGTTCGGGCACCTCAGGCCACCAGATCCCTGATCTGTTGCAACGCGGCCGGATCGTCCATGGTGGTCAGGTCGCCCGGGTCGCGGCCCTCGCACACCGCCTGGATCGCCCGGCGCAGCAGCTTGCCGCTGCGTGTCTTGGGCAGCACCGAGACAAACCGCACCCGGGCAGGGCGCGCCACGGCGCCCAGTTGTTCGTCCACCAGTTTCATCACCTCACCTTCAAGCTTCAACCGGGAGGCGTCGTCGGTCAGGGTGGACGCGTCCTTGACCACGGCAAACGCCATGGCCACCTGGCCTTTGAGCTGGTCGGCCACGCCGACCACCGCCACCTCGGCGACGCGCGGATGGCTGGAAATGCTTTCTTCGATCTCACGCGTGCCCAGGCGGTGGCCCGCCACGTTGATCACGTCGTCGGTGCGGCCCAGGATGAAGAAGTAACCGTCCTCGTCCTTGATGCCCCAGTCGAAGGTGCTGTAGACCAGCTTGCTTGGCACGCTGGACCAGTAGGTCTTGACGAAACGTTCGTCGTCGCGCCACACGGTCTGCATGCAGCCGGGCGGCAAGGGGCCTTCAATGGCGACCACCCCTTTTTGCCCGGGCTCGGTGAGCTCGGCGCCGGTCTGATCGTCGAGCAGCTTGACGTTGTAGCCGTACACCGCACGCCCGGGTGAGCCGAACTTGCTGTTGGCTGGCTCGACGCCGTTGCACAGGGACAAGATCGGCCAGCCCGTTTCGGTCTGCCAGTAATTGTCGATGATGGGTTTGCCCAGCGCGTCGGCGATCCATTGCGCAGTGGGTTCGTCCAGCGGCTCGCCGGCGAGAAACAAGGCCTTCAAGCTGGAGAGGTCATGGTTCTTGATGAACGAAGCGTCGTACTTCTTGAGCACGCGCACGGCGGTGGGCGCGCTGAACATGACGCCGACCTTGTACTTCTCGACCAGGTGCCACCAGATGCCGGCGTCCGGGCGGATCGGCAGGCCCTCGTACATGATGGTGGCCATGCCGGCGATCAGCGGGCCGTAGACGATGTAGCTGTGGCCCACCACCCAGCCGATGTCGCTGGTGGAAAAGTAGGTTTCACCCGGTTCGCCCATGAACACATGCTTCATGCTGGCCGCCAGTGCCACGGCGTAGCCGCCCGTGTCGCGCTGCACGCCCTTGGGTTTGCCGGTGGTGCCGCTGGTGTAGAGCGTGTAACTCGGGTGGGTGGAGTCCACCCATTCGCAGGGCACCACGGTGTCCAGGTGCTGCTCGCGCACGCTGGCGTAGTCCACGTCGCGCCCGGCGGTGAGCTTCATCGGCGCCAGCCCGCGGTTGACCATCACCACCTGGGCCGGCTTGTGGCTTGAGAGGCGGATGGCCTCATCCAGCAGCGGCTTGTACTCCACCACCTTGCCGCCGCGCGAGCCGGCGTCGGCACTCACGACGACGACAGGCGAGGCGTCTTCGATGCGGCTGGCCAGCGAGTGGCTGGCAAAACCGCCGAACACCACCGAGTGGATGGCACCGATGCGCGCGCAGGCCAGCATGGCAAAGGTGGCTTCCGCAATCATGGGCATGTAGATCAGCACGCGCTCGCCCTTCTTCACCCCCAGGCTGAGCAAGACCGCGGCCATGCGCTGCACCTCGGCGTGCAGTTCGCGAAAGCTGTAGATGCGCTCCACGTCGGTTTCGGTGGAAACGAAGATCAGCGCGTTCTGGTCGGGCCGGTCTTTCAGGTGCCGGTCCACCGCGTTGTGGCACAGGTTGGTGAGCCCGCCTTCGAACCAGCGCGCAAACGGCGGGTTGTCGTGGTTGCAGACGCGGTCAAACGGCTTTTTCCAGTCCACCAGGGCAGCCTGTTCGGTCCAGAAGGCGTCGCGGTCTTCGATGGAACGGCGGTAGAACTCGGCGTAGCCCTGGGTTTGGCTCATGGATGTCTCCTGCTGGCGTGGTGGTGGTCTGCACTCAAATTGAATTCATAATTATGAGCAGCCTGCTTGCGACAGGCTGACATGCGCCGGGAAACCCTGCGCATGCCTCACTGGCGTTATTTGATGAGGGCCTGCACGTCGCGAAACAGCGGGTGTTCAGCGGTGCGCAGCCATTCGAAGGCTACCATTTCGGTGGTCACCAGCTCGGCGCCGGCGCTGGCCAGCCGGTCAAAGGCGGCGTCGCGGTTGCGCTCGGTGCGCGAACCGCAGGCGTCTGTGACCACCCACACATCGAGTTCCTGCTCGATCAGCTCCAGCGCGGTCTGCAGCAGGCACACGTGGGCTTCGCACCCGGCCAACACCACGGTCTGGCGCTCGGCGGCCGGCGCGGCGGCAGGCTTCTGCAGGTGCTTGGGCAGGCTGCGCGCGTTGCCTCCGCCCTGGGCCGGGCGGGCGGGCGGGCGCAACCAGTCACCCAGGCCGTCGGACACCGCACCAAAGTGCATCTTGGCCAAGGTTTTGCGGCACAGCTCGCGCAGTTCCGGCGGGTTGGGCCCCAGTTTTTCCGGGTTCTGTTCGGTGCCCCAGATCGGCACCTCCATCAACCGGGCCATGCGGGCCAGGCGCACAGCGTTTGCAAGCACCTGGGGGCCCTCGAAAATAGCGGGCATCAGGCGGGCCTGGTAGTCCACCAGCACCAGTTGGGAGTCGTCAGCGTCCAGCAGCATGCGTGTCTTTCGTGTGTCGTTCAGGGAATCGGAATGCCCGATTTTCGCAGCGCGGATGGCTCCCAACCGAGCCAGCCGGTCAAAGCCCGAACAAATCCTGCTGGTCCAGCACACGCGACGTGGCTGGTGCCCCTGGGCTGAGGCGCGTCACCAACTGCTCCACATAGGTCTCGAACAACGACTCCGCCGACTGCCCGAACAGCCGGATGCGCCCGGTGTGTTGCAACAACAGCAAGCCCACGCCGTGCGCGAACAGCGCGGTGTTCTCCCGCAATGCAGCATCGGGCGACAGGCCCATGGACTGCAGCGCCGCTTCGCATGGGCGCAACGCATCCTGCAGGCGGCCGTTGAGTTGCTGGTTGAGTTCGCTGGTCAAGCCTCGCGGCGCCAACCCCTGCACGAGGTAGAAGCCCAGATCCAGATCGCGCGGGTTGCGGGCATAAAACCCGAACCAGGCCTGCGCCTTGGCCGCCAGGGTCAGCTGAGGCTGCAACTTGAATGTGCGAGCGGCCGCCACCTCGGCATTGAGCCGCTCCAGCGATTCGGCCAGCAAGGCGGCGTAAATCGCCTCCTTGCTGTCGAAGTAGCTGTAGATCGCCCCCGGCGTGTAGCCAGCGCGACGTGCGATTTCACGAATGCTGGCGCCCTCCACGCCTTTCTCGGCGAACACGCTGCGCGCGGCGTCGAGCACCAAAGCACGGCGGGTGTCCGACATGGCCAGCTGCCGCTGCTGGCGTTGCTGCTGCTGGCGCTCCATCGCCTCCTGGTCGGCGGCCGACAGGACAGGGGTGAGTTCGTGCAACTGGACTTCCATGGTGGCAGTTTAGCCGCCGATATCAACATGGCTCAAAGTTTTGAACAATTGCATATAAATTTGAACAGTGTTCAAATCTTTGCTGCAAGCACAAACGATCGCAGTCCGTTCAATTTACTGACCCACGCTCAACGCCATGAACACCACAGACAACGCCCCCATGCTCATGAGCGCCCAGGATTACCGGGATTCCTTGCGCCGCTACAAGCCCCGCGTGTTCGTGGACGGGCGGCAGGTCGACAGCGTGGCCGATGAGCGCGCGTTTCAGCCAGGCATCAATGCCGTGGGCCTGACCTACGACTTCGCCTTGCAAGCCCGGTACGCCCCGCTCATGACGGCGGTGCAGCACACCAGCGGGCGCACGGTCAACCGGCTCAGCCACCTGAACACCAGCAGCGGCGATCTGCTCAACAAGCTCGAAGCCGTGCGCCTGATCTGCCAGGAAACCGGCTGCGCCCAGCGTTACCTCACCCACGACGCGGTCAACGCGATCGCCCAGGTCAGCGCGCGCATCGACGACGCGCATGGCACCACCGAACACACCGACCGTTTCCACCACTACCTGCACCGCATCCAGGACCAGGACCTGACCCTGGGCGTGGCGATGACGGACGCCAAGGGCGACCGCAGCCGGCGACCGCACGAGCAAGCCAATGTGGACAGCTACGTGCACGTGGTCGAGCGCAACGCCATCCACAACGGTGTGCGCGGCATCGTCATCAGCGGCACCAAAGCCATCGTCACCGGCGCACCCTACATGCACGAACTCCTGGTCATGCCCTGCCGCAACATGGGCCGCGAAGACGCCGACTTCGCGGTCTGCTGCGCCGTGCCCGTTGACGCGCCCGGCTTGACCATCGTCGCCCGCCCCGCCGGGCGGCCGGGTGACAAACTCGAACACGGCGACGCGCTGTTCAGCCGCAAGTACGGCCAGAGCACCGGCGTCTGCATCTTCGAACGCGTTTTCGTGCCTTGGGACAACGTGTTCTTCGCCGGTGAATGGGAGCACTCCGGCCACCTCACCTACAGCTACGCCACACACCACCGCCAGACCTGCATCGCGGCCCGCGCGGGTTTCGGCGACCTGCTCATCGGCGCCGGTGCGCTCATGTGCGAGGCCAACGGGTTCGACCCGGGGCGCGAGAGCCACTTGCGCGAACAGATGGTGGAACTGATCACCATCACCGAGGGCTTTTACGCCTGTGGTGTGGCTGCCAGCGTGTACGGCAAGGCGGACGAGCACAGCCAGACCTTCATGCCCGACCCGGTCTTCGCCAACATCGGCAAGCTGCTGCTGGCCACCAAGATCTACGACATGCACCGGATCGCCCACTACGTCAGCGGCGGGCTCATCGTCACCCTGCCCGGCCCGGACGAAGACCACAACCCCGAGACCGGCGCGAAGCTCAGCGAGGTGTTGCGTGCCAACCCAGACATTCCCTACGAACAGCGCATCGAGACCGCGCGCTTCATCGAAGACCTGACCGCGGGCTACCAGGGCGGTTGGTACAGCGTGATCAGCCTGCACGGCGGCGGCTCACCGGCCGCCATGAAGCAAGAGATCTGGCGCAACTATCCCGTGGGCAACAAGGTCGAGCTGGTCGAGCGGCTGCTGGAACGCGGCATCGCCGCCGATGGAAGCCCGAGCGCGGCCCCGCACGACCCGGCACGCGCCATCACCAAGAACCGCCAACCCGGCAAATGCTGCGACACCGGTTGCACCACGCCGGGCCAGCCGGTCATGGTCGATCTGCCGACAGTGCAGGACACGTTGCCTTCGCGCCGATCCAGCTGAAGGTCGATTTGACGGATGGGCGGTACAAAATCCAACAAAATCAAAGGTTTGCAGGGTATTTCTCGCTTGACTTCACGGGGTATCGCCGATACCCTGCGGGCCATGCGTCGAATCCTCCCTGTCCTCATGCTCAGCCTCGCAGCCGCGGCCCATGCCGCGCCTCCCGACGCCGCCTTTGAAGACATGGACGCGTTGCTGGCCGACAAAGGCCTGATGTCCCGCTTGGGCAGCCAGATCCAGCATGCGCGCGACAGCGTGAGCGAGCAGGCGTCCAGCCTGGTGATCAATGCCATGGCCTTCCTGGGTGTTCCCTACAAATACGGCGGCAACACGGTGGAAACCGGCTTTGATTGCAGCGGCTTCGTGCGCGCCGTCTACGAACAATCCCTGGGGAAAATCCTGCCGCGCCGTTCCGACGAGCAGGCGGCCGCCACGGAAGTGATCGACCGCAGCGAGCTCAAACCCGGCGACCTGGTGTTTTTCAACACCATGCGCCGCGCGTTCAGCCACGTGGGCATTTATGTGGGTGACGGCAAGTTCATCCACTCGCCCCGCGCCGGCTCGCATGTGCGCATGGAAGACATGCGCATGGCTTACTGGAACACCCGTTTCAACGGCGCGCGCCGTGTGGTTCCAGTTGCAGACGGAACGACAAGCAGCCCGCGCGCGCCCTGACCAGCGACAAGGCATTGGCCCTGGCTGAACAGGCCACCGGTGCGCCTCAATCCCCCACTTCGATCACAACGTCAGCCCCGTGCTGCCCCGCGCGTAGGCTGCCCGAGCGATGGTCCCGGCATTTGCACAGCGAGACACTGGCGGTCCTTTCTCTACCGACCAGGGACCCTTCGATGTACGCCCAATTTCAGTACGACTCCACCCAGTTGCTGCTCAAACCTGTATTGCTCACGAACCTGCTTGACAACGCACTGAAGCCCGAACAACAACAAGCGAGAGCAGCATGCATCGAGCGCGTGCGGGAAGCCACCCTTCCCAACCCTGAGGAAGGCAAGCTGCTGGAGGCGCTGGCGACAACCTTGCCGCGCACCATGGCAGACATCGAGTTCGCGCTCTACATGTTGATGGCGCACCTTCGGAGTCCGGAGCGCACGGAGCGTGAAGGAAAAATTCACAACATCGTGGCACCTGCCTTCGTCGGCATCCCCAAAAGTCCCGTGCTCGACGCATGCACCAACGCCCTGAAAGTGTTGGGCCGTCTAACTCCAAACAGCATGCTTGATGCGCATTTGCGCACTTGCCTGATGTCTGCGCACATGGCGGCCAGCGCCCAGAAGGATCCCGTTTGGATGGAATACGCCAAGACGTTCAAGGGTTGGATCAGCGACGCGTGCAAACGCATGAATCTCCCGATCGGCTCCGCCGCCTACATGCTCATGCTCCAGACCGTGTTGACCCAGCCGGTGGGCATGCAGCAGGGCATCAACAATTGGTTGATCCAGGCAGGCAATCACAACTTGGGAGCGCTGATCACCGAAAGCACGAAGGTCACGGGTCTGGAAGCCGATCGGGCAGATGCGTTGATTCAGATACTGATCGACGGTCTGTCGGATCCGGATGCCGCCAAGACGCCCGCCAACATCGCCGCGATCGTCGCCGCAAACATCAACACCTTGCGCGCAGAGATCGCTGAGCGGGAGAAACAGATGCTCCTGGAAACGGTCGCCGCGATGCAGCGTGGCGTGCCGTTTGGCCCCAACGTGATCGAGATCAAGCCGACCGCTTGAGGCGGTCGGCCTGGTCAATCAGCGCCGCGCAGGCGGTACGTCGGTGCACGAACCGTGCGCAATCTCGGCAGCCATGCCGATGCTCTCGCCCAGCGTGGGGTGCGGGTGAATCGTCTTGCCGATGTCCACCGCGTCCGCGCCCATCTCGATGGCCAGCGCGATCTCGCCGATCATGTCGCCCGCGTGCGTGCCCACCATGCCGCCGCCCAGGATCTTGCCGTGGCCATGGGCCTCGGGTGAATCGTCGAACAGCAGCTTGGTCACGCCCTCGTCGCGCCCGTTGGCAATCGCGCGGCCAGAAGCCGTCCACGGGAACAGGCCCTTCTTGACCTTGATGCCCTGCGCCTTGGCCTGGTCTTCGGTGAGGCCCACCCACGCCACCTCGGGGTCGGTGTAGGCCACGCTGGGAATCACGCGGGCGTTGAACGCGGCGCTGGCCAGTTCCTGGTTGCCTTGCAGTTCACCCGCGATCACCTCGGCCGCCACGTGCGCCTCGTGCACCGCCTTGTGCGCCAGCATGGGCTGGCCCACGATGTCGCCGATGGCGAAGATGTGTGGCACGTTGGTGCGCATCTGGATGTCGACGTTGATGAAGCCCCGATCCGTCACCGCCACGCCGGCCTTCTCGGCCGCGATCTTCTTGCCGTTGGGTGTGCGGCCCACGGCCTGCAGCACCAGGTCGTAGACCTGTGGTGCGGGCGCCGTGCCGCCCTCTTCGGCCGCCGCAAACGTCACCTCGATCCCTTCGGGTGTGGCTTTGGCCCCCACCGTCTTGGTCTTGAGCATGATGTTGTCGAAGCGTTTGGCGTTCATCTTCTGCCAGATCTTCACCAGGTCACGGTCGGCGCCCTGCATGAGCCCGTCCATCATCTCCACCACGTCCAGGCGCGCGCCCAGCGTGCTGTAGACCGTGCCCATCTCCAGGCCGATGATGCCGCCGCCCAGAATCAGCATGCGCTTGGGCACTTCTTTGAGCGCGAGTGCACCGGTGGAGTCCACCACGCGCGGGTCTTCGGGCATGAAGGGCAAGCGCACGGCTTGTGAACCCGCTGCGATGATGGCCTTCTTGAACGCGATCACCTGCTTCTTGCCCGTTTTTTCCTGCGCAGTTCCGCTGGTTTCTTCCACTTCCAGGTGGTTGGCACCCACGAACGCGCCGTAGCCGCGCACGGTCGTGACCTTGCGCATCTTGGCCATGGCGGCCAGCCCGCCGGTGAGTTTGCCGATGACCTTTTCCTTGTGGCCACGCAGCTTGTCGATGTTGACCACCGGCCGGCCGAAGTCAACGCCCAGATCGGCCATGTGGCTGACCTCGTCCATCACGGCGGCCACGTGCAAGAGCGCCTTGGACGGGATGCAGCCCACGTTCAGGCACACGCCACCCAGCGTGGCGTAACGTTCGACCAGGATGACCTTGAGGCCGAGGTCGGCGGCGCGGAAGGCCGCGCTGTAGCCACCGGGGCCACCGCCGAGCACCAGAACATCGCAGTCGAGGTCTGCGGCGCCGGCGAAGGAGGCAGCGGCGGCCAGAGCAGGGGAGGCCCCCACCCTGCCCTCCCCCAGCGGGGGAGGGTTCGAAGACACAGCCGGCGCGGGGGTCTGGCTCCCTCCCCCGCTGGGGGAGGGTTGGGGTGGGGGCGCTGCGGCAGCCCCAGCCGCCTCCAACGTCAACACCACACTGCCCTGCTTGACCTTGTCGCCCAGCTTGACTTTGAGCTCTTTCACCACGCCCGCAGCGCTGGACGGAATCTCCATCGAAGCCTTGTCGGACTCCACCGTGATCAGGCTTTGTTCAGCTTTCACCGTGTCGCCGGGTTTGACCAGCAGTTCGATCACCGCCACTTCGTCGAAGTCGCCAATGTCGGGCACTTGAATTTCAATGATGGCCATCGTCATTCCTTAAAGAAGAACGCGACGGAAGTCGCCGAGGATCTGGCCGAGGTACGCGTTGAAGCGGGCCGCCGCTGCGCCGTCGATCACGCGGTGGTCCCAGGTCAGCGAGAGCGGCAGCATGAGGCGCGGCACAAAGGCCTTGCCGTCCCACACCGGCTCCATGTTGCTCTTGCAGACGCCGAGGATGGCGACCTCAGGCGCGTTGATGATGGGCGTGAAGTACCGCCCGCCAATGCCGCCCAGGCTGGAGATCGTGAAGGTCGCACCGCTCATTTCGGCCGGGCTCAGCTTGCCTTCGCGCGCCTTCTTGGCGAGTTCGCCCATTTCCTGGCTGATCTGCAGCACGCCTTTTTTGTCGGCGTCCTTGATCACCGGGACCATCAGGCCGTTGGGCGTGTCGGCCGCAAAACCGATGTGCCAGAACTGCTTGTAAACCAGCGCGTCACCGTCGAGCGAGCTGTTGAACTCGGGGAATTTCTTGAGCGCGGCCACGCAGGCCTTGATCAGGAAGGCCAGCATGGTCACCTTCACGCCGCTCTTCTCGTTCTCCTTGTTGGTGGAGACGCGGAAGGCTTCGAGGTCGGTGATGTCGGCGTCGTCGAAATTGGTGACGGCCGGGATCATCACAGCGTTGCGCAGCAGGTTGGCGCCGCTGATCTTCTTGATGCGGCCCATCTCCTTGCGCTCGATCGGACCGAACTTGGCGAAGTCCACCTTGGGCCAGGGGATCAGGCCCAGCTCGGAGCCACCACCGCCGGTGGACGCTGGAGCCTTGGCCGCTTGCGCGGTGGTCTGCACCGCACCGGCCATCACGGATTTCGTGAACGACTGGATGTCTTCGGCGGTGATGCGGCCCTTGAGGCCCGAGCCTTTGACCTCGGCCAGCGGCACGCCAAGTTCGCGAGCGAACTTGCGCACCGACGGTGAAGCGTGCGGCAGGCCGACGGGGGCCGCGGCAGTGGGGTTGTGGGGTGCTGGTGCTGCGACCGCCTCCGTTCGCCCTGAGCTTGTCGAAGGGCTCGCCTGACCTGAATTCCGATCGTCCTGAGCTTGTCGAAGGGCAGGCTCAGCCCGAACGGATGGGGCGGCGGTAGACGCCACAGACCCCTCCAGAATCGCCAGCAAGTCCCCGATGTTGACCGTGTCACCGACCTTGACCTTGAGTTCCTTGAGCACACCGGCGTGCGACGACGGAATCTCCATCGACGCCTTGTCGGACTCCACCGTGATCAGGCTTTGCTCCAGCGCGATCTTGTCGCCGGGTTTGACCAGCACCTCGATCACCGCGACGTCCTTGAAATCGCCGATGTCGGGCACGTGAATTTCGATCGGACCGCTTGGTGCAACCTCCGTTCGC
>NZ_JBLYYB010000215.1:0-41372 GCF_048549895.1 Hydrogenophaga sp.
CGACCTGCACGCGGTGAGCGATCAGGAGGCCGCCGAGTTGGCGGCAGCCCGATTGGCTCCGGACCCTCAAGCAGATGACTTTTCCGGCAACCTGCTGTTGTCCGACGACGAAGACGGGGGCGACCAGTCGGGCTTGATCTCGGTGCCCTTGCTGGGGCGCCGCCCTGCAGAGCAACACCAGCGCACGCTCGCCGTGCTGCTGGCTTTTGGTCTGGTCGTGCTCGGTGCTGTCACCTTCTTCGTGTTGAGTCAGACCGAAAAGGTCAGCCAGCAGCTCGCCGCCAGCGGCCAGGCCCTGATGCAGTCGCAGCGTCTGGCCAAAAGTGTTTCGCAGGCGTTGATCGGCAGCCCCGCCGCGTTCCCCGAAGTGCGTGACAGCTCCGACGTGTTGTCGCGCAGCTTGCGAGGCCTCAAACAAGGCGACATCGAGCTCGCCATCGACGCTTTGGGCCCTGACTATGCCGCCCGGCTGGACGAACTGCTGCCTCGAATCGACGCTGCAGAAACCAACGCCTCTGCAGTGCTCGCCCAGGAAAGCATCCTGACCCAGGTCGGCAACGCCTTGCGCACCATCAACCGCCAGTCGTCGGACCTGCTGGAGATCGCCGAGACGATTTCGTCGTTGAAGCTTCAGCAGAACGCGCCCGCCGCAGAAATTTCGGCTTCTGGTCAGCTGGTGATGTTGACGCAGCGCATCGGCAAGTCCGCGAACGAGTTTTTGACGCTGGAAGGCGTGAGCCCCGAGGCCGTGTTCCTGCTGGGCAAGGACTTGAACACCTTCAAGGAGATTGCAGAAGGTCTGCTCGGTGGTAGCGAAGAGCTGCGCCTGGCGGCGGCCCGTGACGAGCAAGTGCGCGAGCGCCTGGGTGCCTTGTTGAAACTGTACGAACAGACGCGTGTGGAGGCGGGCGCCATTCTGGGCAACCTGCAGGGCCTGGTGTCGGCCCGCGAAGCGCAGGCCAGCATCATCGCGGACAGCGAGCCTTTGCGCCTGGGACTGCAGACCCTGCAGTCAGAGCTCACCTCGCGCTCGGGTCTGAGCGGTGGGGAATTCGGAGCACTGCTTTTCTCGGCGTTGTTCGCACTGCTGTGCGCCGGTGGTCTGGCTTATGTGCAGCTGCAGGAAAGCCGCCAGCGTCAACTCACCGCTGAATCGCAGCGGGTGGCAGCCGAGTCGCTGGAGCAGGATGCCAAGCGCGTGAACGACGCCAACCAGGCCGCCATTTTGCGTTTGATGAACGAACTGCAGACGGTTGCTGAAGGCGACCTGACCCAGGAAGCCACGGTGACCGAGGACATCACCGGTGCCATTGCCGACTCGGTGAACTACACGGTGGAAGAACTGCGATCGCTGGTGGGCAACGTGCAGGCTACGGCCACACGCGTGGCGCAAACCACGTCGGCGGTGGAAAGCACCTCCACCGAACTGCTTGCCGCCTCCACCGAGCAGCTGCGCGAGATCCGCGAAACCGGTCAGTCTGTGCTGGACATGGCGCAGCGAATCAACCAGGTGTCGGGTCAGGCGCAAGAGTCGGCCACGGTGGCCCGCGCTTCGCTGCAAGCCGCCGAGTCTGGCTTGCAGGCGGTGCAGGACGCCATCGGCGGCATGAACTCGATCCGCGACCAGATCCAGGAAACCTCCAAACGCATCAAACGACTGGGTGAGTCGTCACAAGAGATTGGCGAGATCACCGAGCTGATCTCCGACATTACCGAACAGACCAACGTGCTGGCGTTGAACGCGGCCATTCAGGCGGCTTCGGCCGGTGAAGCTGGTCGCGGTTTCTCGGTGGTGGCGGAAGAGGTGCAGCGGCTGGCCGAACGCTCTGCGGACGCCACGCGCCAGATCTCGGCGCTGGTGAAGGCGATTCAGACCGACACGCAAGACGCGGTGGCCGCCATGGAGCGATCCACGCAGGGTGTGGTCGAAGGGGCCAAGCTGTCCGACAACGCCGGTACCGCACTGTCCGAGATCGACCGCGTGTCGCGCCGACTGGCCGAGCTGATCGAGCAGATTTCCAATGCGGCTTCTCGCGAAGCCGATTCGGCCAACGAGGTGGCCGGCAACATCCAGCACATTTTTGCCGTGACCGAGCAGACCGGTGAGGGCACCCGCTCCACGGCCCAGCAGGTGCGCGAACTCTCCGCCATGGCAGAAGAGCTTCGCCAGTCGGTGTCGCGATTCAAGATCGCCTGATCGCCCAGTCGGACCTTTACTCCAAGACCAACATGCTCGACACCGCCACCGACAGTCTGCAGATGGACCCACCTGTCGCCGACCTCGGTCCGTTGGCGTGGGTGTTCGAGGAGTTGCGCAAGTCGCTGGATGTGGCCAACAAGGCCATCAGACGGTTCGTGCGTGAGACCGAGCAGTCGCGCATGGACGACCTGCAGGCGGTGGATCCGGCTTCGCTGCGCCAGGCGCGCCAGTCCTTGCACCAGGCGGTGGGCGCACTGGAGATGGTGGGTCTGGGTGCGCCAGCGCATGTGTTGCGCGCCATGGAGGCGGCGGTTCAGCGGTTTGTGCAGCGACCACAGAGCTGCAACGAAGCCGCTGCAGCAAAGGTCGAGCGCGCCAGTTTTGCGTTGGTGGAGTACCTCGAAGCGGTCTTGAACAACAAGCCGGTGCAGCCCGTGGCCTTGTTCTCCCAATACCGTGAGGTGCAGGAACTGGCTGCGGCCGAGCGCGTGCACCCGGCCGATCTCTGGCCTTTTGACCACCATGGTCTGAATGTGGCGGCGCCAACCGACTGCGCACCGCTGGAATGCAACGCCGCCATCCGCTCCCTGTTTGATCGCCTGGTGTTGCTTGCTGTCAAGACGGAAAGTCTGGCGGCCGTGCAGCAGCTGGTGAAGATCTGCACCGGCCTGTCTGCAGGTGCCACAGACATCCGCGCCCGAACTTTCTGGCGTGTGGCGGCTGGCTTATTTGAGGCGGTGGCGCTGCGTTTGTTGCCCAGCGATGTGTATGTGAAGCGGGCGTTCTCGCGAATCCTGATGCAGTTTGTGACGCTGTCGCAAGGCAAGCCTCAGATTTCCGAAACCCTGCTGCACGACCTCCTGTTTTTTTGCGCCCAGCCGCGTGAGGTTTCCGCTCAACTGGCACCGCAGCTGACAGCGGTCAGGCAGGCCTTTGGCCTGGGCTCGGTGGCGGCGGTGGATTACCACGTGGCCACGCTGGGGCGCTACGACCCCGCCGTTCTCGCACAGGCGCGAAAGCGCATCAACGCGGCCAAGGAAGCGTGGTCGTTGTATTCCGGTGGGGACGCCAGCCGTGCGCGCCAGGTGGCCGATCAGTTTGGCTTGATCGGTGATTCACTGCTCAAGCTGCACCCGGCCAGCACGGTGCTGGCCCAAGCCCTGGTGAAGGCAGCGGACCATGCGGTGCGCGAGCCCGGCGGCGTGAGTCCTGAACTGGCCATGGAAGTGGCCACCACCACGCTGTACCTTGAAGCCGCCTTTGAAGACTTCGACCCCAGCGCACCCGAACTCACCGAACGCACGCAGGCGCTGGCGGATCGGCTGGATGCCGTGATGGCCGGGCAACCCGCGCAGCCGCTGGACACGTGGATGGAGCAGTTGTACCGGCGCGTGAGCGACCGCCAGACCATGGGCAGCGTGGTGGGTGAACTCAAGGTGTCCTTGGGCGAAGTTGAGAAATCGCTTGACCAGTTCTTTCGCACACCGCAGGAAAAAGCCGGTCTGCACGTGGCCGTATCGCAGCTGGCCCAAATGCGCGGCGTGCTCTCGGTGCTGGGGCTGGATCAGGCGGTTCATGCCGTCACCCGCATGCGCGCCACCGTCGAGCAGATCCTCGACACCGAGGTGGACGAAGCCATGGCGCGCGAAGCCGGAACCTTCCAGCAGTTGGGCAACAACCTGAGCGCGATGAGCCTGTTGGTGGACATGCTCAACTACCAGCCCAACCTGGCCAGAAAGCTGTTTGCGTTTGACGAAGGCAAGGGCGAGTTGCTCCCCCTCATGGGACGTGCGGTTGCCGCAGATCGGCACCACACGCCGGCGCAGAACGAAGCCCGCGCCATCAGCGAGGGTGTGCAGCAGGTCGTCAACGAAGTCCAGGGCGGCATGAACCTGGTCGATCTGAGTCAGCAACTGGATGCGCTGGCTGAGCAGGCCACGCTGGCCGAGCAGTCAGGGGTGGCGCGCGCGGCGCGAGAGGCCGCAGGTGCGGTGGTGGGCAACGACGTTGCCGCAGGGGCACAAGCGCTCGTGGGACTGTCCGAAGCTTCATTCGCGAACCGGCAACAAGAGCTTGCCGACACCACCGGCGAAGATCACGGCGAAGAGAGCGACGAAGACGATCTTCTCGACATCTTTCTCGAAGAAGCGCGGGAAGTCGTTGCGAATGGTCTGGATGCCATCGCACAACTGCAGGCTCAGCCGGGCGACCTCGAACACCTCACCACCTTGCGCCGTGCGTTTCACACCCTCAAGGGCAGTTCGCGCATGGTCGGCTTGGAAGAGTTTGGTCAGGCCGCCTGGTCGATGGAGCAACTGGTCAACACCGTGTTGGCCGAGCAACGACCCGCTGGCCAACCTTTGCTGGCGCTCACCGGGCAGGCCATGACCGACTTTGGACGGTGGGTTGACGACATCTCGGCTCGGCGCGAAGGGCACTGGAAGGCGCAGCCTTTCAAAGCCAGTGCTGACGCGATGCGTGATCAGGGCACCTTCCTGCCGCTGGCGCATGCCGAGGTCGAGGCTGAGGTCGAGGTCGTGGCACCCCCGACAGAACTCGACCCTCAGCAAGATTCACCGAGCGAGGCTTTGCATGAGCCTTCCCGTGAGTCCTCGCATGAATCACAGCCCATTTTGCCGGCCCCTGAAGCGCCTGCAGAGGTGGGGCTTGAGGGCATCGACCTGGACTTTGGCGAACCCGCCGGTGGTGGCGAACAGCCTTCGCAGGAATCCACGGAAGAGGCCGTTCAGCTCGACACCGCGTTCCTGGACTTCGAACCATCGCCAGCCCCGGATGAGCATCCCGCTCCCCAGGCGATGTTGGCCGACATCGACTTTGGCAGCCTGGCGGCGTTCTCCTCAAGTGCCGCCGCCCCGGCCGAGCAAAACGATGCCTTGCCGGAAGCGGTGGCTCCGGTTGAGCCAGAGGACGCTGCATCCGTGCTCGAAGACACGACAGTGACGGATCACGATGCGGTGCCCGAGCCGCTTGTGTCCGAGCCTTCAGAGGCTGAGCCTGCGGTGCCCGAGCCTGCGGCAGCGGAGCCTGCGGCGGGCGCCGAGGCGCTGACCGAGACCGACATGCCCGACGAGCAAACCCGGGTGATCGGGTCGCTGCGCATCGGTCTCAAGCTGTACAACGTGTACCTCAACGAAGCCGACGAGTGGTCGCGCCGCCTGTGCACCGGTCTGGCCGAGTGGGCGCTGGAGCGTCACGAGCCCGTGCCGGAGCAAACCGAGGCGCTTGCGCACTCGCTCGCCGGCAGCTCCGCCACGGTCGGATTCCAATCGCTGTCCGACATCGCCCGTGCCCTGGAACATGCCATCGGTTCGGTGAGACTTCACCAGCGGGCGGGTGCCACGGCCACAGCCGAGCAGGCCCGGTTGTTTGTTGATGCGTCCGAAGACATCCGCCGGCTGCTGCACCAGTTCGCCGCCGGGTTCCTCAAGGAGCCGGATGCGCAACTGATGGATGCGCTCTACCGGGTCGTTCACGACCCGGTGCCCGACGAGCCCATGCTGGAGGCGGACTCACAGGATGTGGACTCGCTGCAGAGCGAGCCTCTGCCTGTGGTGGACGCGCCGGTGCCCGAGGCGCACGTGGTCGAGATCGCCGCGCCCGAAGAGCCGGTGTTTGCCCACCAGGACGCCGCATCAAGTTTTGCACCCCTCACGGCCTTCGACCTGCCAGCCCTGGCCGAAACCAGCATCGATTTTGTCGCGCCCCACGCCGACACCCACCGCATCGAACACGCCGCGGTGCAGGACATCGATGACGACATCGACGTGCTGGACACGATCGATATCGACCTGTTTCCCATCTTCGCGGAAGAGGCTCAAGAACTGCTGCCTCAGCTCGAAGGCGCCTTGCGCCAGTGGGTGGCGCGCCCGGACAACGGCAGTGCCCGGTCGGAGGTGCTGCGCAATCTGCACACCCTTAAGGGCAGTGCACGCCTGGCCGGCGCGCTGCGGCTGGGTGAAATGGTTCACCGCATGGAAACCACCGCCGAGCGGTTGGGCTCCGACGTGCAGCGAGGTTCCGACCTGGAGCCCCTGCAGTCCGCGTTTGACGCCATCAGCGCCCGCTTCGATGTGCTGCGCAGCCAGGACCCAGAGTCCGACGACGTGGTGCAGACCGCGCCCGAGCAGCTCACGACCGAGCCGCTGCCTGAGGCGCCATCCCATGTCACCGAGATCCGGAGCGAGCCGATCATTGCGGTGGCCAGCCGGGGCATGGAGGGGCTCACCATGCCGGTGGCGCCCACGGCCTTGCAGGCCCGCGCCGGCGCGGCCGTGCGGGTGCGACCCGAACTGCTGGACCGCCTGGTCAACCAGGCCGGCGAGGTGATGATCACCCGCTCGCGCATGGAGTCCGAACTCGTGACCCTGCGCGGCTCGCTCAAGGACCTCACTGGCAACCTGGACCGCTTGCGGGTTCAGCTGCGCGACATCGAACTGCAGGCGGAGACGCAGATGCAGTCGCGGCTGGCTCAGGCGCGCGATGCCGATCAGTCGTTCGATCCGCTCGAATTCGACCGCTTCACCCGGGTGCAGGAACTCACCCGCATGATGGCGGAGTCGGTGAACGACGTGGCCACCGTGCAGCGCAACCTGCAGCGCGCGGTGGAATCGACCGAAGACAGCCTGGTCGCCCAAGGCCGGCAGACCCGGGAGTTGCAGCGCGATCTGTTGCGCACGCGCATGGTGGAATTCGAAGGCATCTCCGAGCGGCTCTACCGCGTGGTGCGCCAGGCGTCCAAGGAAACCGGCAAGCAGGTGCGTCTGGACATCACCGGCGGCAATATCGAAATGGACCGTGGCGTGCTGGACCGCATGACCGCCGCTTTCGAGCACCTGCTGCGCAACAGCGTGGTGCACGGCATCGAGACACCCGAAGCCCGAGCGGCTGCCGGCAAACCAACGGAAGGTCAGATCGAGATCACGCTGGCGCAGGAACTCAATGACGTGTCGGTTGTCTTTGCCGACGACGGCGCAGGTCTGGACCTGGTGCGCCTGCGCGAGAAGGCTGCAGCCCAGGGCTTGATCGACATGGGTGCAGAGATCAGCGATGCGCACGCCGCGCAACTCGTGTTCGAGCCCGGCATCAGCACCGCGCGTGAAGTCTCCGAACTGGCCGGCAGGGGCATCGGCATGGATGTGGTGCGCAACGACGTGGTGGCACTCGGTGGCCGGATTGAAACCGCCACCCAGGCCGGGCAGGGCACCAACTTCAAGCTGGTGCTGCCGCTGACCACCGCCGTGACGCAGGTGGTGATGCTGCGCGCGGGCGCTCTCACCTTGGGCGTGCCGTCCAACCTGGTGGAGCTGGTGCGCCGCGTGAGCGCCGACGAACTCAACAAGGCCTATGCCAGCGGGTCACTCACGGTGGCGGGCGAAGAGGTTCCGTTCTTCTGGGCTGGGGCTTTGCTGCAGTCGTCGGTGCAATCGCTGGAGAACAAGGGCCGCACGCTGCCGGTGATGATTTTCCGAAGCGCTGCACAGCGCATGGCCATGCACGTGGACGAGGTCCTGGGCAACCAGGAAGTCGTGGTGAAAAACCTGGGCTCGCAGTTGTCGCGTCTGCCCGGTCTGGCGGGCATGTCGGTGCTGGCATCGGGTGCCGTGGCCCTGATTTACAACCCGGTGGCCCTGGCCACGGTGTACGGCGAGCAGGTGCGCGGCTGGGTGGCGAGCCGGCAGCACGCAGTGCAGTCCATGCCTGCGGACACACCGGCGCCGGTGGACATGGCGGTCAATGCCGTGCCGCTGGTGCTGGTGGTGGACGACTCCATCACCGTTCGTCGTGTGACCCAACGCCTGTTGCAGCGCGAGGGTTACCGGGTCACGCTGGCAGCCGATGGTCTGCAGGCACTTGAGAAGCTGCAGGCCGAGAGGCCCACCGTGGTGTTGTCCGATATCGAGATGCCGCGCATGGATGGCTTCGACCTCGTGCGCAACATCCGCAACGATGCGCGGCTGGCGGATTTGCCGGTGATCATGATCACGTCGCGCATCGCGGAGAAACACCGCGAGCACGCCCGCGACCTGGGTGTGGATCACTACCTCGGCAAGCCGTACTCCGAGGACGAGTTGCTGGCCCTGATCGGCCACTACGCCAAAGCCGCGGTCGAGGCCTGAACCGCCTTCAGCCCAGGCAGCCCCGCGCGTCCACGCGGACGATGCGTTCCACCTGACCGGCGGCCAGCCCGCCGCGCACACCGACCATGAAGTCGTGCAGGTTGACCGTGGGGTCGCAGTGCCCCGGCACCAGCCAGACCACCTCGCCCAGGGCCGGCAGGGGTGCACTGCCTTCGGCGCGCAACACGCCGTGCTCGTCGCCGCCGCTGCTGTAGTTCAACCCGGGCGGAAACCACACGCTGGGCATGCCGCTGTCGATGGCGTGGCTCTTGTGGCCCGCGTCGCACACCGCGTGAGCGGCGTTGAGGCTCATCACCTGGCTTTTCACGAACAGGGCGTGTTCAAACACGGGAGCCAGCGGGGTGGCTTCGTTGCTGGCGTAGTCGGCGTCCATGAACAGATAGGAGCCCGCTTGCAGTTCGCCCCACACGCCGCTGCCGGCCTCCAGCGAGAAGGTGCCGGTGCCCGCACCAGTGACCAGCGGCACCGGGAAGCCGGCGGTTTGCAAGGTGTGGCAGGTGGCTTGCACGGCGCGGGTGGCTGCGGCCATGGCCTCGGCGCGCTCTGCCGCCGTGCGGCGGTGCTGCGCGCCGCCGTGGTAAGCCTGCAGCCCGGCAAAGCGCAGCGCCGGGCTTGCGGCGATCGCCTGGACCAGCGCCACCGCCGCAGCGCCCGGCGCCACGCCGCAGCGACCTTGGCCCACGTCGATTTCCACCAGCACGTCCAGGCTGGCAGGCGCATCCACACCGGCGGCGTGCAAGGCTTGCGCCAGGCGCGTCACGCCCAGCGTGCTGTCGACCGCGATGGAAAAGCGGGTGGGCAGGTCGCGCACCGCCTGTGCCAGGCGCAGCAGTTTGGGCGCAGCGATCACTTCGTTGCTGATGTAGATGTTGCGCACGCCAGCATGGGCCAGCGCCAGCGCTTCGTCGGTCTTCTGCACGCACACGCCCACCGCGCCATGGGCCATCTGCAACTGCGCCAGTTCGGCGCTCTTGTGCATCTTGGCGTGGGGTCGCAGGCGCAGGCCGCGTTCGGCGGTAAAGGCGGCCATGCGCGCGAGGTTGCGGTCCATGGCGTCGAGGTCGATCACCAGTGATGGTGTGTCGATGGCCGCCACGCCATGGCCGATCCAGGCCTGCGCGCGGTGCCAGCGCGTCCATGGTGCGGATTCATGCATGGCGTTCATCCAGGGTGGTCTTGCCGTGTTCGGATTGCAGATGGCCGGCGTCGGCCCAGCCCACCAGACTCAGGCCTTCGGGCGACCACAGCAGGCGGTTGATGGCGGTGTTGGTCAGCTCCCAACTGCGTGGCGCCTGCAAGCCCAGGCGCGTGGCGGCGCGGTACAGGATGTCCAGCACGCCGCCGTGCGCCACCATGAGAATCTGCTCGCCAGGGTGGCGCGCGGCGATCTCCTGCACGGTGGACACGACGCGCGCCTCGAGCTGCAACAGCGACTCGCCACCAGTGGGCGCGAAGTCGGGGACGCGCTTGCGCCAGGCCAGCGATTCTTCAGGGAAGCGATGTTCCAGCTCGGCCCAGGTGTGGCCTTCAAAGCGCCCGAAGCAGCGTTCGCGCAGGCCGGTGTGTGTGGTGACGTTCTGGCCCCGGGTGCGGGCCACCGCTTGCGCGGTCTCCAGGGCACGCAGCAGGTCGCTGGCATGGCAGGCGTCGATGGGTTCGTCGCGCAGGGCGTCTGCCAGCCGGGTGGCCTGCCAGCGGCCATGTTCGTTGAGTTCGATGTCGGTGTGACCCTGGATACGGGTGTCGCGGTTCCAGGCGGTTTCACCGTGGCGCACGGCCAGGATGCGGGTGACTTGCAAAGGGGATCCTTGAAGGCGGTCGGAAGCCTGCAACTGTACCGGCGGCGCCACTCTCGCGGGCGATGCAAGCCTTGAAAACACGGGGTATGCGAGACAATCCGAGGCATGACGCTGTCGCCATCTCCGTCCGACGGGGATTTTTCAACCCTGTTCAGTTTTCTGCCGATCGGGGCCTACCGCAGCTCGCCCGACGGACTGATGCTGCGCGCCAACCAGGCGCTGGTGCGGCTTAACGGGTACGACGATGAAGCGCAGTTGCTCATGGGCGTGAGAGACATCGCCACCGAGTGGTATGTGCAGCCGGGGCGGCGTGCGGAATTTGTGGCCACCTTGATTCGCGATGGTTTCGTCAAGGGCTTCGTGTCCGAGATCTGGCGCCACAAAACCCGAGACCGGGTGTGGATCAGCGAGAACGCGCATGTGGTGCGCGACGGTTCGGGTCAGGTGCTGTTTTTTGAAGGGACGGTCGAGGACATCACCGACCGCATCCGGGTGCAGGAAGCGCTGCGCCAGAGCCAGGAGCAGCTCAAACTCGTCACCGACCAGATGCCCGGGATGGTCTTCTCGCTGTACCAGCCGCGCCAGGGGCCGCGCACCTACCATTTTGTGAGTTCGGGGGTGCGTGATATCTACGAGTTCGCCCCCGAGGACTTGCTGCGCGACCCGATGCTGATCACCCGGTACCGCCACCCCGACGACGCCCACGACCTGGACCTTGAAGTTGACGCCGTGATGCGTGCCCCGGTGAGCCTGTCGAAGGAGTTCCGTGTCGTGATGCCCGACGGCCGCATCAAATGGATCTACAAACGATCCAGCGCCGTGGAGTTCGACAGCGAAGGCACCCGGCGTGTGGGCGTGCTGCTCGACATCACCGACCGCAAGGAGGCCGAAGCCGCCTTGCACGCCAGTGAAACGCTCTGGAAGCTGGCGCTGGAGAGTGCGGGGGATGGCGTGTGGGACTGGAACATCCGCACCGGTGAAGAGTTCTTCTCCAGCAGCATCAAGGCGATGTTCGGGTATGCCGACGACGACATTGCCAACCTCTCGGCCGAACTCGACGCCCGCACCCACCCCGACGATATGGCCCAGATGCAGTTGGATCGCCAGGCCCACTTTGACGGCCTCGTGCCGGTCTATCGCAACGAGCACCGCATCCGCTGCAAGGACGGGCGCTGGAAGTGGGTGCTGTCGCGCGGCGTGGTGATCGCGCGCGACGACAGCGGCCAACCTCTGCGCATGGTGGGCACCCACACCGACATCACCGAGCTCAAGCAAGCCGAAGCCCAGCAGCATGCGCTTGAAGTGCAGTTGCGCGAATCGCAAAAAATGGAGGCCATCGGCACGTTGGCCGGTGGTGTGGCGCACGACTTCAACAACCTGCTCGCCGCCATTCTGGGCAACCTGGTGCTGGCGCGAGAAGACGTAGGCCAACACCATCCTGCGCAGGAAAGCCTGAACGAAATCAGCCGCGCGGCGATCCGGGCGCGCCAGCTGGTGCAGCAGATCCTGACCTTCAGCCGGCGCCAGACGCAGGAAATGCAGCGCCAGCCACTCAAGCCGCTGGTGGAAGAAGCACTTGGTTTGATGCGATCGTTGCTGCCCGCCGGCCTCAAGCTGGTCACGCGTCTGCCATCGCAAGGCATGCAGGTGCTGGCCGACGCCACGCAAATGCAGCAGGTGCTCATGAACCTGTGCACCAACGCCTGGCAGTCCATGGAGGGCGGATCGGGCGACATCACGGTCGCGCTGCGCGAGGTGCAGCTGGACGCCTCGCAGGCCTTGCAGCTCGGCGGCTTGTCCAGCGGTGCCTATGCGTGCCTGAGCGTGGCAGACAACGGCCCGGGCATCGATCTCGAGACGCAGCGCCGCATCTTCGAGCCGTTTTTCACCACCAAGGCGCCCGGCGCCGGCACCGGCCTGGGCCTGGCGGTGGTGCACGGCATTGTCAAAGCGCATCGCGGCGCCATCGACCTGCATTCCCAGCCCGGCGAAGGCACGCGCTTTGACGTGTACCTGCCGCTGGCTGCGGCCGCCGAGGTGGCGGACACGCCGGCCATCACGGCAGAGGTGTCATCCACACCCGCCGCCGCCCCGCTGCCCGGCAAGCACGTGGTCTACATCGACGACTACGAGGCGCTGGTGTTTCTGGTCGGGCGCCTGCTGCGCAAGCAGGGCCACCAGGCCACCACCTTTGAGTCGGGTGAGGCGGCCATCGACTGGATGCGAAAGCACCCCGAAGTGAGCGTGGACCTGGTGGTGAGCGACCAGAACATGCCGGGGCTCTCGGGTGTGGAAACCGCCATCGAGATCCACCGACTGCGACCCAGGCTCAAGATCGCCATCATTTCTGGGCATGTGAACGACCGTCTGTTGACCGATGCCAGCGCAGCCGGTGTGAGCGACGTGATGGGCAAACAGGACAGCATGGACGCGCTGGGTGAGGCCATTCGCGGCCTGCTGGAGTCGGGGGGCTGAAGGCCCGCCCGGGCCATCAGCCGCTCAGCGCGGCACTTCGATGTTGACCTGCCGCAGCCCGGCCGGTGGCGCCGGGAAATCGCGCAGCGCCGCATCCAGCATCGCCATCCACAAAGGGTTCGAACTGTTCCAGCGGCCATCGTGCGCCGCGCGGGTCTCGTACACCACCCGCCCGCTGGCCGCGTGGCGGATCACCAGCGACACCTCGCGCTGGTAGTAGGGCGTGTCCATGCGCAGGAAGAGCGGGGCATAGACGATCTGGCCAGTGCCTGTGACCACGTAGTCGCGCCCCGGGAATCCAAAGCCGTGCCCAAAACCACCACCCCAGTAGCCATCAAACGGGCTCTCCCACGGCGCGCGTGGCAAGCGCAAGGTGGCGCCGCTGACCTCCACCGTCCAGGGCGCGGTGACGCCTGCTGCGGCGGGCGTCCAGCCCACCTTGGCCAGCGCGATGGCGGCCAGTTTTTCCAGTTCGTCCTGACCAGCGCCAGAGCGGCTGTCCTGCTGCGAGGGCAAACGGTCGAAGCGGTACACCTGCGGCGCCTGCGGAATGGGAGTCGTCGCGCCGCTCGGGGTGGGCCGATCGGCCCAGCGCGCGTAGCTCTGCACCTGGTTGTCCACCAGGAACACGCTGGCGCAACCGCTGAGGGCGAGCAGTGCACCTGCGGCAGCGGCCGCCCTGAACAGGCTGGCCCAGGGGCGGTGGGAAGTCGGTGTCGTCATGAAGTCTCCTTGGAGAGCGGCACGCGCCAGGCCCGATGCCTTCAGTACGCCGTCGAAATCGATATGACCGTGCGCGTGGTGCTTGCGTTCCCCGGCGTGTCTGGCTCGTCTGACAAGAGGGGCGGCACCGCGCTGGGCAGCGGCTCGTCATCAAACGCCTTGTCGCCGTCCTCGCTGGCCTCACCGGTGGCGCGGATGGTCTGGAACGGGAACAGCGAGCGGTCCATCAAATGGCTGGGCACGATGTTCTGCAGCGCAGAAAACATGTTTTCCACGCGGCCCGGAAAACGCTTCTCCCAGTCTTTCAGCATCAGGCCCACCTGCTTGCGCTGCAGGTTTTCCTGGCTGCCGCACAGCGTGCACGGAATGATGGGAAATTCACGCACTTCGGCCCAGCGCGTGAGGTCCTTCTCGGCCACATAGGCCATGGGGCGAATCACCACATGCTGCCCGTCGTCGCTCACCAGCTTGGGCGGCATGCCCTTGAGCTTGGCGCCAAAAAACATGTTGAGCAACAGGGTCTGCAGGATGTCGTCGCGGTGGTGGCCCAGCGCGATCTTGGTCGCCCCCAGCTCGCTGGCCACGCGGTACAGGATGCCGCGGCGCAACCGCGAGCACAGGCTGCACATGGTCTTGCCCTCGGGGATCACGCGCTTGACGATGGAGTAGGTGTCCTGGTTCTCGATGTGGAACTTCACGCCCAGTTTCGTGAGGTAGGCCGGCAGGATGTCGGCCGGAAAACCGGGCTGCTTCTGGTCGAGGTTGACCACGATCATCTCGAAGTGGATCGGCGCGCGCGCCTGCAGCTTCTGCAGGATGTCGAGCATGGCGTAGCTGTCCTTGCCGCCCGAGAGGCAGACCATCACGCGGTCGCCTTCCTCGATCATGTTGAAGTCCACGATCGCGCGGCCGACCTCGCGGCACAGGCGTTTTTCGAGTTTGTGGTTTTCGTGTTCGGTGTTCATGGGTGTTCTCACCACTGACCGCTTTCCATGCGGATCGCGACCTCGCAGTCGTCAAAAATTTCCAGCTTGGCGATCTTCACGCGCACGCCGATCACGCCGGGCATCTGCATCAGGCGGCGGGTGAGTTTGCCGATCAGGCTCTCCAGCAGGTTCACGTGTTCGGCGGTGCACTCGTCGATGATGAGCTGGCGCACCTTGCGGTAGTCGAGCACGTGGCCGATGTCGTCGTCGTGCGGCAGCAGGGGCTGCGTGCCCTGGTTGAGCTCGGCGTCCACCTGGATCGGCTGCGGTGCCGATTTTTCGTGGTCGAGGATGCCCAGATTGGCGTTGAAGCGCAGGCCGGTGAGTGCGAGGATTTGTGTGCCGGCGTAGGTGGCGGTCATGGGCGTCGGTCCGGGTTACATGAGCGAAAAATCGCGCTCGAAGCGCATGAGGTGCTGGCCACCGTCCACCAGCAGCGTGGTGCCGGTGATGGACTGGTTGCTCAGCGCGAAGGCCACGGTGGCGGCCACGTCGTCGGGTGTTGACGAACGGCCCAGCGGCGACTGCTGGTGGAGTGCTGCGAACTGCTCGTCGCTGAGCAGGTGGCTGGTGAGCGTGAGGCCGGGCGCCACGCCCACCACGCGCACGCGCGGGGCGAGTGCCAGCGCGAGCATGGTGTTGGCGGCTTCCAGCGCAGCCTTGGAGAGCGTGTAGCTGAAGAAGTCGGGGTTCATGTTCCAGAGCTTCTGGTCGAGCAGGTTGACCACGGCGCCGCGGGCGTCGCGCTGGCTCAGGTGCGCGTGCAGCGCCTGGGCCAGCAGCACGGCAGCGCCGGTGTTGGCGCGCAGGTGGGTTTCCATGGCCGCGAAGCCGAAGCTCTCGGCGCTGTCGTTCTCGAAGGTGGAGGCGCTGTTGACCACCGCGTCGATCTGCCCGAAGTGCGCCACCACGGCCGGCAGCAGCGCGCGCACGCTCGTCTCATTGGCCAGATCGGCGAAGAAGGGGGCGGCGCTGTTCGCGCGGCCGGTGAGGGCGTTGCAGTCGGCGACGGTCTGCTGCGCATCGGTCACCGAGTGGCGGTGGTGCACGGCCACGTTCCAGCCGGCGCGCGCCAGCGTGAGCGCGATCTCGCGGCCCAGGCGCTTGCCCGCGCCGGTCACGAGCACGGTGCGCGCGGCCACGGTGGTGGGGGACTCAGAGGAGGGCATTGGGCGACAATCCGGGGGTGCAGACCCCCATGGCAACAGAACCGGTGAGTTTAACGAGCGACCTCCTCGCGCGGGTGGTCGGGGCCATCGCACAAGCCGGGGGCTGGTTGCCGTTCGACCACTTCATGGCCATGGCCTTGTACGAGCCCGGTTTGGGCTACTACGCCAATGCCTCGGCCAAGTTCGGCCACACGCCGCAGGGCGGCAGCGACTTCGTGACCGCGCCCGAACTCACGCCGCTCTTTGGCCACACCCTGGCCCGCCAGGTGGCCCAGGCGCTGGACGCCACCGGCACCGATGCCGTGTGGGAGTTCGGCGCCGGCACCGGTGCGCTGGCGCTGCAGGTCATCGAGGCCCTGACCGCCCAAGGACGCCCGCTGCGCCGTTACACCATCGTCGATCTTTCGGGCAGCCTGCGCGAGCGCCAGCGCGCCACACTGGCCGAGCACGCCGATGTGGTGCACTGGGCCGACGCATTGCCCGAACGCATGGCCGGCGTGGTGCTGGGCAACGAGGTGCTCGATGCGATGCCGGTGCAGCTGCTGGCGCGTGTGGGCGGCGAATGGTTCGAGCGCGGCGTGGCGCGGCACGAAGACCGGCTGGTCTGGGCCGACCGACCCACCGACTCGCGCCCGCCGCTGGAGGTGCCCGGTGAGCACGACTATGTGACCGAGATCCACCCGCAGGCCGAGGCCTTTGTGCGCACCCTGGCCGACCGGCTGCAGCGCGGCGCGGCGTTTTTTCTCGACTACGGTTTCCCCGAGGCCGAGTACTTCCACCCGCAGCGCCACATGGGCACGCTGATCTGCCACCGCGCGCACCAGAGCGACAGCAACCCACTGGCTGACGTGGGCCAGAAGGACATCACAGCGCATGTGAACTTCACCGGCATTGCCCTGACCGCGCAGGACGCAGGCCTGCAAGTGATGGGCTACACCAGCCAGGGCCGCTTTCTGCTGAACTGCGGTCTGCTGACACTGGCCCAGGCCGCCGATGTGCGGCAGAACGCGATGATGCAGAAGCTGCTCAACGAACACGAGATGGGCGAGCTGTTCAAGGTCATCGCGCTGGCCCCCGCCGCCAGCGCGCAGGGCTGGCTGCCCCTGGGTTTTTCGGCCGGCGACCGCACCCACAGGCTCTGAGCATGATCCGCTGGATGATCGTCATCTTCCTGGCCCTGCTGCTCATCAGCTGGTTCACGCCGATGCTGCGCCGGCTGGGTTTTGGCCGGCTGCCGGGTGACGTGCGCTTCAAGGCCTTCGGGCGCGACTGGAACCTGCCATTCGCCACCACCATCGTGCTGAGCATGCTGGCCAGCCTCATCAGCCACCTGGTCTGAAGCACCCACGGAGGCCCACCGCCATGTCCCCTGACGTTCTCGAAACCGGCCGATTGCTCGCCGATGTGGGCGGCACCAACGCCCGGTTTGCGTGGCAGGCCGATGCCGGCGCACCCCTGACCGATGTGCGCGTGTTGCCCGCCGCCGACTTCCCCACGCTGCAGACCGCCATGCACGCCTACCTGGCGGGTCTGGGGCGCGGCCGGCCGGCCATGGCGGCCATCGCCATCGCCAACCCCATCACCGGTGACCAGGTCCGCATGACCAACCACCACTGGGCGTTTTCGCAGGCGGCGCTGAAGGCCGAGTTCGGCCTGGCCCACCTGCGCCTGCTCAACGACTTCACCGCCCTGGCGCTGGCGCTGCCCGATCTGCCGGCTGGCGAGCTGCGTCAGGTGGGTGGGGGCGTGGGCCAGCCCGACAAGGCCCGGGCCTTGCTCGGCGCGGGCACGGGCCTGGGGGTCTCCGGTCTGGTGCCCGATGGTGCGGGTGGCTGGGTGCCGCTGGAGGGCGAGGGCGGCCATGTGACCTTGCCGGCCGTGAGCGCGCGCGAGCGGCTGGTGATGGACGGGCTTGCGCGGCTGCACGGCCGCGCCTCGGCCGAGCGGCTGTGCAGCGGTCAGGGTTTGGTGGACGCGTTCACGCTGCTGTGCGAGGCCGACGGTGTGGCCCTGAGTGGCCTGAGTTCGGCGGCCGCGGTGACCGACGCCGCCTTGAAAGCGCGCCAGCCCCAGGCGCTGGAAGCGCTCAACATGCTGTGCGCGATGCTGGGCTCGGTGGCGGGCAACCTGGCGCTCACACTGGGTGCGCGCGGCGGGGTGTACATCGGCGGCGGCATCGTGCCGCGCCTGGGCAGCTGGTTCGACACCTCGCCGTTTCGCCAGCGCTTCGAGGCCAAGGGCCGTTTTCAGGGCTACCTCAAAGACATCCCCGTGTGGGTGATCACGTCCGACCAGTCGCCGGCCCTGCTGGGCGCAGCACGCGCGCTCGCTGCGCTGCGCTGATCCGCTGATCCGCCGACCAGCGGCTTGCCTGAAGGCCTGCACAGTCCAGCTCTCCCGGCAGACAGATCGAGCCGGTGCTGTGACAGTGAGGGAACATTGGCTTGGAGACAAGCCGCGGCCCGCCGTCGTTCAAGGTTCACCATGATCCCCGCCCCCATCCCCGACAACGAAGATGCGCGTCTGAAGGCCTTGCGCGATTTGCTCGTGCTCGATACGCCCGCCGAAGAGCGCTACAACAGCATCGTCGAGTTCGCGGCCGCCGAGTTCAATGTGCCCATGGTGCTGATCTCGCTGGTGGACAACGACCGCCAGTGGTTCAAGGCCAGCGTTGGCCTGGACGTGTGCGAGACCTCGCGCGATGTCGCCTTCTGCGGCCACGCCATCCTGACATCCGACACCATGGTCGTGCCCGACGCGCTGGACGATCTTCGCTTCATGGACAACCCGTTGGTGCTCGGCGATCCGCACATCCGCTTTTACGCGGGCGCGCCACTGGAGTTGCCGGGTGGCGAGGTGGTGGGCACCTTGTGCCTCCTTGACAGCGAGCCCCGGCACTTTGAACCCGCCGAGATGCAGACCCTGGGCGCCCTGCGCTCGCTGGTGGTGGACCAGCTGATGACCGCCGCCGTGCTCGCCTGAAACCATCCCTGCGGGCTGCCGTGGCCCGCTGCGCTAAGCTGTGTTCGTGTCCGCGTCCTTCCCCACCCAAGGAGCCCTCATGAACCCGCCCGCCTTGCGCATCGCTCTTGTGTTCAACCCCGAAGACCAGACCTGGATGCGCCGCAGTTCACTGGCCGTTCCCGACTTCTGGCGCGGCCATGGGGTGGCGCCGGTGCCGGGCGATGTGTTCCGCCTCGGTGGGCGCCAGTTCACCGTGCAGGGCCGTTTGTGGGAGCTCGACGGGGAGGGCACCGTGCTGCGGGTGTTTGTGGGCAGCGCGCACGCCGAGAGCGACTCGGTGTTCGGCTGACCCCTCACGGCAGGGACGATTCAGTCGTCCTGCAGGTTCCACTGAAAGCCGCAGCGCTTGCAGCACACCGGCACCAGCCGCTGGGCCGCCAGGCGCCGGTCATCCACCTCTTGCAATTTGAGCAGACCGTAGGCCTGGCACTGGGCGCAGTTGGCCTGGTTGGCCATTTCTTCGGCGTGCATGAGCAAATACAAATAGCGGCGCATGGACCACAGCGCGATGGCCGCGCACACCAGCACGAAGGCGGTGTTCATGAGTTTTTCGCTCACGCTGGCGCCGCGAAACGCTTCGAAGCTGGCCATCATGGCCACCGCCGAAATCAGCGCCAGCGCCATGTGCGCGTGGCTCGACAGCAGCTCACGCTCGTACCACTTGCGAAAGCCCACCCGCTGGATGCCGTCGGCCAGGGGGCGGTTGAGGGGGTTGCGAGCGGTCATGGTGGGCTCCTGATCGCCGCATGGTGTCACAGCCCTGCCAGCCCTGCCCACAGGCGGGGCAATCGCCTGCCGGTGCGCTGGCCTCAGGCCTCGGCGAGCTGCTGCAAGGGGAAGGCGGGCGCCTTGCCTTCGCGGTCCTGGCCGGCGTACACCGTCATGTGCGGGTACGGGATCTCGATGCCGTGGGCGTCGAACGCGGCCTTGAGCCGGCGCAGGTATTCGCGTTTGACGCCCCACTGCTCCAGCGGCAGCGTGCGGAAGCGGCAGCGGATCACCACGGCCGAGTCGGCCCAGCTGTCCACACCGGCCATCTCCAGGTCGGCCATGATCTTGTGTTGAAAGTCGGGGTCTGCCCGCATCTCGGCCGCCACACCGCGCATGACGCCCATCACCTCGTCCACGTTCTCCCGGTAGGCCACGCCAATGTCCATCACCGCATTGCTGAAGCCGCGTGTCATGTTGATCACGGTGGTGATGTGGCCGTTGGGCACGTAGTGCACGTTGCCGTCGTAGTCGCGCAGTTGCACGTAGCGCAGCGTGACCACCTCCACCGAGCCCGCGTGGTCGCCGATCTTCACCACGTCGCCCTGGCGGATCTGGTTCTCCAGCAGGATGAAAAAACCGGTGAAGAAATCCTTCACCAGGCTCTGCGCACCAAAGCCCACCGCCAGGCCCACCACACCGGCCGCGCCCAGGATGGGCGCCACCGACACGCCGAGTTCGGCCAGCACCAGCATGCCGGCGATCAGGCTCACCACCACCGTGGCGAGGTAACGGAACACGCGCCCCAGGGTCTCGGCGCGTTTGGCCGATTCGCGGTCGTCCATGCGGCTGGCGATGCGTTCGCGCAGGGTGCGGATGCCGCGCTGCACCACCTTGATCAGCAACCACGCAGCCACAACGATGAGGGTCACGCGCAGCAGAACGGTGGCCGCGCCGCCCAGGTTGGCCCACCCTTGGGCTGCGATGTCGATCAGGTTGTCGTTCATGGAGGTCCTCCGGTTCGTGAAAAGGCAACGCTCACGCCGGCCCGCAGGCCAGGGCGAGCGGGTGGGGTCATGGCGCCGGAACAGCGGCCAGCGCGTTGAGGAAGCGCTGGCGCCACCAGTGCACGTCTTGCGCGCGGATGCCGGACAGCAGCGCCTGGTGGCGGCGCTGACGTTCGTCCAGCGGCATCTGCAAGGCGCGCTGGATGGTCTCTGCCGTGCGCGTGGTGTCGTAGGGATTGACCAGCAAGGCGTCCCGCATCTGCTCGGCCGCGCCGGCAAAACGCGAGAGCACCAGCACGCCCGGATCGGCGGGGTCTTGTGCGGCCACGAACTCCTTGGCCACCAGGTTCATGCCGTCGCGCAGCGGCGTGACCAGCGCCACACTGGCCGCGCGGTACAGGCCGGGCAGGCGCTTGCGCGCCACGTTGCGGTGGATGTAGCGCACCGGCATCCAGTCGAGTTCGCCGAAGTTGCCGTTGATGGCGCCGCACAGGCTCTCCAGCTCCTGGCGCAAGGCGGCGTAGGCGTCGACCGATTCGCGGCTGGGTGCGGCGATCTGGATCAGCGTGGCACTGCCCAGGTTTTCCGGGTAGGCCTGCAGCAACTGGCGAAACGCTTTCAGGCGCTGCGGCAGACCCTTGGAATAGTCCATGCGCTCCACACCCAGCAGCAGGCGCCGGCGCGAATACTCGTCCTTCATCTGCGTGTGCATCTCCTGCGCCTCGCGCGCCTTGCCGAGCTCGACGAATTCGTCCACGTCGATGCCGATGGGGAAGGCCTGCACCTGCAGCGTCTTGCCGAAGGCGCGGAACTCGTGTTCACCCAGCACGTCCGCACCGGTCTCGGTGCCCACGTAGCGCGAGAAGTGCGCCACGTCGGCCTCGCTCTGAAAACCCACCAGGTCGTAGGCGAACAGCGAGCGCATCAACCAGTCGTGTTCGGGCACGGCGGCCAGCATCAGCGGCGGTGGCAGGGGGATGTGCAGAAAGAAACCCATGCGCTGCTGGCAGCCCATGGCGCGCAGCTCGGCGGCCAGCGGGATCAGGTGGTAGTCGTGCACCCAGATCACGTCGTCGGGCCGCAGCAAACCCGCCAGCTTGCGGGCCATCATCTGGTTCACGCGCCGGTAGCCGCCGATGTAGCCGGCGTCAAAGTCGGCGAGGTCCAGGCGGTAGTGAAATACCGGCCAGAGCACGCCGTTGCTGTAGCCCAGGTAGTAGCTGTCGTGGTCTTCGCGGCTCAGGTCCACGGTGGCCAGCTGCACCTTGCCGGCCGTCTGCAGGTGCAGGTCGCCTTCGCCCGGTGTGCCGTCTTCCACGATCTTGCCGCTCCAGCCGAACCACAGCCCGCCCGTGGCTTCGAGCGCCTGGCCCACGGCCACAGCCAGACCACCGGACGCGGCCTTGCGCGGGTCGGCCACGCGGTTGGAAACGACGACGAGTCTGCCCACTTAGATCACCGAGTCCCAAGGCGCGGAGAGGCGCACCGCCGCGTTGATGATGCCCACCATCGAATAGGTCTGCGGGTAGTTTCCCCACATCTCGCCGGAGGTGGCGTGGGTGTCTTCGGACAGCATGCCCAGGTGGTTGCGCGCGGCCAGCATGGTCTCGAAGATGGCGCGCGCCTCGGCTTTGCGGCCGGTGCGGGCCAGCGCGTCGATGCGCCAGAAGGTGCAGATGTTGAACGCGGTCTCGGGCTTGCCGAAGTCGTCGGCCGCCTCGTAGCGGCGCATGTAGGGGCCGTCGCACAGGTGTTCTTCGAGCGCTGCCAGCGTGGACACGAAGCGCGGGTCCATCGGGTCGATGAAGCCCACCTCGACCATCAGCAAGACACTCGCGTCCAGGTCGCGTCCGCCGAAGCTCTCGGCAAAGGCATGGCGCTCTTCGTTCCACGACTCGCGCAGGATGCGCTCGCGCATGGTGGCCGCACGGTCGCCCCAGTGCAGCGCGCGGCCGGGCAGCGCCAGCGTGTGGGCGATCTTGGCCAGGCGGTCGCAAGCGGCCCAGCACATCAGCGCCGAACTCGTGTGCACGCGGGCGCGGGTGCGCAGCTCCCACATGCCGGCGTCGGGCTGATCAAAGATGCGCACCGCTTGCTCGCCCACCGCCTCCAGCCGTTCAAACTCGGCCAGGCCGGCCGGGTGCAGCAGACGGCGGTCGTGAAAGGCCTGGGCGGCGGCGAGCACCACGTTGCCATACACGTCGTGCTGAAAATGCTCCTGCGCCTGGTTGCCCACCCGCACCGGGCCCATGCCGCGGTAGCCGGGCAGGGTGTCGCAAATGCGCTCGGGCAGTTCGCGCTCCAGCCCGATGCCGTGCAGCGGCTGGATGTGGCCACTGGCCTCGCCGTCTTTCGCGCCCACCACCACGTTGGAGAGCCAGCGCAGGTAGTCCTCCAGCGTGCCGACCTCGGCCAGGCTGTTGAGCGCGCGTACCACAAAAAACGCGTCGCGCAGCCAGCAGTAGCGGTAGTCCCAGTTGCGCTGGCTGCCCGGGGCTTCCGGGATGCTGGTGGTCATGGCGGCCACGATGGCGCCGGTGTCTTCGAACAGCGAGAGCTTGAGCGTGATGGCTGCGCGGATCACCGCGTCCTGCCACTCCAGCGGCACCGCCAGGCGCTGGCTCCAGCCGCGCCAGTAGGCCAGCGTTTCCTGCTCGAAGTGGCGCGCGGTGTCGCCAATGCCGCCTTCGAGCGTTTCGTCCGGGCCGAACATGAAGTTGAGTTCCTGCGTGAGCAGAAACGGTTCGCGCGCCAGCACATGGCTGATGGACGCGTCGGTGTGCAGGCGCAGGGTTTGTGCGTCGCCCACGTAGCGGATGTGGTGGCTGCCCGAGGTGATGCGCGGGGCTTGTGCGCCCCAGTCGAAGCGCGGCGTGAGTGTCACGCGGATGCGCGGCGCACCCTTGAGCGGGCGCACGCGGCGCACCAGCTGCGTGGGCCGGAAGTAACGGCCGCGCGAGAGGAAGCGCGGCGCAAAGTCGGTGATGGCGATGCCCTGGCCCTGGCTGTCCCACAGCTCGGTCACGAGCACGGCGGTGTTGGGCTCGTAGCGCTGGGTGGCCTCCGCCACGTCTTCGAGTTCGATCGCCCACGATCCGGCTTCTGCATCCGTGCCACCGAGCAGTGCGTGAAACACCGGGTCGCCGTCGAAGCGCGGCAGGCAGCTCCAGACCACACGGCCGTGCGGATCGATCAGCGCGCTGAAGGCGCAGTTGCCCACCACGCCGAGTGAGAGCGAGGGAGCGGCGGGCGGTGCGAAGCCGTTGTGGGAGAGGGTCATGTGTGGATCAGAGGGGTTTGCAGGGCGTCCGCGAGCCAGGCGCGCAGGGCTTCGGGGTTGTCGCATCGGTGGTGGGCACAACTCGTGCCCGCGCCGACCTTGATGCCGGCACCGCCCAGGCGCTGCACCACCGCAAAGCCGGCCTCGTCGGTCACGTCGTCGCCGGCAAACACGGGCGAGCGACCGGCGAACGGCGCCTCGTTCATGAAGGCCTGAATGGCGAGGCCCTTGTTCACACCCACGGACTTGACTTCGATCACGGCCTTGCCGCGCAACAGCTGCAAGCCGCTGGCCTTGTCGATGGAGCGCGCCAGCGTTTGCACGCACAGGGCTTCCAGCGACGGCGCGAGCCGGAAGTGCAACGCCATGGAGGTTTGTTTGATTTCCAGCAGCAGCCCGGTGTGCCGCGAGACCAGGTGCTGCGCTGCGGCCACCGCACGGTCCAGGCCGGGCGGGCGCAATGCGGCTGCGTCACCGTGCGCGGAGATGCGCAGGGCGCCGTGCTCAAAGGCGGCCGGCCAGCGCCAGGGGGAGAGCAAGGGTTCGATGTCTTCGCGGGCGCGACCGGTGACCAGCGCCAACGCGCCGTTCAAGTGCGCGTGCAGCCGGTCCAGCAGCCGCGCGAGATCACCGGGCACGTCCACCGCGTCGGGGCGGTGGGCCAGATCGGCCAGCGTTCCATCGAAATCCAGGAAGAGTGCTGACCCTTGCGTCAGCAGCTTGGGCAATGTACTCATCAGCCAACGACCGTAACACGCGATGTGTGCTCATGGCCAGCCCGGTGGCATACCCCACCTTCAAGGTGCGAAGTTTTTCAACCCGCTTGACGGATGTGGATCGCGCTCAATCGCCAGCAACGGCGGGGCCTGCAGCGCCGAGGCCTTGCGCCACAGCGGCCACGCGAGCCTTGTGGATGCGTTCGCCCACCTTCGGTCCACTCAGGCCCTCGGCTTGCGCTTGCGCGGCAATGCTGGCGGTGTCCACAGCCTGTGCCCACACCAGCGCCTGCGCGAGCCGGTCGCGCTGCGGGTACACGATCTCGCTCATGCCCAGCCGCCCGCGCGCATCGCATTCGCAGGCCAGCAGCACCTCGTGAAAACGCGCCGGTTTGCGCAGCGCATCGCAGCGTTCCAGCAGCCGCACCAGGGCTGCGGCGCCCAGCGTTTCGCTGCGGTGGATGTTGCCGTGTTCGCGTGCCACCACGTCGGCCAGTTCGCGGCAGTCCACCGGCACCCGCAGCCGCTCGCAAACGCCCTTGAGCAGGCGCGCGCTGCGCTCCTCGTGCCCAATGTGGCGCGGCAACACGTCGGCCGGCGTGGTGCCCTTGCCGAGGTCGTGGCCCAGGCAGGCGAAACGCACGGTGAGTGGTGCGGCCAGGCGCGCGCTCATGTCGAGCACCATCATCAGGTGCACACCGGTGTCGATCTCGGGGTGGTACTCGGCGCGCTGCGGCACACCCCAGAGCCGGTCCACTTCGGGCAGCAGGCGCTTCAAGGCGCCGCAGTCGCGCAACACGTCGAACAGGCGGCTGGGCCGCTGCTCCATGAGTCCGCGCGCGAGCTCTTGCCACACACGCTCGGCCACCAGGTGGTCGACTTCGCCGTGCTCGACCATGTCGCGCATCAAGGCCAGCGTTTCGGGCGCCACGGAAAAGTCGGGAAAACGCGCCGCAAAACGCGCCAGCCGCAGGATGCGCACCGGGTCTTCGGTGAAGGCGTCGGTCACATGGCGCAGCACGCGGTCTTGCAGGTCTTGCCGGCCGTTGTGCGGGTCGATGATCTGTCCACGCGCCGGGTCGTCGGCATCGCCAGCCGCCACCGCCATCGCGTTGATGGTGAGGTCGCGGCGCGCCAGATCGTCTTCCAGCGTCACACCCGGCTCGGCGTGCACCACAAAGCCCCGATAGCCGGGTGAGGTCTTGCGCTCGGTGCGGGCGAGCGCGTATTCCTCGCGCGTCTCGGGATGCAGGAAGACGGGGAAGTCGCGGCCCACCGGCAGGAAGCCTTGTTGCACCATGGCCTCGGGCGTGGCGCCCACCACCACCCAGTCGCGGTCGACGTGCGAGGCATCGGTTGTGTTTGCAGCGCGTGCCATCAGCGCGTCGCGCACCGCGCCGCCGACGAGATAGGTTTTCATGCCGCCGAGTTTAGGCTCGGCGCCTCCTCAGCGGCCCAACCGGTAGGGCTCGTCGAAGTCGATGAAGTCGTGCTCGGCCAGCGCTTCATCCATCCAGGCTTTCACACCCGGCAATGCACACACGCGATCGACGTAGGCCATCAGATCGGCCGGCAGCGGCAGTTCGTAGGTCTTGATGCGCGTGCACACCGGCGCGAAGTAGGCGTCGGCGATGCTGAAGTTGCCGAACAGCAGCGCGCCGGCCGGTTGTGCCGCGAGCAGTTCGCTCCACAGGCCGCCCAGGCGCGCCATGTCGGCGCGCACGGCCGATTTGTCGCGCCAGATCAGGCGGCCGATCTCGGGCAGCGAGGCTTCGATGTTCATGGGGCAGTGGTTGCGCAGCGCGCTGAAGCCACTGTGCATTTCGGCGCAGACACTGCGCGCGCGGGCCCGGGCGCGCGCATCGGCGGGCCACAGCTGCTTCTCGGGGAAACGCTCGGCAAGGTACTCGGCGATCGCCAGCGTGTCCCAGATGGCGAAGCCGTCGTCCACCAGCACCGGCACCTTGCCCAGGGGGTTGACGGCGCGAAGGCTCTTTTTGAAAACCGAGTCGACGTCGAACGAGTCGAAGCGAACCATGACCTCCTCGAACGGAATGCCCGCCTGTGTCAGGAGCACCCAGGGTCGCATGGACCAGGACGAGTAGTTTTTGTTGCCGACGTAAAGCTGCAGTGCCATGGGGCCTCCTGAAAGAGCCCCCATGGTACGGACTTCGGGTGGGCGGATTGATGCGGAAAACGCCCCGGATTGATCTGCGTGGGCCGCAGATGGGGCGTGGCGGAGCTCAGGCGTATTTTTCGAGGATGCGGGTGGAGCGTTCGACTTCGCGGAAGGTGTGCACTTCCGATTCGGAGGCGGACACGGCTTCCATCACCGAGGTGGCCATCATCCGGTAGAAGGCCTTGTCCATGGCTTTGCGTGCGGCGGACATTTGCTGGGCGACGTCTTCGCACGACCGGCCGTCCTCCACCATGTCGATCAGACCGCGGACCTGGCCTTCGATCCGTTTGAGCCGGTTGATCACGTCGCGCTGGTGTTCGGTGCGGTAGCCGGGGGCAGCGGGAACGCCGGTCCGGCGGCCGGTGGAGAGCTTCAGGTTGGAGACTGTCATCTGGGTTCCTGGTTTGGTGTTGTACTGTGTACGGTTTAATGTAAACCCGAAAAACACCCCAAAAAATGACACCTTCGTGTTATTTATTTCTCGCCCGACCTTCCAAATGTCACGGTTTGTCCGTTTCAAGCATCGTTGCCCGGCAATCGCTGGCCTTGTCTGAACGCCAGCAGTTTGCTGCGGCCACCGCGCTGCCCCAGGTAGGTGGGGGCGATGGTGTGCACGCTGGCCGGCGCGATGCCCAGCGAGGACAGGCCCGGCCATTGCCGGGTGGCCACGTTGTCCACCGACATGGCGTCCAGGTTGTCGCGGCTCATCAGCGGTTCACCCGGCATGAGCTCCATCACGCCGGCCTGCAGCCGCGCCAGGACAGCGGGCAACGGCAACACCGGGCGCTTGTGACTGCCGTGTTGCCCTGCAATGCCCACGAGTTCGGCCAGGGTCAACACATCTGGGCCGGCGCATTCGAAGGTCTGGCCGATCGTGCTCTGGGGCAGACCCTGGTCGGCCAGGCAGACCGCCACCGCGTTGGCCACGTCTTCCACCCACACCGGCTGGAACCGGGCGCCCGCGCTGGCCAGCGGCACCACCGGAAAGACCGACTGCAAACCGGCAAACACGTTGAGGAAACGGTCGCCGGCGCCGAAGATCACGCTGGGGCGCAGCACGGTGAGGTCCAGCCCGGCGCCGCGCAACACCTCTTCGCCGCGCGCCTTGCTGCGCTGGTAGCGCGAGGGGCCGTCCAGGCTCACGCCCAGGGCGCTGATGTGCACCAGGCGGCGCACGCCGTCGGCCAGACAGGCCTCCGACAAGGCCAGCGGCAACTCCACGTGGACGCGTTCGAAAGCGTCTTCGCTGCCGTGCAGGATGGCGATCAGGTTGACCACCGCGTCGTGGCCCGTCACCAGTTGCAGCAACTGGGCCGGGTCGTGCACGTCGGCTTCGACCACGGTCACACGCGGCAGGTGTTGCACCGCGGCGGCGTTGATGGCGCGGCGCGTGGGCACGGTGATGCGCCAGCCCTGGCGGTGCAGCTTTTCACAGACATGGCGGCCCACGAAACCGGTGCCGCCGAGGACGAGGATGTTTTTCATGGGCTCAGGGAAGGTCTTTGTTGATGGTGGCTTCACCGCTCAGGCGTGGGCCGACGGTGCCCAGGCGCGCGCGCAGGGACTGTGGTTGACCGGTGAGCAGGGCGGCGTAGCTGGTGGTGTTGGCGAGCACTTTTTTGACGTAGTCGCGCGTTTCCTCAAACGGAATGTTCTCGGCCCAGACCTCGCCGGGCAGCACAGGGCCGTTGCGCCAGTTGCGCGGGCGCCCCGGCCCGGCGTTGTAGGCGGCAGCGGCCATGGGCAATGAGCCTTCGAAGTCGTCGAGCGCGAGCTTGAGGTAGGCGGTGCCGATGAGGATGTTGGTGTCGCGCTCGGTGATCTGCGCGGGCCGGAAGTCGGTCAGCCCGATCTTGCGCGCGGTCCAGCGCGCGGTGGCCGGCATCACCTGCATGAGACCCGAGGCGCCGACGCCGGATCGTGCGTCGGTGACGAAGCGGCTTTCCTGACGGATCAGGCCGTACACGTAAGCCGGGTCCAGCCCGATCTCGCGCGAGCGGCTCACCACGCCCGAGCGGTGCGGCGTGGGGAAGCGCTGGGCGTGGTCTTGTGCGGTGGGCGTGCGCAGGCTGGTGTTGATGCAGCGGTCCCACAGCTCGGCTTCGCAGGCCAGGGCCGCGGCGGCCAGCAGTTCACGCTCGCCCATGCCGCCGGCGTCGTGCAGGTTGGTGGTGTAGTTCCACTCGCGCACGCCCTCGCCGCGCAAGCCCAGCCGCATGGCGATGAGCGCGCGGCGCAGGCCCGGGTGGCGCTGCGCGGCCGCGATCTCTTCGGTGCTCAGTGGCGCGGGGGCGGGTGGCGTGGCGATCTGCCGGCCAAGGTCCTCAAGTGCGAGTTGTTCGTAGAAACCGCGTTCGGAGGCGATGGATTCGAGCAGTGCACGGGCCTGTGCGTTGGCCGTGGGCGCGTCGGGCAGCTTGAGCGCCTGCAGCGCGCGCGCCTTCCAGTAGATCCAGTCGGGCAGGTTTTGATGCGCCGGGCTCATGGCTGCGATGGCATCGCGCACATGGCCCCAGGCACCAGCCCGCATGCCGGCGCGCGCTTTCCACTCCAGATGGTCGTCGTGCATGAAGCGGTCTTCACCGTTGGCGAAGTAGGTCAATGCCTGTGTTTCCAGCTTCTGCGCCGAGCGTTTGCCGATCACGCCCCAGATCCAGCTGCGCTCTTCGGTGGTGAGCTGCGCTTTCCAGCGTGTGCGGTCCATCTCCAGCGCGGCCGCGCCCGGGTCGTTGGAGGCGAGCCGGATGATGGCCAGGGTCACCAGTTCCTTGGTGCGCGGGCGGATGGCGGTGATCTTCTCGTCGAGGTACTTGGCGGGATCGCTGGTGACGGTGTCCACCATGCCCGCCCACTCCGGGTTGAGCAGGCCCACGGCCTGGCTGGCCACGCGCGGGCGGTTGGCGTCCACGGCCAGGCGGGCGCGCTGCCAGGCGGCTTCGGGTTTGAGGTGGCCACTGCTCAGCAGCGACTGCGCGGCGGTGGCGCAGCCATCGTCGGCCTCGCGCTGCGCGTGCCACAAGGTGCGAACGCGCTCGGCCGCCAGCTCGGGCGGCATGCGGCCGCCGGCGGCGTCGAGCATGAGGGCGTAGCAGCTCACCTGCCGGTCGTCGTTCATGCGAAAGCGCGGCAGCTCGGTGGAGAAATTGGTCCAGTCGCGTGCGCGGCCCAGCAGCAGCAGCCAGTCGTTGCGCAACCGGTCTTCCCAGTAGGTGCCGGGCATGCGGTCCATGGCGGCGCGGATATCGCTCGCGCCCGCCGTCTCCAGCCGGGCCTTCATGTCCCAGTAAATCGCCAGCGGCTCCAGCGCGTGGCCACGTACTGCGGGCAGCAGGTTGGCGAGCTGGGTGGTGTTGTTGCGGCGAAAGGCTTCGCGCATCTCCAGCAGGGTCGCATCGCCCCCGGCGCTGCTTTGTGCGTGCGAGAGCCCCGGCACCACCAGCACGGCCATAATGAACCGCAGAACCCACCGGTGCATGCCTTGCTTGACCACTGTGTTCTGCGCCCTTGATCCCTGTTTCACACCAACCTGTTTCATGCGTTGATTATGGACACCAAAGACGGCCAGAGTTCCCCTCCACCCCACAGGAAACCGGCCGGAGGATCAACGGCGGCGGCCCTGAAAACCGAATGGCGCAAGGCACTGGTTGAAAAACGCCTGGGCCTGGCCGATCGGAGCTTTCGCAACGACATGCTGCAACGGGTCATGCGGGTGTGGCTGATCGAGCGGCCCGACGCGGTGATCGGCGCATACTGGCCCATCAAGGGCGAGTTCGATCCCTTGCCGGCGCTGTTCCGCTGGCAGGAAGCGGGCCTGGAAGAAGACGCACAAGGTGCGCAAAAACTGCGTCGCATCGGCCTGCCGGTGGTCAACAAGGTCGACAAGACGCTGACCTTCTACACCTGGTACCCGGGCTGCCCCATGGAAGAAGACGCCTACGGCATTCCCAAGCCCAAGGACACCGAAATCGTGGTGCCCACGCTGATCTTTGTGCCTTGCGTGGGGTACGGGCCGGGCGGTTTCCGGCTGGGCTACGGCGGCGGCTTTTACGACCGCACGCTGGCGAGCCTGAACCCCAAGCCGTTCACGGTGGGCTTGGGTTACGACTTTGCCTACCTGCCGCACCTGCAGCCCGAAGCCCACGATGTGCCACTCGATGCCATCTTGAGCGACACAGGTGTGATGTGGCCAGAGAGATGATGCCCCCACGCTTCGCTGCCCCCGAGGGGGCTGATCCGCCTTGGGGCGGCCCGGCGGCGGATCGTTGCTCACGGATGTTCCGCGTTCGCATGGACTTCGGTGATGCGTTTCTCGCGCCGCACCAGGTAGAGCCCGCTGCCCACGATGATGGCCGCGCCCCACCAGGTGTGTGAGGCCGGCAGGGTCTGCCAGATCAACCAGTCCAGCCCGAGCCCCCAGGCCAGCGCGCTGTATTCGAACGGCGCCACCGCAGACGCCTGGCCGTGGCGGAAGGCTTCGGTGATGGCGAGCTGGCCGCCAAATCCTGTGATGGCCAGCGCCAGCAGCAGCGGGGCATCACTCCGCTCAATGGACACCCAGTCGGGCCAGGCCAGTGCACCGGCGCCCACCGACATCAGCACCATCATCGACAGCACCATGCTCTCGCTGCTGTCGGTGCGGCTGGCGAGACGGCCCGCGACGGCGGTCACCGCGTAACACAGCGCCGCGCCCAGCGTGGCGAGGCCACCCACGGTGACGAAGCCGCTCTGCAGGTCGTGGCCGCTGGGGCGCAGTGCGATCAGCACACCGGCGAAACCGATGCCGATCAACCACCAGTGCGCGGCGGGCACCCGCTCCTTGAGCACAGGCACCGAGAGCATGGTGATGAGCAGCGGCGAGATGAAAAACAGCGTGTACGCGGCCGACAGCGGCAATTCGCGCACGCCCAGCGTGAACAGCGAGAGCATGGCGATGCCGAGCACGCCGCGCAGCAGGTGCAGCGGCCAGCGCACTTTGAAGACGGTGTGCCAGGCGCCACGCCACGCGATGTAGAGCAGCACCAGCGGCATCGCGGTCATGCCGCGCAGCGCGGCGATCTGCAGCACGGGGTAACGCGCGGACAACGTCTTGAGCACCGCGTCCATGAGTGCGAAGAAGCCCACGGCAACCAGCATGAAGACGATGCTGCGCAAGTTGCCGGCGGCGAGGCGGCGGGAGCTTGACATCGGCCTCAGTCCATTTGATCGACGGTGTCCGGGTCGGGCACATCGCCGATGGCTTCACGCGTGGCCGCGGCCTGCACCAGCAGCCAGTCGCAAAACGCCTTGACCTCAGGTCGCTGCGCGCTGCGCGGCGCCACCATGAGCCAGTAGACCAGCGGTGAATCGAGCCGCGTGTGGGGCAGCGGCTCCACCAGCGCGCCGCTGGCCAGACTCTCGGCCACCAGCGGCAGGCGTGCGAGCGCCACGCCCTGGCCGGTGAGCGCGGCCTGCACGATCTGGTTGGCGTAGTTGAAGTACATCCAGCGCTGCGGCGAGAGCTTGGCCGGTGGCGCGCTGGCACGCGCGCGTCTGCCCGAACCCGCAACCGGATGCGCGCCAAACGTGTCGAGCCAGCGCTGCCAGGTGAGCCATTCGAGGTGGCGCGTGCGGTGTGCGTCGCCGGCCTCGATCAGGGCGCATTTGGAGAGGTCTTCAATGCTCTTGATCGGCTGCGTCTTGAGCAGCCAGGGGCTGGCCACGGGTGTGAGCTGTTCGCCAAACAGCCGCTGCGCGCTGGCGGGGATGCCCTGCGGCACCGCGTAACGCAGCGCGAGGTCCACGTCGGAGGTCGCGAGGTCGACCGCGTTGTCGGTGGCGTCGATGCGGATGTCGATGTCGGGGTGGTCGCGCTGGAAGGCTTCCAGCCGCGGGATCAACCACATGGAAGCGAATGACGCCCAGGTGGTGATGGCCACGCTTTTGCGCCCGGCGCTCTGGCGGATCTGGCGCACGCTGGCATCAATGCGCTCCAGCGCGGAGGCCGCCGCGCGCAGCAGTTGTGAACCCGCGCTGGTGAGCTCCACGGCCCGCGTGTGGCGCAGAAACAGGGCGGTGCCGACCTCGTCTTCCAGCGCCTGGATCTGCCGGCTCACCGCGCTCTGCGTCAGCGAAAGCTCTTCGGCGGCCGCGCGGAAGTTGAGGTGGCGCGCCACCGCCTCAAAGGCGCGCAGGTGGCCGGCGGCAATCGGCCGGGTGCGGGGGTGGCTGCTGGTGAGCTGCATGGCGGTGCTCCGGGTATTGATGCGGTTATCGAATCAATAGCTTAGCGCGCTTTCATTGGACTGCGACCGGCAGAAGCCCGAGCATCGGTACCCAGGATGAGCTTCATCCCCTCTCAGGAGTCCCGCCATGAACACCCGCTCTGCCCACACCGCCCCCGTTCTGAACAGCTGCATGCACGCCCGAGGCTGGCGGCTCGATGCGCGACGTGCGATGAGCCTGCGCCCGCAGGTGCCGAGCCGCCTGCACATCACCCAGGGCCGCGCCTGGGTCACGCTGGGCCAGGCGCACGAGGGTGCGGGCAACGAGTCGGGTGATCTGGTGCTGGCCGCCGGTGAAAGCCTGGTGGTGCCGGCCGGAGCGCGCCTGGTCATGGAGCCGTGGCAGCCCGGCGCCGGCCCGGTGCGCTTTGACTGGTGTGCCGAGCCAGAAGCCCAGGCGTTGGCGTCGGTCGACCGGTTTGGCCGCGAGGTGGCCGCGCCGTCGCGCGAACTGGCTGCGGCACTGAAGCAGGCCAGTGTGGCGTTTGTTCGATTGATGCGCGGGCTGTTCGGCTACAGCGAATACCTGGTCGCAGGTCGTGGCCGTGTGCTCACGCCGTTTGAATCCAACCCGCCTTGAGCTGGACTAGCCGCGCGTTCGCCGCTTCGGCTTGCGCGCGGCCACCGCAGCCGCCAGCGCCAACCGCGCCCAGGGCAGCATCAGCGCAGGCGATTCGAGCGCCTCGTCGGGCGGCGTGAAGTAGTTGAGCTTCATGGCCTTGCCCTTGGCCTCGTACATGAAAGCTCGCCCGCCGGCAGCCAGCCACTGCGGCTCGGTCTCGGCGTTGGTCTTCAGAAACAGCGTGTCCCAGGCAATGATCGCGATGTTCATGCCGTCGGTGGAAATGCCCCAGCCGCCGAACATGCGTTTGGGAATGCATGGCCCCACGCCCGAGAGCAGCTCGCAGGCGTGCAACGCAAAGGGATCGACCGGTTTGACCATGGCGGAATGTTAATGAACGCTGGCGTGAGGTGACTTCCATCAGAAATGCCGTGGAACCGGCTTTGCCGGGCCACAGGCATTGCCCCCTTGAGGGGGTGACGGCCCGAAGGGCCGGCGCGGGGGTGTGACAATGAATCATGGCCCGACCCAAATCCGCTTCCCACGATCTCAAACGCGACGAAATCCTCGACGTTGCGGCCAACTGTTTCGCGCGTCAGAGCTTCCCCGCCGCCAGCATGAACGACATCGCCGCGGCCTGCGGCACCAGCAAGGCGCGGCTCTACCACTACTACGAGAGCAAGGAGGCGATCCTGTTCGACCTGCTCGACCGCTACACCCAGCGCCTGCTCGCGCTCATTGGTGAATCCGAGGCGCGTGCGCAGCGTAAGAACCTGAGCGAGCGCGACGCGCTGAGCGAGCTGGTGCGCGCCTTCCTGGCCGAGTACGAAACCTCCGCCACGCGCCACGTGGCCCTGGTGTCCGACACCAAGTTCCTTGGCGAGCTGCAGCGAGAACTCATCCTGAACCGCCAGCGCGACGTGGTGGCCGCCTTCACCCGCTTTCTCAAGCGCGCCTACCCCGAGCGCGTGACGCCGGCCAACCAGACGGCGCTCACCATGATGCTCTTCGGCATGATCAACTGGACGTTCACCTGGCTGCGCCCGGGCGGCCCCATGAGCTACAACGCCTTTGCCGACGAGGTCGTCGCCATGATGGAACGTGGTCTGGCGGGGCCGGCGCAGGGTTGAGAATGATTCACCTATGCGAAACGGATTTCGTTTAGGTAAAATTCGCCACTTCCCCACACGGAGACCGCCATGAGCAAAGCATTCGCCTCCCAGGCCGACCTGGAAGACAAGAAAACCACCTTCGAACAACTCAGCCCGCACTGCTGGGCCTACACCGCCGAAGGCGACCCGAACTCGGGCGTGATCATCGGCGAGAAGTTCATCATGGTCAGCGACGCCACCGCCACCCCGGCCATGGCGCAGGACCTGATCAAACACATTCGCACCGTCTCCGACAAACCCATCAAATACGTGCTGCTGACCCACTACCACGCGGTGCGCGTGCTGGGCGCGAGCGCCTACGTGGCCGAAGGTGCCACCGAAGTCATCGCCAGTCGCGGCACGTACGAACTGATCGTGGAGCGCGGCGCACAAGACATGCAGAGCGAGATGGAGCGCTTCCCGCGCCTGTTCCGCGGCGCCGACAGCGTGCCCGGCCTGACCTGGCCCACCTTGGTCATCGGTGATGGCAAGCCCGGCCGCCAGGGCAGCCTGGAGGTGGACCTGGGCGGCGTGAAGGTCAGCATCTGGCACCCGGGCCCGGGCCACACGCGCGGCGACACGATCGCCTGGGTGGAAGAAGAGAAAGTGCTGTTCAGCGGTGACCTCGTGGAGTACGAGGCCGGCGTGTACACCGGCGACGCGCAACTGGAAGAATGGCCCGCCACGCTGGAAGCCCTGCGCGCCCTGGGCGCTGAGTACATCGTGCCGGGCCGGGGCGAAGCCATGAAGGGCAATGCCGACGTGAACAAGGCGCTGGACTACACCCACCGCTGGGTGACCACGCTGTTCCAGGCCGGCAAGGAAGCGGCAGCAGCCGGCATGGACCTCAAAACCGCCATGGCCCACACCCGCAAGAGCATGGACCCGGTGTTCGGCCACGTGTTCATCTACGAACACTGCCTGCCGTTCGACGTGAGCCGCGCCTATGACGAAGCCAAAGGCATCAAGAACCCGCGCATCTGGACGGCCGAGCGGGACAAAGAGATGTGGAGTGCGTTGCAGGCCTGACGAAGGCGGGCCTGCAAAGCGCCAGAGTGCCTCGCAGGCCTGAGGCGGTGTCAGTGGTAGTCCGACTCCCGTTGATGCCGAAGAGCCAGCACCAACACGGTGTCGGCTGACGCATCAAAGCTGTAGAGCGCGAGGTAACCCGTGCGACCTCGAGAGATCACGAGCTCGCGCAGGTTCCCGGGCAAGGGCCGGCCCACCAAGGGGTGGCTCGCGAGGATCTGCAGTGCGTCCAGCACCAGATCCACGGTCCCCACCGCTGCCTCGGGCGCCGTTTGCAGCAAAAAGTCGGTCAGGCGGTTCAGGTCAGCGACAGCCTCTTCCGCCAGCAGCCAACGCGTCACGCGCGGGCCTGCTTCTTCAGGGTGGTCAATGTGGTGGGCTTGGGTTCCTTGACCGAGGATTTGCTGCCCTTGAGCGCAGCCCGCACACGTTCGCGCAGGTGGGTGGCATAGGCAGTGCCCTCGTAAACAGGCCCGCCAGCTTCGGCGCGTGCTCGCGCCTTGACGGCACGTTCCACGAAGCCGACCTCCGCTTCGATGCGGTCGAGCTCACCACCAATCGCTTGCACCATGAGTGCGTGGGGCGTCACGCCCCGGCGGGAGGCCAGTTGCTTGAGGCGCAGGTGGGTTTCTGTATCGAGCTTGACCGAGAGATTGGACATGGTTCGCTCCGTGGGTTGAAGTGTTGATATCTTACGACCTCCGATGCGGCCGGTGTTGCTGCACGGTCACTGACAATCTCGGTCATGCACTGCTTGCCCACATGAATTTTCCATCCCACCACAACGCCACCGACTGGGGCATCGTCGCCGTCTTCGCCACCGTCTACCTGGGCATGTTCCTCGGCGGTCTGCCGCGCCTGAAACTGGACCGCTCGGGCGTGGCGCTGCTGGGCGCCATTGCGGTGATTGCGCTGGCCGGGTGGCCGCTGGAAGACGCGGCGCGCGCGATCGATCTGCCCACCATCGTGTTGTTGTTCGCTTTCATGGTGGTGTCCGCGCAGATGCGGCTGGGTGGTTTTTATGGCGCGGTCACGCGCCGCGTGGGCGCCATGCCGCTGTCGCGCAACGGCTTGCTGGCGGCGCTGATCGTGGTGTCGGGCGCGCTGTCGGCGGTGTTCTCCAACGACGTGGTGTGCCTCGCCATGACGCCGGTGGTGGCGCGGCTGTGTCTGCAGCGCGGCATCAACCCGCTGCCGTTTTTGATGGGTCTGGCGTGTGCGGCCAACATCGGTTCGGCCGCCACGCTGATCGGCAACCCGCAGAACATGCTGATCGGCTCGGTGTTGCAGTTGCCGTTTGCGGGCTATGTGCGGCAGGCGTTGGTGCCGGTGGTGATCGGGCTGGTGTTGTTGTGGGGGTGGTTGGCTTATGGGCCGGGGGCGGGGAGCCCTCACCCCTGCCCTCTCCCAGAGGGAGGGGGGGCCATTCGGGGAGAGGTCATCGCGGCAGAGCCTGCGTTTGATGCTTGGCAAACCGCCAAAGGTCTCGTGGTCGCTGCTGCGTTGATGTTGATTTTTCTCTTCACCGACTGGCCGCGCGACGTGGCCGCGTTGGTGGGCGCGGGGGTGTTGCTGCTGAGCCGGCGCCTGCACACCTCACATTTCATGGGCTTGGTCGACTGGCCGTTGCTGATCCTGTTCATGGGCCTGTTCGTGGTGAACCATGCGTTCGAATCCACCGGCCTGGCCGCACAGGCCGTGGCCTGGCTGGGCGCGCAGGGCGTGGTGCTCGCCGACCCGGGGCCTTTGCTGGTGGTCAGCGCGGTGTTGTCCAACCTGGTGTCCAACGTGCCCGCCGTGATGCTGCTGCTGCCGCACCTGGGGGGCAGCGGTGAGCAGGCTGGCGTGATGCTGGCGCTGGCCACCACCTTCGCGGGCAACCTGCTGCTGGTGGGCTCGATCGCCAACCTGATCGTGGCCGACCTTGCGCGCCAGCACGGCATCGTCATCGACTGGAAGCGCCACGCTGTCACCGGGATTCCGGTGACGCTGGTCACGCTGGCGGTGGTGTGGGGCTGGATGCGTTTCGTGGCCTGAGCGTCGCCGCGTTCAGCGTTGTGCGCTGAGCACCCGAAGGTCGTCTTCGTAGCCCTTGAGCACGCGCACGGCGTTGGCGCGCTGCTCGGGCGTGGTGGTGTTGTGCAGTTGTGCAAACTGGGCGCAGCCCTGGCGCACCAGTTCGTCCGCATAGGCCTTGTAACCCGGCGTGGGCGACTGGCTGATGCGTGCGATGTGGCCGCGCACGCGCTCGGCGGCGGAGTCGGGTGCGGCTTGCGCCTGTTTCACTGTTTGCAGCAGATCGGCCTGGCGGCGCAGCCGCTCGGCCTGCGTGCGTTGCGGGTCAAACGGTGAGGCCTTGATGTTGTTGCGCACCAGTTCCTTTTGAGCGGCATTCAGCGAGCCGTAGAGCATCTCGCCGCGCCCCAGCGCGCGGTCAAAGCGCTTCTCGATGCGCGCGTCTGCAGACGCTTGAAGGAAGTCGTCTTCAAACTCCACATTGCTCTTGGCCTGGCGGCTCTTGAGGTGCTCCAGCTGGGCCGCGTCGAGTTGAAGCGCCAGGCGTGCCATGGGTTGCATGCTGGCGTCGGCCGCGCGGTCGATGCGCTGGCGGATCACGTCGAATTCGGCGCACACCTGCGCGCCGGTGAGGTCTTGCACAGCCAGCGTCTGCCAGCGCTGCAGCAGACCCGCGTAGACCGGCAGTTCGTTGGTGCGGTGCCACTGAAAGAAGGCGTTGATGTCGCTGCGCACCGGGGTCGACTGGCCGTTGTTGAAATCGACGTGGCTGTCGAGCCACCAGTAGGTGGCGTTGTGTGCCTGGTTGTAGGCCAGGCGCGTGGCGGTGCAGGCCGTGAGGGTGGCGGCCACGATCGCCAGCGCACAGACCTTGGCCGCCCGCAGCGCCATAATCCGGCGCACGTGAGGCCCGGCAAGAACGCCGCGCAACGATTCCCCGAAAGAGGTGTTCATGTCGTTCCCAGTGGATGTGGTGGTGATGGCGGCCGGCAAGGGCACGCGCATGAAAAGTCAGCGGCCCAAAGTGTTGCACCGTTTGGGCGGGCGCGCACTCGCCCAGCACGTGATCGACTGTGCCGCGCGGTTATCGGCGCGCTCGGTGGTGGTGATCACCGGCCACGGCGCAGAGCAGGTGGAAGCCGGCCTGCAGGCCCCCGCCGCCACCGCGCTGCGCTTCGTGCGCCAGGAGCCGCAACTGGGCACCGGCCATGCGGTGCAGCAGGCCGCACCCGTGCTGCCTGAGGACGGCGTGACGCTGGTGCTCTCGGGCGACGTGCCCCTGACCCGACCCGAGACCCTGCAAGCCCTGCTCGATTTGTGTGGCGGCACCCGGCTGGCCCTGCTCACGCTGGACATGCCCGACCCCACCGGCTACGGGCGCATCGTTCGTGCCGCCAATGCATCGGTGCAGGCCATCGTGGAGCACAAGGACGCCAACGACGCGCAGCGCGCCATCACCGAGATTTACAGCGGCATCATGGCCGTGCCCACGCAGCTGCTGCGCGGCTGGCTGGCGCGGCTGGACAACCGCAACGCCCAAGGCGAGTACTACCTCACCGACGTGGTGAAGTTCGCCGTGGCCGATGGCCTGAGCGTGGCCGCGCACCGCATCAATGACGCGGTGCAGGTGGCCGGCGTCAACAGCCCGGTGCAGCTGGCCGAACTGGAGCGGGCCTACCAGCGCCGCGTGGCTGATGCCTTGATGGAGCAGGGCACGCGCCTGGCTGATCCGGCGCGGCTGGATGTGCGGGGCGAACTGAGCTGCGGGCAGGACGTGGAGATCGACGTGAACTGCGTGTTCGAAGGCCGCGTGCAGCTGGGCGACGGTGTGCGCATCGGCGCGAACTGCGTGGTGGCCAACGCCGTGATCGAGGCCGGCGCGGTGATCCATCCGTTCACCCACATCGACGGCGAAAAGCTTGGCGTGAAGGTGGGCCCCGGTGCGCTGGTGGGCCCGTTCGCGCGCCTGCGGCCCGGTGCCGACCTGGGCGCCGAGGTGCACATCGGCAACTTCGTGGAAGTGAAAAACAGCACCCTGGCCGCAGGCGCCAAAGCCAACCACCTGGCCTACCTGGGCGACGCCACCGTGGGCGAGCGGGTCAACTACGGCGCCGGCAGCATCACCGCCAACTACGACGGCGCCAACAAACACCGCACCGTGATCGAGGCCGACGTGCACGTGGGCAGCAACTGCGTGCTGGTGGCGCCCGTGACCATTGGCGCGGGCGGCACGGTGGGCGGCGGCTCCACCATCACCAAGGACACGGCACCCGGTGCGCTGTCGGTGGCGCGGGGCAAGCAGGTCGGCATCGCCAACTGGCAGCGGCCCCAGAAAAAGAAACAGGCTCCCTGAGGAGCCTGTCGATGGGGGCGGCCAGTTCAGCGGCCGCCGCGCACGTCCATGGAATCAAACCGGCTCTCGCCCGGTGACTTGCTGTTGGGGCCGCTGCTGTTGCGGCGCTGGTTGAAACCGCTGTTGCTGTAGGCGCTGCTGAAGCCCCCGCGCCGGCCCTCTTGATCCAGGTCCATCAGTCCGGTCAGGCCCATCACCTCGGAATCGCGAAAGGTCGTGTTGGTGGTGTTGAGCGAATCGAATTCCGAGAACTGGCTCTCCAGTTGCTGGCGGCGGCTCTCCCTGGGGTCTTCCTGCTCTTTCACCCGGGGTTTGGGCAGCTCGGCCAGGTTGAGCTGCTTGCGAAAGTCGGACGGCGAGGGCATGCGGTGCAGGCCGTTTTTCAGAAAGACAAACCGCACACCCGCCGTCTTGAGGATGCGGTTCTTCATCTTCACCAGGTGCGCCTTGTGTTTGGCGTTGCTCAGGGGATGCTGTTCGATGTCGAATGCGAAGGTCGGTTTGCCGTCATCGCCGCACACCACAAAGTCCACCCGGTGCTGGCTCAGCCGCTCCTCGGCGCGTTTGCGGTTGGCGGCGCGGCGCACCGCCAGCATGCCCTTCAAAGACATGTTGGGCAGCACGACCTGGCCGGGAAAGGTATCTTGCAAATAATCCAGCATCTGGGCTTGTTCCGGCGTCATCAGGCGCTCCGGGCTGTATCGATCGTCGCGCCCGGACGACTCGGTGGTCATGCGGTAGCGCCAGTAGCCCAGCGCACACAGCCCCAACACCGCCAGCGCCCCCAGCACGGCAATCCACGTCGTATTCATTTGGTACCTCCTTGAGCCCAACCGAAGCATCGGTTGAGGGAATCGTGAAGGTTGTTACATAAGGTACGGTTCGTCAACTCTTGGAGGGGGGTGCGGCGTCATAAATGTGCGGTATGTATCAACTTTCTGACTCTATTGAGTACCAATGTGGTCAATGCGAGTCAGCGGGCTCTCGGGCCGCGAGCGCGATTCGTGGCTCGAATTTGGCGCGTTTCAGGCTGAAGAAGGCTTTGATGTTGCGCACATTGGCGTCGCTGGTGAACAGGCGCTGCGCCAGTCCCAGGTACTCGGGCATGTCGGCGCAGTGGACCACCAGCACGAAGTCGGGACCCGGGCTCACCCGGTAGCACTGCTGAACCTGCGCCACCGGCACCACGCGCGCTTCAAATGCGTCGAGAAACTCGGCGCCTTGCCGCTCCAGCGTGATTTCCACCAGCGCCGTGAGCCCGTGGCCGAGCAAGGGCGCCATGCGATCCACGCTGAGCAAGGCGACTTCGCGTTCGATCAGCCCGAGCTGGCGCAAGCGTTTCACCCGCCGCAGGCTGGTGGGCGGCGAGAGGTGGGCCCGCTCGGCCAGCGCCTGGTTGCTCAAGGACGCGTCCGTTTGCAGGAGGTCCAGCAAACGGAGATCAGCTTCGTCAATGATGATTTGTTCCATTTTTCAATGATTCGTGGTGTTATTGATCGAATCCATCAGCATAGGAAATTATTGGCGATGTTCTGTGACATTTTGATCTTTTATTTCACCTGCTTCTTACTAGCATC
>NZ_JBLYYB010000216.1:0-3203 GCF_048549895.1 Hydrogenophaga sp.
GGCCAGGGTAGCGAATTGAAGCGGAGTCGGGTCCAGGTACTCGTTGCCTGCTTGGTCCATCACAGCACCCGCAGGGATCACCAACACATAGATTTGACCCGGAAGCAGATCCACAGTCGGGTCCACCGTGAGCGTGTTGTCGACGAACAAAAGGCGTGTGCTGGATACCGTGTCAAACGATTCCACCAGCTCGCCGGTTGCAGAGCCAAGACGAAGCTCTATGACGCCAATGCTGGCCCGCACCACCTCTGAGAAACGCACAACGATCGGAGAAGCGACAGCTACGTCCACCGTGCCAGCCTCAGGCATGAAGACGGCGACCGTGGGGGCGACTTCATCGATGGGTACGTCGGGCGCGAGTGGAAGCGCCAGTCCTGGAGGCTGCGTCACCAGGAAGATGTTATCGGTGTAGTCGATGCCTGTGGTACGGGCCACAATGCCGGCAAAGCCGATGTTCTTGACTGCTTCGTAAAAATCAAAGTCTTTGACGCGGTCGAAGTAATAGAACCGGTCGGCTTCCTGCAGGCGGTCGAGCTGTTCGTGAATGATCACCCAGAAAGTACCACCCACCACGCCGCCGTTGACGTGCGATTCCGCGATGCCGCCAACCCACAGGTCGATACGGTCCACACCTTGCACGGTGTTGCCGTTCACCAGTTGCACGCCCGGGTTGTAGCGTTGGAAGTCGGCAATCTGTTGGGCGTCGGTCAACACCAGGTCAGGGTACGCGGCACGGAACTTGGCGATGGTGGCATCACTCAAGCTGTTACGGATCTGGAAGTTTTCCCAGGATGTGTAAGGCGTCAGGTCCACATCAGAGCGTTTGATCGAGTCGACCACATACACATCTTGTGAGTCAAGAAGCGCCTGGCGCACCTGGTTCAGCGTCCCCATACCAAGGTCTCGGCCCCTTGCAACGTTCAAGGAAAACAAGTCTGCACTCACACGCACCAGATCGTTGCGGATCGCGTCCACCACTTGCGTGTCCACCTCTTCAGCCGCCTGCGCAGTGATGCCCGCAATGATGGAGTTGGTGCCGATCTGGGCATAACCGGGCTGCGGCACATAACCAAAGCGCTCAAGTTCTGCCAGGGACCGCGTGAACTCGACGTCGTTACCCGGGTTGAGGAAGGCATCGAAGAGCCTGATGCTCTGCATCTGGTTGGCCGCGTCCAGAATCTGGACTGTCTGCCCCACCATGGAATGCCCAAACCGGTAGGCCGCGGCGTTGAATTCTTGCGAAATACCAGCGTCCACTCGAGGGAAGTACTCGTCGTGTCCGTGAGATCCAGAGCCTTGCATGCCACCCAGCAAGATGTCTGCAAAGTCGGTGTAAATGACCCGCTGGTACTCTGTTTCGTTGATGATCTTGGCCGCTTGAAATAACGCTTCGGCAGAGCCCTCAAAACCCGCTGACACGAGGCTGTCCACATGCATGTTGTGGTTGCGGGCCCAAATGGTGTGGATGGCGGTGAGCGTGATGTTTTCGTTGGCCCGGCCGTCACCGCCAACCGCGTGGTCCAGCGGGCTGATGAAGGGGTTGAGGTCCACAAAGATCGGCTGACCGCTGCCCATGAAGTCCTTGTAGAGACTGGTGGCAATGGTCAGATCGATCTCGCCTGCATCGCTCACCAACCCGTCGTAGTAATCGCGAAAGGTCACGGTGCCAGCGCCCATATTGAATACGGTGTTGTTCTCCCAGTGCGCATGGATCAGTGCACGCAAGGTGGGGATCTGGTCAAAAGCGGGGTTGGACGGGTCGGGCGCACCCACGGCCAGCTTGGCACCCACACCGCCCAGCCCGTCGGTTGCGCGCAGAAACGTTCCCACCAGCAGGTTGGCGCCGTAAGCCTGGTTCTGGTCGATGAAGGCCGAGGTGTTGTTGATGTGCAGGGGCACGCCCGCGGCGTCAAAGCCGGCCACGGTGGTGCGGGTCAAGTCGGCGGGGTTGTCCGTCCCGGGTGTGCGCCCGGTACCCGGTGCGCCGATCTGCAGCGTTCCGCTCCCGCCCTTCATGCTGGCGGCAAGGCCGTGATCAAAGTACTGGCCGAAGGCAGAAAACAACATGTTGGCACCAGCGGCCTGCACTGGAGTGTTGATGTCCTGCACACCCACCACATTGCTGATGCCCCGAGCGTCAAGGCCAGCGAAAATTGGGTTGGTGTCCAGCTGCGTCACGACGCCAGCGTCGTTGTAGATGGGTGCTCCGTAGGACGCCGTGGTGAGCCGCAAAAACGGTGTGCCAGCGGTACCAAAGGTGGGGTCTGAAATGTTGTTGTTCAGTCCACTGAGATCGCGGACGCCGGTGACGCTGCCAGGCACAGCAAGGCCTGCTACCAACGCCTGAAGTTGAAGAACGTCGCGAGGTGTCAAGGTAATCATGTCAATCGGGTCCGATTAATTAGGGCTGCGCTGAACAAGTAGCCGAATTGAGTGGCCCGCTGCGCAAGGGGTCGCTGGCGCGGGTAAGTGGCGTGATTTGACCGCGTTCCTGGGCCATACAGCCCTCGCGCGCACGCTTCTGGCGTGCAACAGGCGCACTCATGCCGCGAAACGCTTTCGCGCCAGGTAGATGTTGGCCAGACCCAGCACCACGAACGAGCGTGTGGCGTTCTTGGCAAGGCCTCGGTAGCGCACCTTGGCAAAGCCCCAGAGCCGCTTGACCACGGCAAAGACGTGTTCGACCCGGGCGCGGATCTTGGACTTGTTGTGATTCTTCGAGCGTGCGGCCTCGTCGATCTCGCCACCCCTGCGCACGCGCTGGTTCGTGAAGTCCTTGGCCTGCGGCGCCTTCGATTCGATCAACGCCCTCTGACTGGCGTAGGCGCTGTCGCCGTATACACGCTGCTCGTTCCCGTGCAACAGCTCGGGCAATGGATGTTTGTCATGCACGTTGGCTGCCGTGACCACGGCGCTGTGCGCCAGCCCGGTGCGACTGTCCACGCCGATGTGCATCTTCATGCCGAAGTACCACTGCTGGCCTTTGCGGGTCTGGTGCATCTCGGGGTCGCGCTGCTTGTCAGCGTTCTTGGTCGAGCTGGGTGCGCCGATGATGGTGGCGTCCACGATGGTGCCGGTGCCCACCTTCATGCCCCGCGCCTGCAGTACCTCCCCCACCTTGGCAAACAAGGCCTCGCCCAGCTTGTGCTTCTCCAGCAGGCGGCGAAACTTCAGCAGCGTGGTCCCGTCAGGCACACGTTCAC
>NZ_JBLYYB010000217.1:0-3573 GCF_048549895.1 Hydrogenophaga sp.
AAGAGCAGTACGCCGATGCAGGCGATGAAAGAGTGGTACCAGACCCACCCGCACCTGTTTCACAAGCGACCATATGATCGTACGGGATGCGACACGTAGTGACATCAATTGAGTTGGTGGGTACCGTTCTAAATTCGGAGGCAGAAGCTGCCAAAAAGAAGGCAGATGAAATCAAAGCCAAGGCCGCAGAAGCGAAACGGAAAAGTGACGTTTAACGGTCATGTGCATCGTTCACCAGTTGATGACGTGAGTTTGGTGCCGGCAGAGTATTGAGGTACGCCCGGCAAGCTCACCCAGCCCCACGGAATGTGGGCGCTGGGCGAATGCAGGGACGATGAAGGGGAGGAGGGCGCTAAGAGCTCAACTCAGCCAGGACCAGGTCCACCTCCAGCGAAAGATCCTCCCGCTGGGCTTGAATCCAGTTTGCGAGCGACCGTCGCGTCACGCCGTCGATGTTGTCACTGCGGACACTCTCGATGACTCGAAAAACATCCACCTTGCGCAACGAACTGATGTCGTCTGCGGCGATATGGATATACAGCGCATGCACGCTGTCGCTGATGCCCGCTACCGACGTGGTAATGGGAGGCTTTTCAGGGTGGATTGCCACATTTCTTCCTTGTAGAAAATGGGCTCTGTGCCCACCGGGCATCAGGCCCACATGGGATTACGGATAGCTCGATCCGAGCGTTTTGAATGAAGCGATTCGGATCGCAAAACCAAGCTGTCGATCAGGGTGAAGAAAATTCAACACCTCATCCACCCTTCGGTACCCTCAGCGAGAGCAATCCGGTTTGCTGAAGCACAGACACAATCTGGAGCTGGTCCTCGTTGAACCCCAGAGTGTTGAAAGTGCGCGAGCTGGCGAATCCTTGCCGAACTTGGACATGGACGCCGCTCTTGTCACGCGCGATGTGCTTGCGATCAGCAAAGGGCAAGCTTGCACTGGTCGTGACACGCAGGCCAAGATCGAAAGCCTTGGCCATCCAGCCACTGCTGTCGACAGACTCGGCACTGGCCACGTCGAACACCAGGAAATCCTTGGCGCCGCACGCAATGAGGAGGTTGTTAGTTTCCATGCAAAGCTGACCCACAATTTCCATCGAATTCTGACCCACCCTTTTGCGTGAACTTCATGCTCACGTTGTGGATAAGTTCTTGGTTGTCTTCTCCTTTTTGGTGGATGCTGGCGGTTGTGGCTGCTGAGCCGAACTGTTCTTGAACCGGTAGCTGTCGTTGCCCGTTTCCAGAATATGGCAGTGATGCGTGAGCCGGTCCAGCAGTGCCGTGGTCATCTTGGCATCTCCGAACACATTGGCCCACTCGGCGAAGCTCAGGTTCGTGGTGATCACAACGCTGGTGCGCTCGTACAGCTTGGACAGCAGGTGGAACAGCAATGCTCCTCCTGAAGTGCTGAACGGAAGGTACCCCAACTCATCCAGGATCACCAGGTCAGCGTAAGCCAGTCGGTGTGCGATCTGCCCGGGCTTGCCCTGGGCCTTCTCCTCTTCCAGTGCATTCACCAGTTCCACCGTCGAGAAGAACCTGACCCTTCGGTGGTGGTGTTCGATGGCTTGCACCCCCAGTGCTGTGGCGATGTGGGTCTTGCCCGTGCCTGGCCCGCCCACCAGCACGACGTTGTTGGCCTCTTCCAGGAACTCGCACCGGTGCAGCTGGCGCACCAGGGCCTCGTTCACCTCGCTGTGGCTGAAGTCGAAGCCTGTGAGATCCCGGTAGGCTGGGAACTTGGCCACCTTGAGCTGGTATGCCACCGAGCGCACCTCCCGTTCGGCGGTCTCGGCCTTGAGGAGTTGGGCCAGGATGGGCTGGGCTGCCTCGAATGCGGGGGCGCCTTGCTCGGCCAGCTCGTTAACGGCATGTGCCATGCCGTGCATCTTGAGTTCACGCAGCATGATGACGATGGAAGCAATGGCGGGGTCATGACGCATGGCGCACCTCCCTCAGTTGGTCATAGCGAAGAACATTGGCTTGGGGTTCCACGGTGAGCCGCAGGGCTTGTGGAGACGTCACCGGCGCTGGGGCGGGCTTGCCATCGAGCAGTCGGTGCAGGACGTTCAGGATGTGGGTCTTGCTGGGAGCGCCAGCTTCCAGGGCCAGCTCCACCGCCGAGAGCACTGCCTGCTCGTCGTGATGCAGTACAAGGGCCAGGATCTCCACCATCTCCCGGTCGCCGCCTGGCTGCTTGAGCAAGGTGGCCTGCAGGCGTTTGAACGCCGGCGGCAGCTCTAGGAAGGGGGCACCATTGCGCAGGGCTCCAGGCTTGCGCTGAAGCACCGCTAGGTAGTGATGCCAGTCGTAGACCGTCTGGCCTGCGCCATGGTGGTTGCGCTCGATCAGGCGCTGGTGCTCACAGACGATCTGGCCTTCTGCTGCGATCACCAGGCGGTCGGCGTAGACGCGCAGGCTCACGGGGCGGTTGGCGAATGGCGCCGGCACGCTGTAGCGGTTGCGCTCGAAGTGGATCAGGCAGGTGGGAGAGACTCGCTTGGTGTGCTCCACGAAGCCGTCGAAGGGACGCGGTACTGGCATCAGTGCTGCCCGTTCCTCGGCCCAAACGTCCGCGACAGTGCCAGGCAGCTTGCCGTGCTCGATCTCGTGCCACAGGGCCACGCAGCGCTCCTGAAGCCACGCGTTGAGCTCCTCAAGCCCGGGGAATGGCGGCACGACCTGCCACAGCCTGTGACGGGCATCGCGCACGTTCTTCTCCACCTGACCCTTCTCCCACCCGGAGGCCGGGTTGCAGAACTCGGCTTCGAACAGGAAGTGGCTCACCATGGCTGCAAAGCGCGCGTTCACGTCGCGCTCCTTGCCTCGGCGCACGCGATCCACGGCGGTGCGCATGTTGTCGTAGATGCCTCGCCTGGGCACCCCACCGAACACCGTGAACGCATGGTTGTGGGCGTCGAAAAGCATCTCGTGCGTCTGCAGCAGGTAGGCCCGCAGGTAGAACGCCCGACTGTGGCTGAGCTTGAAGTGGGCCACCTGCAGCTTGGTGCGCACGCCCGCGAGCACTGCCCAGTCTTCGCTCCAATCGAACTGGAAGGCCTCGCCGCAGCCGAAGGTCAGGGGCACGAACGTGCCGCGGCCGGTGGTCTGCTGGGCTGTCTGACGCTGCTCGTGCCAGAGCCGGGCAAAGGCGGCGACCCGGTTATAGGAGCCGGTGTAGCCCAGCGCCTGCAGATCGGCGTGCATCTGCTTGACGGTTCGCCGCTGCTTGCGAGATCGGCCCGCTTCGGTCTTGAGCCAGCCGGCCAGCTTCGGGGCGAAGGGGTCGAGCTTGCTGGGGCTGACGCGTTTGGAGTAGTGCGGCTCGTCGGCGTCGGCGCGCAGGTGTTTGCGGATGGTGTTGCGCGAGAGGCCGGTGCGGCGGGCGATCTCGCGGATGGACATCTGCTCTCGCAGGGCCCAGCGCCTGATGACACTCAGTGTTGCCACGTCTATCACTCCTGGTCTCCTGCTGCTCAACAAAGCAGCAGGTTAGGGTTAGTACGTGGGTCAGTTTTAGATGGAAATCCTGGGGGTTAGTGGGTCACTTCTGGATGGAAATCAACA
>NZ_JBLYYB010000218.1:0-13173 GCF_048549895.1 Hydrogenophaga sp.
GCCTTTGTGTCGTGCAACGTCCAGAATACCAAAGGATTCTGATTTTCAGGCTTTGAGTCGGCGGATTCAATCGATACAATATGCGGATGAAACTTTTGAAGATGATCTTTATCAATCTTTCGAATTGTCATTTAGGTATGACTCCCTTTTTCATTAAAATCCTCATCAAGCATCGCTGCTTGGTAGCGCTCAGGTAGCGCAACTCCAATCTGATCGGCCGCCCATTGCAAGTAAATGCCACTTGTTTTACTGCTGACATGGCCCAATTGGGGGGTGATTTTCAACTGAATAACATCAGTGAGCAGAGAAGCAATCAGAAGTCCATTCACCGGCCGATGGGCTTCATAAAAGATCTCACTGGCACGAACTTCTTGCATCAGTGTTGAACAAGCCCACCAATGACGTCCGAGATGGGGAGACCAGGCAGGAAAAGGAAGATCCCCCGATTTCCATGCTTTATAGAACCTGGGAGCTGTTTCTCTGCGCCCCTCAGAGGTTAGAAACAAATGGACTACGCTGTCTCGTCTCTTTTTTTGTGCTTCGGCCCCCCGCACTTGGACAATCGATCTGGCAAGTAACAGCGGACGTACGTTTTGGCGATAGATGTGAAGCCTATTGGCTAGCCTCAATGGGATTTTGATTTGGCGCTTTGGACCAATTTTGTCTCCATTGTCAAAACCAAACTCTCGCCCTTTAGTACCATATCGAAGAGTAACCGAGACAAGCTGCTCATTCACCTCTGCCGTGGGGTTGACAATTACCCAATCTTTCGGATTCAAAGGTAGGGTGTCTACGCGCCAACAGCAAACCTCTTCACGTCTCACAGCAGTTTCAATTACTGTGTTGCACATCAAACCAAATGTTTGTCCGCTTTGGTCGTAGACGGAAGCCAGCCAACGATCTAGATCCGTATCAGCAGGCATCTGCAAGGTGCGTGGAGGCTGACGTACCCGGCCCTGTCTGATGTCAGACGATTTCCCTCGATGCGACACCGAACTGGTCGCTGAGCCCGTTGCAAAGGTGCGCGTCACAAGTGGAACTTCAAAGGGGGGCCTTTCCCCTTTGGCCGCCATCCATGTCAGGAAATCTACGGCCGTGTCCACGTAGAGGTTCACTGTCGCTTCACTCAATCCACGACTCTCTCGGCCCCAAATTCCGGCAAGGAGCTCCGTTTGGTATCGCCCGTAGATGTGATCCACGTAGTCTGCCGTGAGCAGGTCAATTCCTCTTTTTTGCGCCCACTCCAAGAAGTTGCAGAGCCAGGCTGCGTATGACTGAATGCTCTTAGCTGTGGGCGGACGCACAGACAACCCAGGCTTTCCAGCGACCCAGAGGCCGAGGCCTCGATCAAGGATGTACTGGGATCCACTGCGGTGATAGCCAGGTCGAGCATCTAGGATAAATGGAAGGTGAGCCACTCGTCCGTACCCTGCGTTGGTAAACCAGCTGGGATCAGAGTACTTCACCTTAAAGTTGTACTTGCTCATGTTCAGTGCTTAGAAGAGATTTGAACGGGCGACGAAGGGACAGCGATCAACCTCTAGCTCGCTGTACCGAAAGTGAAGCTCTCTTATAAAGGTTCACATCGTGGCCTATTGCACCGACCTGGGTTTTGGCGCGGCGCGCGGCGCCGAGATGCTCTCGCTCATGCTGTTCTGCGGCATCGCCAGCCGGCTCATCTCGGGCTGGATCTGCGACCGCATCGGCGGCATCCGCACGCTGCTGCTGGGCTCGGCCTTGCAGTGTGTGGCGCTGCTGCTGTTCATCCCGTTTGACGGGCTGGTCTCGCTCTACCTCATCGCGGCGCTGTTCGGCCTGTTCCAGGGCGGCATCGTGCCGTCTTACGCCATCATCGTGCGCGAGTACTTCCCGCCCAAAGAGGCCGGCGCGCGGGTGGGCGCGGTGATCATGGCCACGCTGGTGGGCATGGCGCTGGGCGGCTGGATGTCGGGCTGGGTGTACGACCTGACCGGCAGCTACGACGCGGCGTTTCTGAACGGCATCGCCTTCAACCTGCTCAACATGAGCATCGCGCTGTGGCTGTATTTCCGGGTGCGGCGCATCACCCGCGCGCAGCTGGCCGGCGCCTGACCACGGCGGTCTTGCCCTGCGGCTCGCTCTGCCGCCGAACGCCGTCCAGCAACGCCAGAAAGCGGCGCGCCGCCACGCCCAGTGGGCGCGCCTTCGGCCAGACAGCGTCCACCCACAGCGGCATGACGTTGCTGAAGTTCTCCAGCGGGATCTCCACCAACAGCCCCGCCGCCAGGGGCGAGCGCACAAAGCCCTGCGGCAACCACGCCCAACCCAGGCCGGCGATCACCAGCCCCATGGCGGCCACCGGCGTGTCGGTGCGCCACTGGTGACGCGACATCACGGTGCGCTCGTCCGCGTCCACCGAGTGCCGCCCGGCCACGACGATCTGCCGCTGCACCGCCAGATCGTCCTCGCGCACGCCCCGCGAGGCCTGGCGCCCGCGCAGCATCGGATGCGTGGGCGCCACCACCGCCACCAGGATCTCGCGACCGACCTCCTGAAAGCCCTCGCGCGCATCCAGGCTGGCGCGCTCGAACACCAGCGCCACGTGTGCCCGCCCGCTGTGCAGCATGCCCAGGGCATCCGTCTGCGGTGCCGCCAGCACCTCCACCTCCAGCAGCGGGTGTTCCGCCGAGAGCTGCACCAGCGCCGCACTCCACGGCGTGGCCGCCAGCAACTCCGGCGCCACCGCGATGGTCAGGCAGGGCTCCAGACCCTGGGTGAGCGAGAGGGCGTGTGTGTCCAGCTTGAGCAACTGCTCCGCCAGCAGCCGGGCCTGCGGTATCAGGGCCACCGCCTGTGGCGTGGGTCTGGGCTCGCGCCCGCTGCGGTCAAACAACACCAGGTTCAGGTCGGTCTCCAGGTGGGCAATGGCCATGCTGACCGCTGACGGCACCTTGCCCAGCGAGCGGGCGGCGGCTGAAAAGGAGCCATGATCGAGCACCGCCAGAAACACCTTGAGGGATTCGAAGTCGAAGTTCATCTGTCAGTCATATTGATAGAAGCTGACTTCTAGTATCAGCCAGAACGACATACAGTGCGGCCTTCGAAACCACGGAGAACTGTTGTGCAGGGAATCTGGAGACGCGTCGTGTACATCGGCCTGTACGAGGCGGTGGCCATCGCGCTGGCGGGCTGGGGCTTGATGGTGATGTCGGGCAAAAGCCCGTTTGAAAGCGGAACGCTGGCCATCGCCACCTCGGTGGTGGCGGTGGTGTGGAACCTCGTGTTCAACACGTATTTCGAGCGCTGGGAAGCGCGGCAGGCCACCACCGGGCGCAGCGTGAAACGGCGTGTCTTGCACGCGGTGAGTTTCGAGATCGGGCTGGTGGCCATGCTGGTGCCGCTGATCGCCTGGTGGTTCGGCGTCACCCTGTGGCAAGCGCTGGTGATGGACCTGGCGCTCGTGGTCTTCTTCCTGGTCTACACCTTCGTTTTCAACTGGGCGTTCGACGCGGTGTTCGGCCTGCCGGTCTCGGCCAGCCGGGGTGTGGCGGTGCAGGCGCCGTGACGCACCGCGCTCAGTGCGCCGAGCGCGCCATCTCGGTGGCCAGCGCGCCCAGCGTGCGCAAGGCGGCGTCCACACGGTTGTCGCCCGGGTGCCCGACGTTGAGGCGCAGGTGGTGGGTGAAGCGCCGGTCGGCTGAGAACAGCGCGCCGGGTGCGGTGCTGATGGAGCGGGCGCGGGCCCGGTGGTGCAGCGCGAGGGCATCCACCGAGGGCGGCAGCTCAAGCCAGATGAAATAACCGCCCTCGGGCCGGGTGGTGCGTGTGCCGGGCGGAAAGTGCCGCTCGATCAGCCGCAGCGCGTGCTTGCGCTGCGCCGCGAGCGACTCGCGCAGGCGCCGGAGGTGGCGGTCGTAGCCGCCCTGGGCCAGGTAGTCGGCGAGCGCGAGCTGGGTGGGCAACGCCGTGGCCAGCGAGGTCGTCATTTTCAGCCGCTCCACCTGCGGCGCGTGGCGCCCGGCGGCGGCCCAGCCAACCCGGTAGCCCGGCGCGAGGCTCTTGGAAAACGACGAGCAGTGCAACACCCCGCCGTGCTGGTCAAACGCCTTGGCCGGCGGCGGGCGCAGCGAGCCCGCATACAACTCGCCGTACACGTCGTCCTCGATCAACGGCACGCGGTGGCGCGCGAGCAGTTCCACCAGCGCTTTCTTGCGGGCCGGCGACATCAGGGCACCCAGCGGGTTCTGAAAGCTGGGCATGAACCAGCAGGCGGCCACACTGTGGCGATCCAGCAGCACGCTCAGGGCCTCCAGGTCCACGCCGTCGCGCGGGTCGGTGGCCACCTCCACCGCCTTCAGGTGCAGGCGCTCCAGCGCCTGCAGCGCGGCATAAAACGTGGGCGACTCGACCACCACCACATCCCCCGGCCGGGTGACCGCCTGCAGACACAGGTTGAGCGCTTCCATCGCGCCGTTGGTGATGATGAGTTCGTTGTCGGCCAGCGGCATGCCCTGCAGCGCATGGCGCCGGCGCAAGGCCTGCCGCAGCCCTTCGTCGCCGGCGGTGAGCGCGCCGGTGATCTGGCCGGGTTTGAGGGCGCGCATGGCGCGCGCGCCGCTGCGGGCCAGTTCGTCAAACGGGAACAGGTGCGAGGCCGGAAAGGCCGAGCCCAGCGGCACCACATCGGCGTCGCGCGTGGACCCCAGCAGGTCGAACACCAGCTCGCTGATGGCCACCGGCGTGGCCTCGCTGCGCGGCGCGGCCACCTGCGGCCCGGCACGCACAGCACGGCGGGTGGCCCGCACATAAAAACCGGAGCGCGCCCGCGCCTCGACCAGCCCCTCGGCCTCCAGCTGGCCGTAGGCCTGGAACACGGTGGACGGGCTCATGCCGCGCTGCTGGCAGGTCTCGCGCACCGAAGGCAGGCGCTCACCCGGGCGCAGCAGGCCCCCGCGAATGGCGGCGGCCATTTCTTCGGCAAGTTGCCCGTAGCGGGTCACGCGGAATGTGTTCACCACAAACTGATCCGATGATTTTTCAATTAATCTGAATCTTGCGCATCAGATGATTCGCAGCGAGGATACCCGGATGCTCCCACGTACACGCCTCGCGGCCCTGCTGCTCACCACCCACATCGCGTGGGCCGGCGCGCAACCTATGCCCCGATTTGAAGACTCCCTGGCCCAGCGCATGCAGGCCTGCATCAACTGCCACGGCCAGCAAGGGCGTGCCGGCCCCGACGGCTACTACCCGCGCATCGCCGGCAAACCCGCGGGCTACCTCTACAACCAGCTCAAACACTTCCAGACCGGCCAGCGCAAACACGCGCTGATGGCGCGCATGGTCGATCCGCTGAGCGATGCGTATCTGTGGGAGATCGCGCAGCACTTCGCAGCGCTCCAACTGCCCTACCCGGCGGCCCTGCCCGCCCGCGCGCCGGCCGCCGTGTTGCAGCGCGGCGAACAGCTCGCGCTGCGCGGTGACGAGGCCCGGCAGGTGCCCGCCTGCACCGCCTGCCACGGCGCCGCCCTCACCGGCGCACAGCCCGCCACACCCGGCCTGCTGGGCTTGCCACCGGACTACATCAACGCACAACTGGGTGCCTGGCACAACGGCACCCGCCAGGCCCGCTCGCCCGACTGCATGGCCACCCTCGCGCGCCGCCTGCCGGCCGCCGATGTGGCGGCCGTGAGCGCGTGGCTGGCCGCGCAACCGGTGCCGCCCGATTCGGCACCGGTCGCCACCAGCGGCACGCGCGCGCCGCTGGAATGCGGCAGCTTCACGGCACCGGTCACCCCGGCTGCGGCCACGGCGGTGCGGCCATGAGCCCGCGTGCACGCTGGTCGCGCAGCAAGGTCGCTGCGCTGACGCTGGTGGCCCTGCTGCTGTGCGCAGCCACCTGGCTGCTGTGGCCGGCCCGGCCGGTGGCCGTGGTGCCCTCGAACACCACCGCGCAACGGGACGACGCCGCCACCATCGAACGTGGCCGCTACCTGGCCGTGCTGGGCAACTGCATGGGCTGCCACACGGCGCGCGGTGGCGCGGCGTTTGCCGGCGGGCGTGGCATCGCCACCCCGTTCGGCACGGTGTACAGCAGCAACCTCACGTTTGACGCCACCGGCCTCAAAGACTGGGGCGCCGACGACTTCTGGCGCGCCCTGCACCACGGCCAATCGCGCGACGGGCGCCTGCTGAACCCGGCCTTCCCGTACACCAACACCACCCACGTCGCGCGCGCCGACAGCGATGCGCTGTTCGCGTACCTGCGCAGCCTGGCGCCGGTGGCGGCGACCGCTCCGCCCAACGACCTCGGCCAGTACCTGGGCTCACAAGCGGCGCTCAAGGTGTGGCGTGCGCTGTACTTCACACCGGGCGAAGCATTGACGGTTGCGCCGGCAGACGGGCCGCTGCGTGGTGCCTACCTCGTCAACGGCCTGGCGCACTGCAGCGCCTGCCACGTGCCGCGCAACGCCCTGGGCGGCAGCAGCGACATGCTCTCGCTCGCCGGTGGGCTCATGGCTGCGCAGGGCTGGTACGCGCCCTCGCTGCTCGACCCGGCCGAAGGCGGCGTGCAGGCGCGCGAGGTGGCCGAGATCGTGGCACTGCTGCAGACCGGGCGCAGCGGCACGCACATCGTCACCGGCCCCATGGCCGAGGTGGTCCAGCACAGCACGCAGCATTGGCAGGCCGACGATCTGCAGGCCATGGCCACCCACCTCAAAGCGCTCCCGGTGAGCCGCCGCCCCGAGCCAGCGCCCACCGATGCACGCCCGGCGCAGGCCATGGCCCTGGGCGAACGCCTCTACGAACAGCACTGCGCACAGTGCCACGGCGCACAAGGGCAAGGCATTCGCGGCAACGATGGCCAGTGGGCCTACCCACCGCTGGCGGGCAACAGCACGGTGTTGCACAGCGTGCCGGCCAACCTGGTGCAGGCGGTGCTCTTCGGTGGCTTCGGCCCGAGCACGGCGGGCCGCCCGCGACCCTTCGGCATGCCGCCCTACGTGCTGGAACTGAGCGAGCAGGAGATTGCCGACGTGTCCACCTATGTCCGGGCCGCCTGGGGCAACGCGGCAACCCCGGTGTCGGCGCTCGACGTGCAGCAGCTCAGGGCATCTGCCGGCCGCCCGTAGAAGGCCTTGGCGGGCACCGGCGACTCACAGCGAGCGCTGCGACACACCGCCGGGTCGGGCCGAGTAGCGCACCCGACCGTCCAGGGCCTCGATCTCCACCCGCGCGCTGCGCCGCCCATACACCTCGGTCTTGAGCCAGTCGATCTCGGCGTCCAGATGGTCGGTGTCGGGCACGGTGCAGAACCAGACCTTGGCGTCCGCGTCCCAGCGGTAGCCTCGGCCTTTGAGCTGGTCTTTGGACTCAAACGGCGAGCCGGTGGCGCGCAGCTTGTAGCTCGGTCGCGAAGCGGCGGTGATCAGTTGCGACAGGCCCGTGGCATCACCGCCACCCACTGGCCTGGCCAACACCTGCAGCAAGGCATGGCAGTCCACCCGGGCGCGGTGGGCGTCGTAGAACCAGCCCTGGTCCTGGGCCAGCGCGCTCAGTTTGGCCGAGCCCGCCCCGGCAGCCTTCCAGTCGATGTCGGCGAACGAGCACGCCCAGGCCTTGGCGGCGAAGCCGGGGAAGCGGGCTTCCACAAACGGCCGGTCGAAGCCGGCGTTGTGCGCCACGATCAGGTCGGCCCGGTCCACCAGGGCCTGCACCTGCGCATCGTCCAGCCGCTGCCCGGCCACCATCTCGTCGCTGATGCCGGTGACTTCCTGCGCCACCGGCGGTATGGGCATGCCGGGATCTTCGAAGCCTTCAAAGATCTCGACCGGCCCCGACGGCAGACCGGTGGCCGGGTCCACCTGCACCAGCAGCATGGCCAGCTCGATGATCTTGTCGGCCTGGTGCGACAGGCCGGTGGTCTCGGTGTCGAGCACCAGCACGCTCAGCGTCTGCGCCGGGTTCTGCAAGCGGGTGGGCGGGTGGCCGAAATCGGTGACGGGCACGAGGCGGCGCAAGACGCGGAAGTCGGGGTCTTGCTCCAGCCGCTGCGCCATGGCCTCCAGGCTGAGAGGGGTTGCCACAGGAACCGGGGTGGTGCGCGGGGGCTCTGGCGGAGTGGGTGCGTCGAACTCGAAGCTGGATTGGGTCATCGGCCAAGCCTACCCGCTCCACGAGCTTTACACGCGCGACCTTCAGGTGAATCCACATCGGCCTAGCATCCGCCCACCGCCCCAAGCCATTCTGTTCAATGACTCCCATCGACCTGTTCCCGCCCACGCGCGAGGCCGCGCTGGCGCGCATCGCCGCCGTGCGACCGGCCGACTACGCGCGCAGCCGCAACGCCATCGAAGGCGCCGTGACGCAACTCTCGCCCTACATCACGCACGGCTTCGTCAGCCTGCCCGAGGTGCTGGCCGGGGTGGCCGCGCAGCACCCACTGCATGTGCAACACAAGTTCGTGTTCGAGCTCGGCTGGCGCGCGTACTTTCGCCATGTGTGGTACCACCTGGGCCCGGACATCCTGGACTCGCTGCACGACGGCCTGCTGCCCGAACACGGCTACGCCACCGAGGTGCCGGCCGACGTCCGCCAGGCGAGAACCGGTGTGCCGGTGATCGACATGGCCGTGCGCACGCTCTACGCCACGGGCTACCTGCACAACCACGCCCGCATGTGGCTGGCGAGCTACCTGGTGCACCTGCGCAAGGTGCACTGGCGCGCCGGTGCGGACTGGCTGGTGTCGCACCTGCTCGACGGCGACCTCGCCAGCAACCACCTGAGCTGGCAGTGGGTGGCCGGCACCGGCAGCAGCAAGCCCTACCTGTTCAACGCCGACAACGTCGCGCGCTACGCACCACCAACCTGGCACAGCGCGGGCAGCGTGATCGACTGCTCCTACGAAGCACTGGACGCCATGGCCCGCAGCGGCCGCCCGGTGAAGACCACGCCCCAGGGCGATGGCGTGGAGGAGCCGGCGTTGTGGTCGGTGCCGCAGGGCGTGGCATCGGCCGCACCCCAGGCGGCCGACGTGAACGGGCGCGATGTCTGGCTGGTGCACCCGTGGGCCTTGGGCGAGCCGCCAGCCAACCTGCCCGCCGGCTGCGTGCGCGTGGGGCTGCGGCTGGCCGAGCACCACAACGCCTGGCCCTGGAGCGCAGCGCGCTGGGCGTTCGTGAACACGCGCATGGCCGAGCTCACACCGGTGCGCTGGCACGCCGACCGGCACACGCTGGCGCAGGCGCTGGCCGGTGCACGCTCGGTGCAGACCCTGGCCGATCCGCATGTCGGCCCACTGCTGCCACCGCAGGTGGTGCAGCGCGAAGCGGCGCACCTGTTCCCGGCGGTGCGCATGCATTGCACCTCGTTCTCAGCTTGGTGGAACCGCACCACGCGGGGCGTGAAAACGCTGAACGATCTGCCGGGGCTGGCCGCCGGGTGAGCACTGCGCAGCGCTGAAGCCAGCGGAACCGATCCGGATCAGCCGGCCTGCTGCCACAGCGGCGCAAGGCGTTCGCTGATGCGCCGCCCGTGGGTCAGCGTCACCTCGTCCAGCGAGAGTTCGCTGCGGCGCTGACGCGCGGCACTGAGCGCCGCCACCGCGTCGGCGGTGGCCCCCAGCCGCTCGAAGGTGGCGGCCTGCAGCACGTGGGGCAGGTGAAAACGCGGGTCGGCGCGGCACGACAAGCGCGCCTCCACCAGCGCCGCGCCCATCGCCACGTGCGCCTGCGCGTTGCTCGGGTTGAGTTCGAGCGCGTGTTGCAGCGTGTCGATGCCGCGTTTGTAGTGGCCTAGGTCGCACAGCGCGCAGCCCGCGTAACCCAGCACCTCGGAGCTGCCGTCGTCCAGCGTGATGGCCGAGTTGGCCGAGGCGAGCACGTCGGCGCGCAGGTCGGGGGTGTCGGGGACCATGCCGATGTTGGACGCCAGGATGGTCAACAGCGCATAGTGGCTGTGGCTCAGTCCGAAGCTGGGGTCCAGCCGGGTGCTGCACAGGAGTTCGGACCGCGCCGTGGCCATTCCGTCAGCGCTCCAGCCTTTGGCGGCCAGCGCGCCCACCGCCTCGTGGTAATGCGCCCAGGCACCGAGGTTCTCCGGGCGCTGGCGGCGGATGTGGGCGATCTCGGCGCGGGTGAGTTCGGGCTCGAGCTCACTGATGATGCCGCGCGCGATGGTCTCCTGCGCATCAACGGCCTCGTCCGCCCGGCTGTCGAACTGCGCACTCCACAGGATGCGCGCCGATGCCGCCTCGATCAGCTGCAGCGAGACACGCAGCGCGTCGGCCTTGGGGCGCACGCTGCCCTGCACCACAAACCGCACGCCGAGTTGTCGGGCCACGTCCTGCAAGGGCGCCTCGTGGCCACGAAAGGCCAGCGATGAGGCGTGCGCGATCAGGATGAAGCCGGGCACACGGGCCAGCAGCGCGGTGACGTCTTCCACCAGGCCTTGCGCAAAAAATGCAATGCGGGGCTCGTCCGACAGCACGCTCAGCGGCATGACCGCGATGGTGGGGCGCTCCAGCGAATCGGGTGGCAGCGGGGCGGGCTCATGGGCCGTCTCGGGCAGCGGGTCGAGCGTGAAGCGGTAGCCCCGGCCCGACACGGTGGTGATGGCGCCCGCGCCCAGAACCTTGCGCAGCGCGGACACGTGCACCGAGAGGTTGTTTTCTTCCACCACCTGGCCCGGCCACACCTGCTCCAGCACCTCGCTTTTGCTCAGCACGCGGTCGCGATGCGTCACCAGGCACAGCAGCAGGTCAAAGGCGCGCGAGCCCAGCGCGGCGGGCGCGCCATCCACCAGCAACACGCGCTCGGAAGGCCGGAGCTCGAATCGATCGAAGCGGTAGGAAGCGGGCACGTGGGCTCCTGAGGAACGGTGACTTCAGAAAATACAGGAAGTCTTCAGAAAAAGCCAAAGACGCCTGGGGCACCCCGGGCGGACAGTCGGGTCTCCAGACAACGCCATTGTTGAATCACAACCCGAAGGAAGCCCCATGGACACCGCAACCGATTTCACCGCCCTCAAACAACGCCAACAAACCGCCTGGGCCAGTGGCGACTATGCCGTGATCGGCACCACGCTGCAGATCGTGGGCGAATCGCTGGCCGAAGCCTGCGACCTGCGCTGGGACGAAACCGTGCTGGACGTGGCCGCAGGCAACGGCAATGCCAGCCTGGCCGCCGCGCGGCGCGGCTGCGACGTGACCTCCACCGACTACGTGAACACCTTGCTGGCGCGCGGCGCCGAGCGTGCGCGCGCCGAGCACCTGGCCATAGCCATCCAGGTGGCCGATGTGGAAGCGCTGCCTTTCAAGGACGCCAGCTTCGACGTGGTGCTCTCCACCTTCGGTGTGATGTTCGCACCCGACCAGCAACGCTCGGCCGCCGAGATGGCGCGCGTGTGCCGCCCCGGCGGGCGCATCGGCATGGCCAACTGGACACCCGAGGGTTTCATCGGCCAGCTGTTCAAGACCCTGGGCCGCCACCTGCCGCCACCAGTGGGTGTGAAGCCGCCATCGCTCTGGGGCGTGAAGTCGCACCTGGAGACCTTGTTCGGTGACCAGGCATCGGCCATCGCCGCCACCCCCAAGGTCTTCAACTTCCGCTACCGTTCTGCCGAACACTTCGTCGAGGTGTTCCGCACCTGGTACGGCCCGGTGCACAAGGCGTTTGCGGCCCTGCCCCCAGAGACCGCGCTGTTGCTGGAGCGCGATCTCATCGAGTTGCTCAACCGCATGAACCAGGGCGGCGCGCACTCGCTGGTGGTACCCAGCGAATACCTGGAAATTGTCATCACGCGCCGCTGAACACAGCCGTTGAACCCTGGCAGGAGACACGCCATGACCGCACAAGAGCACATCCGCAACGCCTTCGGCCGCATGGCACACGTGTTCGCCAAAAAGCCTGAAGCCGCCCAGGCCACCAGCGTGATGCGGGCGCGGGTGGTGAACGGGCTGCGCTGCGAGGCCCAGGAGGGTGACTGGCGCTTTTGCATCGACATGCCGGTGGAAGGCGGCGGCGGCGGTGCCGGCCCCACGCCCGGTGTGCACGGCCGGGCCGCGCTGGCGAGTTGCCTGGCCATCGGCTACGGCATTTGCCTGGCGCGTGCCGGCATCGAGGTGCGCAGCCTTGAAGTGGAAGTCGCGGTCGACTACGACAACCGGGGCCTGCTCGGCATGGACGGCATCTACCCCGGCTACCTCGGGGTGCGGCACACGCTGTACCTGGACGCAGGCGCCACGCCCGAGCAGCTGGCGCCGGTGATCGCCGAGGCGCAGCGTTGCAGCCCCTACATGCACGTGTTTGCCGACCCCCAGCCGCTGCAGGGCAGCGTGGTCTACGGGGCACGGGGCTGAGCATGGACGGGCGGCTGCAGCTGCGTGTGCAGCGCTACGGTTGGGACCGCGCCTCGACCCGCTACGAAACCCTGTGGCGCGACGCGCTGGCGCCGGCCACGCAGGGCGTGCTGCGACTGGCCCGGCTGCAGCCAGGCGAACGCGTGCTCGACGTGGCCTGCGGCTCGGGCATGCTCACGCGCGCTGCGCTGGCTGCGGTGGGGCCACAAGGCGCGGCTGTGGGCTGCGACGTGTCGGCGGGCATGGTGGCGGTGGCACAAGCCACATCCATCGGCTGCCACTTCCTGCGCACCGATGCACAAGCCGTGGACGCGGTGCTGCCGCCCGATCATTTCGACGTGGTGCTGTGCGGCCTGGGCCTGATGTACATGCCCGACTCCGAGGCCAGCCTCGCTGCGATGGCGCGTTGCCTGCGGCCCGGCGGGCGGCTGGTGGTGTCGGTGTGGGGCGAGCGCTCGGCGTGCGGCTGGTCGGGTGTTTTCCCGATCGTCGACGCGCGCGTGCAATCCGAGGTGTGCCCGATGTTTTTCCGCCTGGGTGAGGGCCACGCATTGCACACCGCGTTGGCGGGCGCACGCCTTCAACACGTGCACACCGAACGCATCCACGCCTATGGCGGACACTTCGGCTACGATTTGCTCGTCACTCAGGACACCCACGCAGTGTGTCCGCCATCGCATGGAACGCTGTCCGCGATGGGAATGGAATCACTGTCCGCCATCAGTGGAATGCGCACACCATCCATAGTCGAGACTTGGCTGTTGAAAAAAGCCTGTGCCCGATGTGTGCCTTGCTTGTGCCGCGCCCACCCCCTCAGTGCAACTCAGGTAGTTGAA
>NZ_JBLYYB010000219.1:0-22495 GCF_048549895.1 Hydrogenophaga sp.
CGAAGTGCGGCACATGGAACAACAGATCACCGATTTCCTGAGCCACTGGCTGCCGCAGATGCTGCGCGACCACCGCAGCTATGTGACGGTGGCCATTGGCTGCACGGGTGGGCAGCACCGGTCGGTGTATCTGGTGGAGCAGCTCGCGCAGGCCTTCGGCATGGACTGGTCAACCCGGGTGAGACACCGCGAGGCCGACAGTTGGCCCACGCCCATGGTGCCCGGCGTCTAGGTCCGCTCGAAAAGGTCGGGTGCCAGCAACGCTTGCAGCAGCGGCTTCACCGGCGCTGGCAGCCCATGCTGGCTCAACAGACCGGCATCCACCCACTGTCCGGGCGGCAGTTCACCAGGCAAGGGCTCTGACGTGAGTACCAGCAACAAGGGGTGCAAGCGCAACTCACGGTGGGTCAGGCTGTGGGATACCGCGTCCAGTGCGATCACCCGATCCACCCAGGCCGGTGGGAGATCCCTGTGAACTCCCTGCTCGCTCTCGAACACCGGTGGGCAATACAAACCAGCCCAGATGCCGCTGGCCGGTCGGCGCTGCAGCCAGAAGCGTTCCGGCCCGTCGGCGAGCTTCACCAGCAGCAGCCACCAGCTTTCATGGCGGCGTTTTAAAGTGCGGGTCTTCACAGGGAAGCGTTGCGGCTCACCCGCTTGATAGCCCCGGCAAATGCCCTGCATGGGGCATTGCCCGCAGGCTGGGCGGCTGCGTGTGCACACGGTCGCCCCCAGGTCCATGAGGCCTTGCGTGTAGGCCGTCATGTCGTCGGCAGAGGGCTCGATCGGCAACAGCGCCTGTGCCACTTCCCACAACTCGCGCTGTGGCTTTGTTTGCGCCAGATCGCCCTCGAATGCGAGCAAGCGCGTGAGCACCCTGCGCACGTTGCCGTCCACGATGGACACACGCTCGCCAAAACAGAAAGCGGCGATGGCTGCGGCGGTGGAAGCGCCAATGCCGGGCAGCGTCTCAAGCCCCGCTGCGGTTGAAGGAAAGGCACCTCCGTGCTGCTCCACCACCGCCTGAGCGCAGCGGTGCAGGTTGCGCGCACGACTGTAGTACCCCAGGCCGCTCCACAAAGCCATGACCTCGTCGGCCTCAGCGGCGGCCAGTGCGCGCACATCGGGAAAGCGCTCCAGAAACCGCGCGTAGTAGCCGAGCACGGTGCTCACCTGGGTCTGTTGCAACATCACCTCAGACAGCCACACGCGGTAGGGATCGCGAGTGTTCTGCCAGGGCATGCCGCTGCGCCCGGCGCGGCGTTGCCAGTCGATCAGCAGGGGTGCAAAGTCGGAGGGCAGATCGGCGCGCGGGCCGCCGGCCCTGCTCATGCCGCCAGGGCTTCGGCGGGCTCTTCGTCGGGCGCGGCCAGCAGGTGGTCGGTCAGCTCGGACAGCTTGGCGTCGAGCAAATTCAGTTTGGCCTGGTGGGTCTGCAGTTCGCGAATGCGCTCGTCCAGACCTCCTGCGGCTTGCTGGATGCGCGAGACCGCTTCAATGCGTCGGGTGAAGTTGCGACGGCGCTCGCGCAACTGGGCATCCAGTTGCGCTGCTGCCGACTTGTTCCACAACTCCACCTCGTTGACCGCTGTGTCGTACACCACACGCAGGCGGCTCATGAGCGCACGCGCCAGGCGCTCGGCAAACTCGGGATTGGCCAGCTTGAGCGCGTTGCCCAGGCTCAGGTACTGCAGGTGACTTTTCTCGATCAGGTCGAGGTCTTTCACATATTGGGCCAGCTGCGGCGGCGTGGGCGCCTGCAGCGAGAAGCCGTACTCGGCGTTCAGGCTCTTGAAGCTGCCTTCCAGCATGGACTGGATATCACCCGCCATGCCGTCGGCTTTGCTCATGTCGGCGCGCAGCCGGTCAAAGGTGTGGTCGTACGCACGGCGCACACCCAGCTTGATGCCCGGCTGCCGAAGCGCCTTGGACAGCACCGACACCTCGGCTTTGAGGTGCGTGGCGCTCAGCATGGCAAACAAGTCTTTGAGCAGGCGCAAGTGCACCGAACGCACCGCCTGGATCTTGGCGCCGCTGGCATCAAAGTCGGCCTGCTCCTGCTCGATGCGCAAGCGCATCTGCTTGATCACGCCCGCGTTCTTGCCGCGCAAACCTTCCAGCTCCTGGATCTGCTCGACCAGATCGCGCGAGCGCGTGTGCACCATGCGTGTGGTCTCCACCCGCAGCGACTGGATGCCGGTGGCCACCGCCGCACTCAAGATCTTGCGCCGCTGACCCAGCAGGTCCACGCCGAGCGCCGTTTCCAGTTCCATCAGGTTGCTTGCCTCAAGCAGCTTCTTGTCGCGATGGACCTTGGCCAGCAAGCCCTTCTGGGCCGACACCGCCAGCACCTGGCGTGGCGAGAGGCCCAGAATTTCGGCCGAGTCGGTGCGCTGCGATGCGATCTGCAATTGCACCTGCTCGGGCGAGCTCAGCGCGTCCCACATGGTGTCGATCTTGTTCAGCACCACCAGGCGCGACTCTTTGCCCTCGCCCAGCACCGACAGGTGTTGGCGCCAGATGGTGAGGTCGGACTTGGTCACGCCGGTGTCGGCCGCCAGGATGAACACCACCGCCTGCGCCTGCGGCAACAGGCTCACGGTCAGTTCGGGTTCGGCACCGATGGCGTTGAGCCCGGGCGTGTCCAGGATCACCAGACCTTGTTTGAGCAGTGGGTGCGCCATGTTGATCAAGGCGTGGCGCCACTTGGGCACTTCCACCGTGCCATCTGCGCCGGTCAGCGGGTTGTCTTCGGGCGCCTCGTCGCTCCAGAAACCCAGACCCCGGGCTTCGTCCAACGTGACCCGGCGAACCTCGGCCACCTTTTGGATGGCACGCGCCAACTGCTTGGGGTCGTTCACGTCCAGGTCAATGCGCTCCCATTTGTCGGGCGCGTTGCGCCAGTCCAGCAGCGACAAGGGTTGCAAACGGGTTTCGATGGGCAACAGGCGAAGGCAAGGTGGCACTTCTGCGTCGTAGCCCAATTCGGTCGGGCACATGGTGGTACGCCCAGCGCTCGCCGGCATGATGCGGCGGCCGTAACCCGCAAAAAACACCGCATTGATCAGTTCGGACTTGCCACGGGAGAACTCGGCCACGAAGGCCACCATGATCTTGTCGTTCTTGACCTGAGCGTGCAGACCATCGAGGCGCTCGCGAATGCCGGGCTCCATCAGGTCGTGGTCGGTCAGCCACTCGGCAAGCAAACGCAAACGCAAGGCGAATTGCTTGCGCCATACCCCGTGTTGATCAAATTCCTGATTGAAACTCATAGTCCTCTATCGCGTCCATCAATCAATATAGCATCGGCCCTCGTCGCAAAACCAGGCGGACCGCATGCCCGGCCGCCAGCACCGACCGACGATCAGATTTTCTGGCAAGTGGTGCAAAAAAACGTCGATCTTTGCCCCTGACGAATGGTCTTGACCGATGCGCCACATACCCTGCAGGGTTGTCCATCCCGGCCATACACCATGGCGTCCAGCTGGAAGTAGCCCGACTGGCCCTCGGCACTTGAGAAATCGCGCAGCGTACTGCCACCCAGCGCCACCGCGCGGGTGAGCACCTGCACGATGGCGGCGTGCAGCCGCAAGGCGCGCGGTTTGCTCAGGCGATCGGCACGCACGGTGGGCCGGATACCCGCCAGAAACAAGGCTTCCGATGCGTAAATGTTGCCCACCCCCACCACAATGTCACCGGCGAGCAAGACCTGCTTGATCGAGGAGCGGCGAAGCTGCAAGGCGCGGTGAAAAGCCACCGGATCAAACCCTCCTTCCAACGGCTCCACCCCCAGTTTTCCCAGAAGTTTTTCGGCCGGCGCGGCGTCCAGCGCCGGGGCATACACGACGGCACCAAAACGCCTCGGATCGTGCAGGCGCAACGTGCCCCGGCTGGTCAGCAACTCAAAATGATCGTGATGGCCCCGTGGTGGCAGCGCCTGAGCAAACTGCAAGCTGCCCGACATGCCCAAGTGCACCAGCAGGTGGCCCTCGTCGAGGTTGAGCAACAGGTACTTGCCCCGGCGGGTGACCGACCGCACCGACCGCCCTTCCAGCGAAACCACGTCGCATCCCAAGGGCCAGCGCAAAGGTTTGCCCATCTCCAGCCGCAGAATCGAAGCCCCTGCGATGCGGTCGGCGAAGCTGCGCCGTGTGACTTCAACTTCGGGGAGTTCAGGCATGGATCGGCATTTCCTTTGAGACATCCGGAACGCTTGTGCGGTCTTCAGATCACACCCCTGCGCTCCAAAAACCTTCCATTATCATGAACCGATGAATACCTTGCTCCGCATCGCAGGCCCGTCCACCCGGCATTCAGCGCGGGTGTGCAGATCGGCACTGGTTCTCGCTTTGGCTGCAAGTTGCTGGAGCGCCATGGCGCAGACCGCCCCGGCAGTACCCAAGGTACCTGCGCAGGCGTCCACCACCGCACCCGATTCCGGGGAAGTTGCCAACTCGGCGCTGACCGCTCCCCTGTTCTACCAACTGCTGCTGGGTGAATTGAATGTTCGCGCAGGCGAGCCCGGGACGGGCTATTCCTTCATCCTGGATGCAGCGCGCAAACAGCGCGACCCACTGCTCTACCGCCGGGCGGTCGAAGTGGCGCTGCAAGCCCGCTCTGGCGAGGCAGCGCTGACCGCCGCGCGCGCCTGGTCGGAAGAAATCCCGGGCAGCTCCGAAGCCAACCGTTTTGTGCTGCAAATCCTGCTGGCCCTCAACCGTGTCGGCGAAACAGGTCCGGTGCTGCAGACCATCCTCAAGGACGTCGGTGCGGCCGAGCGCAACGACACCATCAACGCCATTCCCCAGACGTTCTCCCGAGTGACAGACAAGGCGCAGGCAGCCGCCGTGGTGCGCGAGGCCTTGGGCCCGTACCTCAAACAGACTGCGCACGCCGCCGCCGCCTTTACATCGGTGGGTCGCATGTACCTTGCGCTGGACCAGTTGCCCGAAGCGCTCGTTTCGGCACGCCTGGGCCACACCGCGGAGCCGGCGTCTGCCTTCCCGGCTTTGCTGGCATTGGAGCTGATGGAGCGCGGAGAGTCACAGGCCGAGCCCATCGTGCGCCAGCAGCTCGAAGCCAGCAGCACTGCAACGCAGGCCGACACGGCAGTCGCGCTCTCTTATGCACGCACCCTGCTGGACGCGCAGCGCAACCAGGAAGCGCGTTCGCTGCTCGAAAAACTGACCACCCGTCGGGCAGATCAGGCCGAGCCTTGGCTGCTGCTGGGCTCCCTGCAGTTGCAGGAAAACGCCCTGCCGGCCGCAACGGCGTCGCTTGAAAAGTACATGGCCCTGGCCCGACAGGCTGGCGACGAGCGCTCGGCTCGCGGTCTCACACAAGCCTATTTGATGATGGCCCAGATCGCCGAGAAGCGGCAGGACTTCCCGGCCGCCAATGCCTGGCTGGACCGAATCGAAAACGCCGACGACATCATGGCGGCCCAGATGCGGCGCGCCTCGGTGCTGGCCCGGCAAGGGCAGATGGCGCAGGCCCGCGCCCTTCTGCGCAGCCAGCCCGAGCGCACCCCGGAGGACGCTCGTCTGAAGCTGGTGGCCGAAGCGCAGTTGCTGCGTGACTTCAAAGCGTGGAAGGAAGCCTACGAGGTGTACGGCGAAGCGGTGGCGCGCTTTCCCGACGTGCCTGATCTTCGCTACGACCAGGCCATGATGGCCGAGAAGGCGGGCAAGCCGGCCGACATGGAAGTGCTGTTGCGCGCCCTGATTGCGGTCAAGCCCGATTTCCACCATGCGTACAACGCGCTGGGCTACTCGCTGGCCGACCGCAATGAGCGCCTGCCCGAAGCCAAGAAGCTGATCGAAAAGGCGGTGGAGCTGGCCCCAGGCGACGCCTATATCCAGGACAGTCTGGGCTGGGTTGAATTCCGCCTGGGCAACGCCGGGCGTGCACTTGAAATTCTGCAAGCCGCCTACGGCAAACGCCCCGACCCGGAGATCGCAGCACATCTGGGTGAGGTGTTGTGGTCACAAGGCCAGCGGGATCAAGCACTCAAGGTCTGGCGCGAAGGCCTGATGCTGTCGGCGGACAACGAGACCCTGCAGGGAACGCTCAAACGACTGCGCGTCAAGCCATGAGGTGGGCAACGCTGCTGGTCACTGTGGCTCTGCTGTCGGCCTGCGCCACACCGCAACGCGCCGTCCAGCCCGGCCAAGAATTCTGGAGCGGCCGTCTGGCCATGACGGTGCAGAGCGATCCACCCCAATCTTTTTCAGCAGGCTTCGAGTTGCGCGGCACGCCAGACGCTGGTGAGTTGCAGCTCACCTCGCCATTGGGTACGTCGCTTGCCACGGTGATGTGGCTGCCCGGCAGCGCCGAAATGCGCCAGGGGGGCCAGCTCACCCGCCGAGGCAGCCTGGACGAACTCACTGCAGAACTCAGCGGTACACCCGTGCCTGTGGCCGCCCTCTTCGGCTGGCTGCGCGGGCGGGCGGGTGACGTGCCGGGCTGGCAGGCCGATCTCACCCGCCAACCTGAAGGGCGCATCACGGCTCGCCGGATTTCGCCGATGCCCACAGCCGAGCTTCGGGTCGTCGTGCAACCATGACGCAGGCAACCCGCTTGCGGCGCCTGCTCGACGTGCCGGCGCCCGCCAAGCTCAACCTCTTTTTGCACATCACCGGGCGAAGAGCAGACGGCTACCACCTGCTGCAATCTGTTTTCATGCTGATCGACTGGTGCGACCGGCTGCACTTCGAATGGCGCGTTGACGGCCAGATCAGCCGTGAAGACCTCACGCCAGGATCGCTGCCAGCCGAAGACCTCTCGGTGCGCGCCGCCCGTGCGCTGCAGGCCGCCACCGGCTGCACACACGGCGTGCACATCGCGCTCGAAAAAAACCTGCCCGCTGAAGCCGGCATGGGAGGCGGCTCGTCGGACGCGGCCACCACCCTGCTGGCGCTCAACCGACTGTGGGGCCTGGGTCTGACGCGCTCACAGCTCGCGGTGATCGGGCTCACGCTCGGCGCCGATGTGCCCTTTTTCATCGGCGGTCGCCACGCCTGGGTCGAGGGTGTGGGCGAGCAACTCACGCCTTTGGCACTGCCCTTGGCGCGTTTTGTGGTGGTCAAGCCACCTGGCGGCGCGTCCACCCAACGCATCTTCAGTGCGCCCGATCTCAAACGGGACACAAAAACTGCTACAATCCAAGGCTTTGCTGCAAACGACTCGCGAGAAGATGCCCAAGCAGTTGGGGTGATCGAACTCCAGAACATTCTGGAGTTCGGACACAACGATCTTCAACCCGTGGCGCAGGCGCTGTGTCCCGATGTGGGACGCTGCATTCAGTGGTTGCAAGACCAGGGTTTGCAGGGGCGCATGACCGGATCGGGGACGGCGGTGTTTGCACAAATGCCGCAGGCCATGCAACTGACCACCGCCCCGGGCGATTGGACAGTTCGTGAGTGCAGCAACATGGATGTCCATCCATTGCTCGACTGGTGCTCCGATTAGAATCGGCAAGCGTTCAGCCCAGGCAGTGGCTGCGCAACCTGCGACAAGGTTTTTCGGTGGTCTGTCCGGCTTCACGCTGAACAGATCTCCTGCGTAGGGGAGTCGCCAAGTTGGTAAAGGCACTGGATTTTGATTCCAGCATGCGAGGGTTCGAGTCCTTCCTCCCCTGCCACCGGTTTTCATCACATCACGTACCCACCCGGCCGTTCCATGAACGGCCATCTTTTGACGGCGATCCATCTGGGCCGTCGCTCAAACAGCTGGGAACCCCATGCAAGTTCAGCCGCCGGATTTCATGATCTTCACCGGCAACGCCAATCCGGTGTTGGCCGCGGAGATCGCACAGCATCTGGGCACCCAGCTCGGTGCGGCCAACGTGGGCCGCTTCTCCGACGGTGAAGTCACGGTCGAGATCACACAAAACGTGCGCGCGCGCCACGTGTTCGTGATCCAGTCCACCTGCTCGCCGACCAACGAGAACCTGATGGAACTCATCATCATGGTCGACGCGCTCAAGCGCGCATCGGCCGTGAGCATCTCCGCCGTCATTCCTTATTTCGGCTACGCCCGCCAGGACCGCCGCCCGCGTTCCGGCCGCGTGCCGATCTCGGCCAAGGTGGTGGCCAACATGCTGACCGCCGTGGGCGTGAACCGCGTGCTGACAATGGACCTGCACGCCGACCAGATCCAGGGCTTTTTCGACATCCCGGTCGACAACATCTACGCCTCGCCCGTGCTGCTGGGTGACCTGCGTCAGAAAAACTACCCTGACCTGCTGGTGGTCTCGCCCGACGTGGGCGGCGTGGTGCGCGCCCGTGCGCTGGCCAAGCAGCTCAACTGCGACATGGCCATCATCGACAAGCGCCGGCCCAAGGCCAACGTGTCGGAAGTGATGCACGTGATCGGCGACATCGACGGCCGCAACTGCGTGATCATGGACGACATGATCGACACCGCCGGCACGCTGGTGAAAGCCGCCGAGGTGCTCAAGGAGCGCGGCGCCAAACACGTCTACGCGTATTGCACCCACCCGATCTTTTCGGGTCCGGCCATCGAGCGCATCGCCAAGGGCAGCGCCCTCGACGAGGTGGTGGTCACCAACACGATCCCCCTGTCGCAAGCCGCCCAGGCCTGCGCCAAGATCCGCCAGCTCTCCGTGGCACCGCTGATGGCCGAAACCATTGCGCGCATTGCTTCGGGTGAGTCGGTGATGAGTTTGTTTGCCGATCAGGACAACCTCTTTTAAGAGACCTTGGCGGCAGCAAAAGCGGGTGGCCTCCATGGTGGGGGTCGCTCTTTTGAAACAGAGGCGTTCTGGTCGCGGAACCCCTCCACAGGAGTCAGTTATGCAATTCGTCGCTTTTGAGCGCGCCAAGCAGGGTACGGGTGCGAGCCGCCGTCTCCGCAACACCGGCCGCACGCCCGGTATCGTCTTTGGTGGTGAAACACCCGCCGCCACGATCGAACTCGATCACAACGCCCTGTGGCACGCCCTGAAAAAGGAAGCGTTCCACTCCTCCATCCTCGAGATGGACGTGGCCGGCACCGTGCAAAAAGTGCTGCTGCGCGATGTGCAGTACCACCCGTACAAGCCGCTCGTGCTGCACGTGGATTTCCAGCGCGTGAACGACAAGACCCGTCTGCACAAAAAAGTGCCGCTGCACTTCATCAACGAAGAAAACGCGCCTGCGGTCAAGACCGACAAGTGCGTGATCAACCACGTGATGACCGAGATCGAAATCGAGTGCCTGGCCACCCAGTTGCCGGAGCACATCACCGTTGACCTCGGCGAAGTCGTCAAGGGCGGCACCGTTCACACCGGCGACATCAAGCTGCCCAAAGGCATCAAGCTCGTGATGCACGGCCGCAAGAACCTGACCATCGCTACCGTGGTGGAGCCGGTTGAAGAAGTGGTGGCTGCTCCCGTGGTCGCTGCAGCCGACGACAAAAAAGGCGCCAAAGGCAAGAAGAAGTAATCTGTCTTCGGACCGATGACCCCCTCAAAACGGCCCGCTCACGCGGGCCGTTTTGCATTCAGCTTCCCATACCTGTCGATAATCCGACCCCATGATCAAACTCATCGCAGGACTGGGCAACCCGGGTCCGGACTACGAACACACGCGCCACAACGCCGGCTTCTGGTGGGTGGATGAGGCTGCGCGCCTGCTCAAGACTTCGCTGCAGATGGAACGTGGCCATTTCGGCCTCGTGGCGCGCGCCAATGTGGCGGGTCAGAGCGTCTGGCTGGTGGAGCCGCAAACCTTCATGAACCTCTCGGGCAAGTCGGTGGCGTCGGTGGCGCGGTTCTTCAAGATCGCGCCCGAAGAGGTGCTGGTGGTGCATGACGAGCTGGATCTGCCACCGGGCGAGATCAAGCTCAAGAAAGGTGGCGGGCACGCCGGCCACAACGGGCTGCGCGACATCCACGCCCAGCTGGGCAGCCCCGACTACTGGCGCCTGCGGGTGGGCATTGGCCACCCGGGCAACAAGAACGAGGTGGCCAACTGGGTGTTGAAGAAGCCGTCACCCGACGACCGCATGGCGATTGCCCAGGCGCTGGACCGCAGTCTCAAGGCTTTGCCGCATCTGATCGCCGGGGAGATGGACAAGGCCACAGGGCTCATCCACACCAGCAAGCCGCCGCGACCCAAACCGCCGCGGCCAGCCAAGGTCGATCAGCTGCCTGTTGAAGGCGCAGCGGGCGAAGGCATGTCACCCGCAGCCGACAACGGCTGACCCGCCTTCTGCAAACGCTGGTATTTCTGCCAGAGCGTTTCGCGCGATTCGATGTGGTCCGGGTGGATCGGAATGCAGCTCACCGGGCAGACCTGCACACACTGTGGCTCGTCGAAATGTCCCACGCACTCGGTGCAGCGCGACGGGTCGATCTCGTAGATCTCCTCGCCCATGTAAATCGCCTGGTTCGGGCATTCGGGCTCGCAGACATCGCAGTTGATGCATTCGTCGGTGATCAGCAGGGCCATGGCGATTGCTCCCGGCTCAAGCTTGCAGGGGCGCGGGCCTGAGATGGGCGCCCACATGGGCGTTCACCATCTGCGACACATCACCGCCCAACTGCGAAATCTCGCGCACCAGGGTGCTGGAGATGCACTGCAACTCGGCCTGCGGCAGCAGAAACACCGTTTCCACCGACGGGTTGAGCTTGCGGTTCATCGCCGCCATCTGGGCTTCGTAGTCGAAGTCGGTGAGGTTGCGGATGCCGCGCACCACGGCACAGGCGCCTTGCTGGCGGCAGAAATCCATGATGAGACCGTCAAACGGCAGCACACGCACCCTGCCGGGCATGTTTGATGCGGCTTCAGCCGCCATGTCGAGCCGTTGCTGCAGGGAAAAGCGGGTCTTCTTGTGGTGGGCGATGGCCACCGCGATGATGACTTCGTCGAACAACAGCGCAGCGCGGCGCGCCACATCTTCGTGACCCAGCGTGAGCGGGTCGAAGGTGCCGCTGTACACCGCCACGCGGGGCTGTTTTGAGGACGGGGAAAGGTCGGAAGGCATGGCCAGAATTATGCGCGCGGGGCTGTCAGCGCTCGCTCACTGCGCGGTCAATGGCCGCAACAGGTGAAAGGCCACCGCACCCGCCTTGCCCTGTCGGTGCACCTGCAGCCCCAGCGTCGCCAATTCATCGTCGAGCCAGGGGCGCGGCGCCTCCAGGTACACGAGGCCCTCGGTGCCGATGGCCTGGCGCGCGGCGGCCAGGGCCGAGAGCACCAGGGCTTCGTTCTGCGCATCGGCAAACGGGGGATCAAGAAACACCACGTCAAAGCCCTGCCCGGCGCGCTGGCGCAGCGCGGCCACACCATCGCCGCGCTCCACGCGCACGGCGGTGGCCTTGAGCTTGGTGACGGTGCGGCTGAGGTTGGCGAGCAAGGCACTGTCCTGCTCCACCAGCACCACCTCCACCGCACCGCGCGAAGCGGCTTCCAGGCCCAGCGCGCCGGTGCCGGCAAAGGCGTCCACGCAGCGCAAACCGGTGAGGTCTTGCCCGAGCCAGTTGAACAAGGTCTCGCGCACGCGCGACGGTGTGGGTCGCAAACCGGGGCGGTCGGCCACGGGCAGCAGCGTGCGTTTCCAGAGGCCGCCGATGATGCGGATTTCGTGTGGGGCGCTGGCCGCGGCGCGCGCAGCGGAAACGGGAGGTTTTTTCATGCCGCCGAGCTTACGCGACCCGAGCGCGCATCGCGTTCAGGGCTGGGCGCCAACCACCACGGTCACCATGCGGTCCGGCTGCAACACCCGCGCAAACGAGCGCCGGATGTCGGCCACGCTCACGCGCTCGATCTGCTGGGTCCAGGTGTCCAGGTAGTCCAGCGGCAGGCCGTTCCAGCCGATGTTGGCCACGTTGTCGAGCAGCTTGCGGTTGTTGTCGATGCGCAGCGAAAAACCGTTCACCAGAAACGCCTTGGCAGCCACGAGCTCGGCCTCGGTGGGGCCTTGCTCCACGAACTGGCGCACCACGCTGCGCGAGACCTCCACCGCCTGCGCTGCCTGGTCGGGGCGCGTGGTGAGGCCGATCTGGAACGCCCCCGCGTGGCGGCCGGGCGAAAAGTAGCTGAACACGCTGTAGCTCAGGCCGCGCTTCTCTCGCACCTCGGTGGTCAGGCGCGAGACGAAGCCACCACCACCCAGGATGTAGTTGCCCACGAAGAGCGGGAAAAAGTCGGGGTCGTTGCGGGCGATGCCGGGCTGGCCGATCGACACCTGGGCCTGGGCGGCGGCGAACGGCAGGCGCTCATCCACCGCGCGCGCCAGCGCCTGCACCTGCGGCACCGCCGGCAAGGGCTCGCAGCCGTGCGCCTTCAGTGGCGCCATGAACTGGCCCACGATGGCGTCGGCCTGCGCGCGGTCGATCGCGCCCACCAGCGTCACCTGCGCGCGGCAGGCCGCCGCGTGGCGGCGGTAGAAGGCCTGCATGTCGGCCACGTTGATCGCGTTGAAGGTGGCAGCGTCGGGCTGAAAACCATACGGATGCTGGCCATAAACCGCGCGCGCAAACGCGCGGCCGGCCTGCGTGCCCGGCCGGTTTTCGGCTTCCTTGAGCGAGGCCAGCAGGCGCTCGCGGTCGCGCTGCCACACCGCTTGTGGCCAGGCGGGTGCGGCGATCTGGCGGGCAGCCAGGGCCACGGCGCGCTGCAGCAGATCGGGCTCGGTCAGCGTGCGCAGCGAGAGCGTGAAGCGGTCGGCACTGGCCTGCGCGCCGAACTGCGCACCGAGGTCAACCCAGGCTTCGCTGAGCTGGTTTTCGTCCAGCGAGGGCAGGCCCGCTTGCGCCGCCACGCCGCCCGAGAGCAAACCCGCCGTCACGCTGGCCAGGCCAGCCTGCGCCGCCGGGTCGCGCCGGCTGCCGCCGTCGAAGTCGATCTGCACGTCCAGCATGGGGATGGACGGACTGGCCACGAGGTACACGCGCGCGCCACTGGCATGCGTCCAGTGTTCGATGGGAATGGCCGCCTGGGCGGTGTTGAACGCGCCGGCGAGCACGGCGGCCAACACAGCGGTGGAGCGGAACAGTGATTTCACAACGGATTTCATTTCTGGCCCCCCTCAGGCACCAGCACCGCGGTGGTGAGTTGCTGGTCGGAGAAGTGGCGTTGTGCCACCGCCTGCACCTGCGCGGCGGTCACGGCGCGCAGACGGGTCATCAGGCGGTCGCCGGTGTGGATGTCCAGGCCATTGGCCCAGTAGCTGCCGAGTTCCTGCGCCTGGTTGAACACCGAATCGAGTTTGTAGACCTCACCCGCCGTCCACTGCGTCTTGACGCGGCGCAGCTCGGCTTCGCTGATGCCCTCGCGCGCAATGCGCTCCACCTCCGACTTCAGCGCGGCTGCGGCCATCTCGGGGGTGACGCCACGGGCCGGCACGGCCGTGAGCGAGAACAACTGGGGGCCGCGCCCCATCAAGCCGTAGGAAGCCCCCGCGCTGTCGGCGATGCGTTTGCCCGCCGTGCCCTGGCCTTGCACCAGCGCGCGGTCAAGCCGGGCGCCGCTGTAGCCGTCGAGCACTGCCGACAGCACCGTCAAGGCCAGTGCGTCCTGGCTGTTGGCGTCATCCTCGGCCGCGCCACTCCAGCGTGGCACCTTGTAGGCCAGCGCCACCACGGCCTGATCGGCCACGGCGCGAAACTCCATGCGGCGCGGACCTGACTGCGGTGGCTCTTCACGCGGCTTGCGCGCCGGCACGGCGCGGGCAGGAATGGGGCCGAAATGTTTTTCGGCCAGCGCGCGGGTCTGCGCCACGTCCACGTCACCCGCGATCACCACGGCGGCGTTGGCGGGTGTGTACCAGCGCTGGTGAAATTCACGCGCATCGTTCGGCGTCATCGCCTCGATGTCGCTCATCCAGCCGATGATGGGCCGCCGGTACGGGCTCGCCTGATAGACCATGGCGTTCATGGCCTCGAACATGCGCGCGCGCGGCGACTCTTCGGTGCGCTGGCGCCGCTCTTCCTTCACCACCTCGATCTCGCGCTTGAAATCGTCGTCGCTCCACTGGTTGCGTGCGAAGCGGTCGGCTTCGAGCTTCATCACCGCCTCCAGCGCCTGCGCCGGCACCTGCTGGTGGTAAGCCGTGGCGTCGCGGCTGGTGAAGGCGTTGTCGCGCCCGCCCAGGGCCGCGATGCGGCGCGAGAACTCGCCCGGTTTGAGGTCGGGCGTGCCCTTGAACATCATGTGTTCGAGCACGTGGGCCACGCCCGAGGCGCCGTCCACCTCGTCGATGGAGCCCACGCGCACCCACAGCATGTGGGCCACGGTGGGGGCTCTGCGGTCGGGCCGCACGATCAGCGTCATGCCGTTGGAGAGCGTGAAGCTCTGGGCCACCGGGGCAGGAGAAGGGCTTGTGGAGGTCTGAGCAATCGACCCGAGGGTCGTGAATGCCAGTGCAAGCAACAGTGCGGCGCGGCGCCCGTCGGGCAGGTTCAGAGTGCGTTTCATAGAATGCAATGGATTCTAGAGATGGACAAATGTTCTCGTTCTTTCGCAAAAAAGCCCCCACCGAGCCCTCACCGGCCACCCCCACGCCCGCCGCAGCCACGCCTGTGGTGGCTCCCCCCGTCGAACCGGCGCCCCTTGCAACCGTCGCAGCACCCACCGCCGCGCCCGTGCGCCAGGGCTGGCTGGACAAGCTCAAAAACGGTCTGCGCAAGACCGGATCGAGCATCGCCACGGTCTTCACCGGCACACAGATCGACGACGCGCTGTACGAGGAGCTCGAAGCGGCGCTGCTGATGGCCGACACCGGCGTGAAGGCCACCACCCACCTGCTGGCCGACCTGAAACGCCGGGTGAAAGAAAGCAAGACCACCGACCCGGCCGCCGTCAAAGGCCTGCTGGCCGACGCCATCACCGATCTCTTGATGCCGCTGCAAAAGCCGCTGGTGATTGGTGAACACAAACCCACCGTGATCATGGTCGCCGGTGTCAACGGTGCGGGCAAGACCACCTCCATCGGCAAGCTCACGCGGCACCTGGCGCAAAGCGGCGCCAGCGTGCTGCTGGCCGCGGCCGACACCTTTCGCGCCGCCGCGCGCGAGCAGCTCGCGGTGTGGGCCGACCGGAACACGGTGGAGATCATCACCCAGCAAGGCGGCGACCCGGCCGCGGTGAGCTTTGATGCCGTGACCGCCGGGCGCGCGCGCGGCCGCGACGTGGTGCTGGTGGACACCGCCGGGCGCCTGCCGACCCAGCTGCACCTGATGGAAGAGCTGCGCAAGATCAAGCGCGTGGTGCAGAAGGCCGACCCGACCTCGCCGCATGAAGTCTTGCTCGTCATCGACGGCAACACGGGGCAGAACGCCTTGATGCAGGTGAAAGCCTTCGACGAAACCCTGGGCCTCACGGGACTGATCATCACCAAGCTCGACGGCACGGCCAAGGGGGGTGTGATCTGCGCGATTGCGCGCGAGAAACCGGTGCCGATCTATTTCATCGGCGTGGGTGAAAAGCTGGAAGACCTGGAAACCTTCAACGCGCGTGAGTTTGCGCAGGCGCTCTTGTCCTGAGCGCTCAGCTCTCGTTGTCGGAATAGTTGCGCCACTGGCCCATGGCGTTTCGCATGGTGAGCAGCTGGCGCTCGAAACGCGGGCAGGCCTGGCACATGGCCATGTGCAGCCGCAACGCCATGCGCTCCACCAGCGGCAAGGCGCGGTCTTCGCGGGCGATGAGCAACGCGGACACCTCCTTGCAGGTGCGGCGCAGCGGGTAGACGGGCTTCATTTCGTTGACGGTCGTGCAAACCAGTTGAGTTCAAGACATTCTCTCAACCGCAGCCGGGCACGGTGCAGTTGAACGTAGAGGTTCGTCGGGGTGAGCGACAGTTCCTTACAGATGTCCTCGCTGGAGAGCTCCAGCCACTCGCGCATCAGGAACAGGCGCCCCTGCACCGGAGGCAGTTTGTCGGTGCAGGCCTCCAGCACCTCGAAGAACTGCCGGCTGTTGAGTTCCTGCTCCGGATTGCCCCACTCGGCCGGCTTCTCGGCAAAGTGTCCGTCGGTTTTGAAAGCCATGTGCTCCAGCGGGTCGGCGCCTTCGTCGTCGTTGCCGCTGGACAGGCACACCTCGCGGCTGTGCTGCCGCATCGCGTCGATGATCTTGTGTTTGAGGATGCCGACCAGCCAGGTCTTGAGCTGGGAACGCTGCTCGAAGCTTTGCGGACGCGAGATGGCGGCCAGCATGGTCTCGGACACCGCGTCTTCGGTCCAGGCGTCGTTGCGCAGCTGCAGGCGCGCGAATTTGAGCAAATACACACGCAAATCCGCAACTTGTTGCTCGAACGAAGGGAATGGGGCTTGCGACATGGGGGCTGAGTGTAATGAAACGGCCGGTACAGCGACTACAACGAACTTTGGAGGTCCCCATGTCCCTGTTGCCCACACGTTTCCATGCACTGTTCACCGCACTGGCGATGGCCACCGCCCTCTTGGCGCCGGCCGCACTGGCGCAGACTCCCGCCACCGGCGCGCCCCAGCAGTTGCGCGGCAGCACGCTTGATGGCAAAGCCTTCGATCTGCAGTCGCTGCGCGGCAAGGTGGTGATGGTGGTGTTCTGGTCCACCGACTGCGCGGTCTGCCGCGACAAGATGCCCGAACTGCGCGCCAACGTGAAGGGCTGGATGGGCCAGCCCTTCGAGCTGGTGAGCGTGAGCACCGACCGTCAGCGCAGCAACGCCGTGACCTACACACAACTGGTCAACGCCACCGTGCCCACGAACCAGCGCTTCACCACGCTGTGGACCGGCGAGCCCCAGTACCGCGACAGCTTCGGCGCCACCGGACAGTTGCCCGCCGCCTTTTTGCTCGACAAGGGCGGGCAATTGGTGGAGCAGTACCACGGCCGCATTCCGCCCGAGGCCTGGGACCGCATTGCCGACCTGCTTTGAATTTTTTGAAGGCAGCGTAAGAAAGCCGCCCACCGCCAGACCAATCCTCAACCCGCTGGTGATGTGCACCAACAGCCGATCCAGCAGGTTGTCATTCAACCCTGTTCTTTCTTTCAGGAGCTTCCCATGAACCAACGCACCATGATCGCCGCCGCCGCCACCTCGCTGATGTCGCTGGCCCTGCTCTCTTCGCCCGCCTTCGCACAGAACGCCGCGAAAGAAAAATGTTTCGGCATCGCCAAGGCCGGCCAGAACGACTGCGCCAACATCGCCGGCACGCATTCGTGTGCGGGCCAGGCCAAGGTCGACAACGACAAGGGCGAGTGGAAGTACGTGCCCGCCGGCACCTGCAAACAAATGGGCGGCATTGGTCTGGACCAGGCCAAGATGGACATGAAGAAGTCCTGATCCGCGCGCTCCCTTCAAGGCCAACGCCATGACCGCCGCCGACCCCACCAAACCGACCCCAGAGGTCGCGCCCGTGGGCATCGGCTGGCGGCACCCCCATCACGCCGAGCTGCTGCAGCGGCAGCCGGCCCTGGACTTCATCGAAGTCCACTCCGAAAACTTCTTTGCCCCCGGTGGCGCCGCGCGCGCGGTGCTGCGCCAGGGGCGCGAACACTACCCCGTGAGCCTGCACGGCGTGGGCCTGTCGCTGGGCTCGGCCTGCGGCATCGACGAGGCGCACCTCGACCGGCTCGCGGCCCTGGTGGCCGAGATCGAGCCGGTGCGTGTGAGCGACCACGCCTGTTTTGCGCGCGGCCCGCTGTCGCACCAGCCCGCGCACACCGTGCACGCGTCAGACCTGTTGCCCACCCCGTTCACCCGCGCCGCGCTCGATGCCATGTGCGCCAACGTGCAGCGCGTGCAGGACCGACTGCGCCGCCCGATCGCGGTGGAAAACCTCTCGGCCTGTGTGCGCTGGCAAGCCAACGAACTGGGTGAGCCCGAGTTCCTCAACACACTCGCGCAGCGCACCGGCTGCCACCTGCTGGTGGACGTGAACAACATCTATGTGAACGCGCTCAACGACCGGCTGCAAGGTTCGTTGCAAGACCCGATGGACGCTTGCCGCCGCTGGCTCGACGCCATCCACCCACAGACGGTGACTGAGTTGCACCTGGCTGGCCACGTGGACTGCGGCGACATCGTGATCGACGACCACGGCAGCCGCGTGGTGCCACAGGTGTGGACGCTGTACCGCCATGCGCTGGCGCGGTTTGGCGCGGTGCCCACGCTGATCGAATGGGACACCGATGTGCCCGACTTGCAGGTGCTGCTCGACGAAGCGGCCACCGCGCGCGAGCACGCCAGCCGCGCGCTGGAACCGGTGGCCGCATGAACACGCTGATGCTGCAGCAGCAAAGCCTGCTCGACGCGCTGTTCGCCCACCCGGGCAGCACGCAGGCCAGCAGCGCCGTACAACACCTGCACACCCTGCTGAAGCCCCAGGCGGCCCGCGGCCTCATGGCCTACCAGGCCAACGGCCACGCGCTCGCCGAACGTTGCCTGCTCGCCGCCTACCCGGTGATCGCACAACTGCTGGGCCAGGACAATTTCTCTGCGCTGGCGCGCGATCTCTGGCACCGCCAACCGCCGCACTGCGGCGACCTCGCGCAGTGGGGCGATGCCTTGCCCGCCTTTCTGGCCGACAACGAACAACTCACCGAGGTGCCCTACCTGGCCGACGTGGCGCGCGTGGAATGGGCGCTGCACTGCGCGGCCGGCGCACCGGATGCGCAACCCGATCTGCACAGCTTCGCGCGCCTGAGCACCGAAGACCCCCAGGCGCTCACCCTGGCACTGGCCCCCGGCACCGTGCTCATCAGCAGCGCCTGGCCCGTGGTCAGCCTGGTCACCGCACACACCGAAGACCAGCCCAGCCTCACCGAGGCAGGCCAGCGCGTGCGGGACCGCGTGGGCGAAACCGCCCTCGTCTGGCGCCAGGGTTTGCGGCCGTGTGTGGCGGCTTGCACGGCCAACGCGCTGGGTGTGCTGCAAGCCTTGCTGACCGGCGCAGCCTTGCCCGACGCGTTGGGCTTCGCAGGTCCCGATTTCGATTTTTCCGACTGGCTCACACCCGCCGTGCACAGCGGCCTGGTGATCGGCGTGGCCGACGCAACACCCCCACCCACACCACCCCCACACCCCCAGGAAACCCCATGAACCCACCCACCCTGCTCCAGCGCGGCCACGCACTCTGGTCCGCCGTCACCCACCTGCTGAACGCAGCGCAGCCGTTGGCCGCCCTCGCGGCACGCGTCTACCTCGCGCAGGTGTTTTTTCTCTCCGGCCTCACGAAGGTGCGTGACTGGGACACCACGCTGCTGCTGTTCACCGAGGAATACCAGGTGCCCCTGCTTTCGCCACAACTCGCAGCCATCTCGGGCACGGCGGGTGAACTGGTGTTGCCGGTGTTGTTGTTGATCGGCCTGGCGGGGCGCTTCTCGGCGCTGGGCCTGTCGGTGGTGAACGTGGTGGCTGTCGTCAGCCTGGCCGACATTGCGCCCGCCGCGCTGCAGCAGCACATCACCTGGGGCGTGCTGCTGGCCGCGCTGGCCATCTACGGTGTCGGCAAGTGGTCGGTGGACTGCCTGTGGATCCAGCCCCGGCTCAACCGCACACCAGCACCGGGCATGGCCTTGAACTAAGCTGCGGCATCGAACCTGTTCTGCCGGAGACACCGCCTTGCCCCACCACCTCACTGCTCACCTGTCACGCCGCCAACTGCTGCTCGCTGCCGGCGCCGCCTCGCTGTCACCCGCCTGGGCCCAATCGAACTGGCCCGCCATCGAACAGGCCGCACGCGGCCAAACCGTGTTCTGGAACGCCTGGGCCGGCAGCGAGCAGACCAACGCCTACCTGCAGTGGGTGGCGCAGCAGGTGCAGGCCTCACATGGCGTGAAGCTGCAACACGTGAAGATCACCGACACGGCCGACGTGGTCAAACGCGTGCGCGCCGAGAAGGCCGCCGGGCGCACCGCCGCCGAGGGCACGGTGGACCTGGTGTGGATCAACGGCGAGAACTTCGCCGCCATGAAACGCGAGGGCCTGCTGTTTGGCCCCTGGGCCGAAACCCTGCCCCACTTCAAGCTGGTCGACGTGGCCGGCAAGCCCACCACGCTCAACGATTTTTCCGTGCCCACCGAGGGCATGGAGTCGCCCTGGGGCATGGCGCAGTTCACCCTGTTTGCCGACAGCAAGCGCCTGCCGCAGTTGCCCCAGAGCATGCAAGCCTTGCTGGCGTTGGCACGCGCCCAGCCCGGGCGCATCACCCACCCGCGCCTGCCCGACTTCCACGGCACCACCTTCATCAAACAGGCCCTGGTGGAGTTCGCGCCCGATGCCAAAGCGCTCGCGTTGCCAGTGACCGACGCCGCCTTCGCCACCCAGACCGCCGCGCTCTGGCCTTTTCTCGATGCACTGCGCCCGCACCTGTGGCGCGCGGGCAAACAGTTCCCGCAGAACGCCGCCGCCGTGCGCCAGATGATGGCCGACGGTGAACTGCTGCTGGCCCTCACCTTCAACCCCAACGAAGCCGCCAACGAGATCGCCGCGAAACGCCTGCCCGCCTCCGTGGTCAGCTGGCAGTTTGAAAAAGGCACCATCGGCAACACGCACTTCGTGGCCATTCCGTACAACGCGCGCGCCAAGGCCGGCGCGCAGGTGGTGGCCAACTTCCTGCTCTCGCCCGCCGCGCAGGCGCGCAAGGCCGACATTGCGCACTGGGGCGACCCGACCGTGCTCGACGTGGCGCGCCTGCCGGCCGCCGACCGTGCGCTGTTCCAGACCGGCAGCCTGCCCGGCCTGGTGGTCAAGGGCGCGCCCACGCTGCCCGAGCCCCACGCCTCGTGGGTCGATCCGCTGGAGAAGGAATGGGCACGCCGCTACGGCGTGTGAACGCGGTGTCTCACCCAGCACCACGCAAGCTCGCCGCAGGCGCCTTGCTGGCCCTGGCCGCCGTGCCGCTGCTGTGGACCGCTTTTGAAGCACTGAAAGCCGGCAGCCACACCGCCGCGTGGCGCGCACTCGCGCAAGACCCTGCGTTGGTCCACGCTACCCTGCTCACCCTGTGGACCGGCCTGGCCTCCACGCTGCTGGCCTGGTGGGGCGCGGCCGCGCTGCTGGCGCAGGGTTTCGTGCGCCAGCGCCTGGCGCGCCTGTTGCGCGGCCTGCCGCTGATGTTGGCCACGCCACACGCCGCGCTGGCGATCGGGTTCCTGTTTCTGCTCGCGCCCAGCGGCTGGCTGCTGCGCGCGCTCTCGCCCTGGCTCACCGGGTTCGAGAGCCCCCCGCCCTGGCCCACCACCCAAGACCCCTGGGGCCTGGGCCTGATCGCAGCCCTGGTGATCAAGGAGATTCCGTTTCTGCTGTGGACCGCCGCCACCCAGCTGCAGCGCGACGACGTGCGCCAGCGCTGGCGCGCCGAGCACGCGCTGGCACAAACCTTTGGCTACGCGCCACGCCGCGCCTTCTGGCTGGTGCTGTGGCCACAGCTCGCCACGCGCCTGCGCTGGCCACTGCTGGCGGTATTGGCGTATGGGCTCACGGTGGTGGACATGGCGCTGGTGATTGGCCCGGCTTCACCGCCCACGCTCGCCGTGCTGGCCTGGCAATGGCTGCAGGACGCCGACCCGGCCACCTACGCCCAAGGCGCGGCTGCAGGTGTGTTGCTCGCGCTGATGGTGCTGGCCTGCAGCGCCCTGTGGCTGGGCTTGCAAAACCTGCAGCGCAAGGCCCTGGCGCATGGCCATGGCGTGCGCGGCTCCTTCGCCAGAACGTCCGGAACCGACATGGGTCTGTGGCTGCTGGCGGGCGTGTACGCCGCCGTGCTGCTGGCACTCGCCGTGGGCAGCGTCAGCGGCGTGTGGACGTTTCCGGCCGTGTGGCCGCAGTCCTTCACCGGCGCCGCGTGGGAGCAGGTGGCGCAGAGCAGCGGCACGGTGGTGACCACACTCTGGCTCGCAGTGGGCAGCAGTGCGATGGCGCTGCTGTGGAGCGTGGCCTGGCTGGAACTCGCGCCGCGCCGCTGGGACGACGCCCTGCGCCCCCTGCTGTACCTGCCGCTGGTGCTGCCCGCCGTGCTGTGGGTGGTGGGCCTGTACGGCGTGGGCCTGCAGTTGCAGTTGGAGGGCCAGGCCAGCGGCTTGTTGATCGCGCACACGCTCATGGTGCTGCCCTATGTGCTGCTTGCGCTCAGCCCGGCCTACCTGGGCTTCGACCCCCGCTACGCCCAGCTCAATGCGAGCCTGGGCCGCTCACACTGGGCCTTCTTGCTGCGCGTGAAATGGCCGCTGCTCAAACGTTCGCTGGCCTCGGCAACTGCGGTGGGTTTTGCGGTCAGCGTGGCGCAGTACCTGCCCACGCTGTATGTGGGCGCGGGCCGGTTTGCCAGCGTGACCACCGAAGCCGTCACACTCGCCTCGGGCGGGCAACGCTCGCTCACCAGCGCCTACGCCGGCCTGCAACTCGCCCTGCCCGTGCTGGCCTTTGCAATCGCCGCCTGGCTGGGCCGCCCCCGCCGATTCACCCACTCCGCTGTATGACGCTCGCCGTTCACATCCACCGCCTCGCCACCCGCGACCACACGCTGGTGCAAGACCGGCGCATCGACGTGGCGCCGGGCCGC
>NZ_JBLYYB010000220.1:0-7289 GCF_048549895.1 Hydrogenophaga sp.
CCAGGCTGGCGCCGGCCTGCCATTCGGTGTGCAGGTAGAACAGCGTTGAATGCGTCTTCACCGGGCTGGTCATGCCATAGGCCTCGCCTGCGATCAGGCGCATCCACACGCCGTCCCGGTCCTGCACCGGCAGGTCGGCTGCGGGGTAGTGGGTGAAGGCAGGGTCGGTTTCTTCATCGGCTTCGGGCAGGGCCACCCACAGCTGCATCAGCTCCAGGCCGCCGCCTGCGAACGACGCAGGGTGCTCGAAACGCTCCGAATGCGAGATGCCGCGCCCCGCGGTCATCCAGTTCACGTCGCCGGGTTTGATGAGCTGGTGCACGCCCAGGCTGTCGCGGTGGTGGATCTGACCGCTGAGCAGATAGCTCACGGTGGACAGGCCGATGTGCGGGTGCGGGCGCACGTCGGCGCCCGGCAGGTCTTCGGGCGCGAATGTCACTGGCCCCGCGTGGTCCACAAAGATCCACGGGCCGACCATGCGGCGCTTGGCGTAGGGCAGCACGCGCCGCACTTTCAGGCCGTGGCCCAGGTCTGCCGCCCGGGCGGTGATCACCATCTCCAGCATCGTTGGCTCCTTGGTTGGAAGCGTTCGATTCTGGCGGGCGCGCGCCCGCGCCACAAGCGTGCGACGGTTAAGCTCGGCGCTCGCTCCACCACCTGACACCATGCGCATCGACACCCTCCGCCAACGTCTGCGTGCCCTCGGCGCCCTGCCGGTCCACGAGAAGCGCGTGCTGCGCCTGTGGACGCAGGCGCAGCCACAAGACCAGGGCCGCCGCGCACTGCAAGACTTCATGCCCCAGACGCTGCGCCACGCGCTGCCTGCGCTGGTGCAAGAGCTCGCCGCGCTGGCGCGCCTGCAATCACAGCACCCCGCCGAAGACGGCTCCGCGCGCCTGCTGGTGGCGCTGGCCGACGGCCAGACGGTGGAGAGCGTGCTGCTGCCGCGCGACGGCCTGTGTGTGTCCACGCAGGTGGGTTGCGCGGTGGGCTGCGTGTTCTGCATGACCGGGCAGAGTGGATTGATCCGCCAGGTGGGCAGTGCCGAGATCGTGGCGCAGGTGGCGTTGGCGCGCACGTTGCGGCCGGTGAAGAAGGTGGTGTTCATGGGCATGGGCGAGCCCGCGCACAACCTGGACAACGTGATGGAGGCGATCGATCTGCTCGGCACGCTGGGCAACATCGGCCACAAGCAACTGGTGTTCTCCACCGTGGGCGACCCGCGCGTGTTCGAGGCCCTGCCGCTGGCCCGCGTGAAGCCCGCGCTGGCGCTATCGCTGCACACCACCAAAGCCGAGCTGCGCGAGCAACTGCTGCCCCGCGCGCCGCGCATGACGCCCGAGGAACTGGTGGACGCCGGTGAGCGCTATGCGCGCGCCACCGGCTATCCCATCCAGTACCAATGGACGCTGCTGGCCGGCATCAACGACGGCGACGACGAGATCGAGGGCATCGTGCGTTTGCTGCACGGCAAACATGCCATCCTCAACCTGATTCCGTACAACACGGTGGACGACCTGTCCTACCAGCGCCCGAGCTGGGAACAGGCCGCGGACATGGCGCGCCGCCTGCACCGCCGCGGCATCCTCACCAAACTGCGGCAGTCGGCCGGGCAGGACGTGCAGGGAGGCTGCGGGCAGTTGCGCGCACGGGCCGAGAAACCTGCGCGGCGGGTGATTCCGCTGCGCGCACAGGACGTCATCGCCTGAGGGTGCTCAAGGCCACGCGCTGGTCGGGCCCTCGCCGGGCCGGTGCTGCGCAAACACCACCTGCGCGCAGAGCTCGTCGCGCGCCGAGGCGATGCGGCGCAAGTGCTGTCGCCATGCCGGGCTGTTCACGTCGCTTTTGCTGTGGGTCCAGAGCGGCGGGCGCGTTTCGTCGTCGAACACCATCACGCGCGGCAGTCGCGCAAAACACTCCAGGGCTTCGAGGCGGCCGTCGGTGATGGCGATCAAACCGTCGCGCACCGGCTGGCGCATGACCTGCGAGCCGCTGCAGACGTGGGCACACACGAAACCATAGACCTCGTCGCGGCGGTTCGCAGGGATGAGCAGTTCGGCCAACCGCACCAGGCCGGCCGTGCCGAAGTCGCGCGCGCCCAGGCCGCCCGGCACCAGCATGCCGAAGAAGGTGCCGAGCAGTCGGTCGCGGGCGCGGGCGTGGTGCGCCACGGCGATGAAGCGGTTGGTGAAGCGCGGGTCGTCGTGGTCGGCGGCGAGTGCGTCGTTGTGGTTGAGCAGTTGCCAGATCAGCAGGGCGAGCATGACCCGCGTCTGGTCGATGCCGATGGTCAGCGCCACACGGTGCACCGGCCGCCCGGTCGGTGGCGCATTGCCCTTCAGCGCCTCGTGTGCGGTGATCGTGGCCAGGATCGCGCGGCGCTGCTCGACGTGAAAACCGAGCTGGCCCCGGGCCCGCGCGCACGGTGGGTCAAACCACCATTGCAGCAGCGCAGCGGTGGTGGGCGTGACGCGCTGCGACACGGTTGGGTTCATGTTGTCCTCCTTGCAAGCGTGGTTTTGGGTGATCAATTCAATCAACAGGTGAATTCAGCATACAACACGACGTTGATTGAAAACGCGACCGAAAACTAGCGTTCGGTCCATGGAACACAAGCTCGAATTCGCCCAGCGACTGCGCGACGCCATGGCAGGCGCCGGTCTGGAGCCGCGCCCCGGTGTGCTGCTGAACCTCTTCAATGCGCACTACTGGGGACGCTCGGTGTCGTTTCAGGCGGTCTCACGCTGGTTGCGGGGCGAGGCGATTCCCGCGCAGGACAAGCTGCTGGTGCTGGCCGAGATCCTGCGGGTGGAGCCCGAGGTGCTGCGCTTCGGCCAGGCCGTGCGCCACCGGGTGCAAGAGAGCCGCAAACGGTGGGACGAAGGCGTGAGCTACCAGGAACGCGAAGTGTTCGACGCCTTCCTCAGCCTGCCGGCGCCGCAGCGCAAGCTGGTGCGGGAGGTGATCCTGGCGTTGGCGCAGGTGCAGGCGGGGAGCAAGGGCTGATTCGCCTTTTAAAACAGATTTCAAACACAAATTTGTTTGAAATCTGTTTTAATTGCCAAATGTTGCACCGTTACGCCTTCTCCAACTTCCAGTCTTTCCGCGAGCGCGCCGAGGTGTCGTGGCTGCTTGATCGCAAAGTGCCACAGGCCGTCTGGTCGCACACCGCCAGTTCGGGCGAGCGGGTCAGCCGTGTCATGGCCGTCATCGGCCCCAATGCCAGCGGCAAAACGGCACTGCTCAAGCCGATCCTGTTTCTGCACTGGTTTGTCAGCCATTCGTTCGGAGCGGACCCGGCGGCCGCGCTCCCTTTCCAACCTCACGCGGCTTCGTCGGGCGAGCCTTCCGACTTTGAAGTGGAGCTGGATGTGGACGGCCAGCTCATGCGCTACACGCTGCGCTGCACGCCGCAGCGCGTGTTGCACGAAGCGCTGTACGCGCGGCACGAGCGCATGCGCTATGTGTTCGTGCGGGACTGGAATGAAACAACGCAGGCGTACGACATCAAACAGCAAGAGTTTGGTTTTGCGCCTTCAGAAGCGCGCAAGGTGCGCCCCAACGCGTCCCTGATCGCCACCGCCGCGCAATACGGCGTGCCGCTGGCGCAGCGGCTCGCCGGCAGCCAGATCTGGAGCAACATCCACCAACATGGCCGCATGGTGAACGACGCGGGCCAGCTGATCCAGGCTGCGGCTCACTTCGCCACCGAGGAGGCCCAGCGGCAACAACTGGTGCACCTTTTGTCTGCGTGGGACCTGGGCTTGAGCGATGTGCAAGTGCGCGAAGTGGAAGCGGTGCAACCCGATGGCAAGTCCAGCAAGTTCTGGCTGCCTTTCGGCATCCATCGAGCAGCTGGAGGTGTTTCGTTCGAGTTGCCTTTTGCGTTGGAATCCAGCGGTACACAAGGCGCTCTGGTGTTGCTGTCGCGGCTGCTCCCGGTGTTGGCCAACGGCGGTCTGGCCGTGATCGACGAGTTCGAGAACGACCTGCACCCGCACATGCTCGAACCCATTCTTGACCTGTTTGCCAGCCCCACCACCAACCCCCATGGCGGCCAGTTGCTGTTCACTTGCCACGCCCTGGAGGTGCTGAACATCCTTCACAAATCGCAGGTCACGCTCGTGGAGAAGAGCGAGGACAACCAGAGCAGCGTTTGGCGGCTGGACAGCGTGGAAGGCATCCGCAGCGACGACAACCTGTATGCGAAGTACATGGCGGGAGCCTACGGCGCAATTCCCCAGCTATGAAGCGTGAGCCGCATCGGCGCCAGGTGGCGCGCACCGTGCTGGTGGTGGGTGAGGGTGACGCAGAGGTGCTGTTTTTGCAGCACCTCAAGGCGTTGTATGTGCAGCGCGGATCGGGCGTGGTCGTGACCATCAAGAACGCGCGCGGCAAAGGAGCGGCCCACGTGGTGGATTTCGCGTCGCGTCAATCGCGCAACGCGGCCTACGACCTCGTGGTTGCGCTGTTGGACACCGACTCGGACTGGAACGACAAGACTCGGACAGCAGCCCGCAAGACCCGAGTGCATGTGGCGCCCTGTGAGCCTTGCCTGGAGGCGCTGCTGCTGAACATCCACCACGGTGCCGTGAAAGGCAGGAGCTCCGCTCAGCTCAAGCAGGACTTCGAAGCCCGCTTCGGCGGCGCTGCCCACGATCCAGCGGTGTTGCGGCACTTCAACCGGCTTGCACTGGATGCAGCGCTGCAGCGCGTCGCGGTGTTGGCGTCGTTGCTGCGGGCACTGACGTTCGCCGAATGGCCCGTCGGCTGACCGATGCGGCTCAATGCAAGGTCAACGGCCGTGACGTTGTTTTGACCCGCACCACGGCTGACCGCGGTTCGTAAGGCGCGGGTGTGGTGCCGCAGATGTCGGCGGCAATCGCGCGTGCCTGTCGCGCGATGGGTTCGATGAAGCGGCTGGGTTGGCCGTTGATGGCGATGCAGTCGCCCATGGCGTGGATGTGCCCGTTGCTGGTTTTCAGGTTCGCGGGGTCCACGGCGATGCCGTTGTTCCATTTCAAATCGGCACTCAACGCCAGGCGCGGCGGTGTGGCCAGGCCGGCGGCGGCGATCACCTGGTCGGCGGCGAAGCGCTGGCCGCAGGTGGTGGTGATGCGGTAGCGGCCCGCCACCTGCTCCAGCTGCGCCACCTGCACACCGCCCACAAAACGGATGGCCAGGTCTTTCCAGGCGTCGAGCAGTTGGCTGCCTGCGCCCTCGCTGCTCCAGCGGGCCAGGGGTTCGGCTTGCACGTCCAGCAGCGTGATGCGGTGGCCGCCGAGCGCGAGGTCGTTGGCGAGTTCGCTGCCGATCAGGCCGGCGCCGACGATGGCCACGTCCTGCGGTGTGTCGCCGAGTGCGGCGCGCAGCTTCTGGTATGCCGCCAGGTGGTTGATGCGCCAGCACAGGGCGGCGGGCAGCGTGGGTGGCAGCGCGGCTTGCGCGCCGTGGGCCAGCACGAGGCGGTCGTATTTCAAATTGCCGCGCGTGGTGCGCAGCTGCTTCGTGTCGGCGCAGATGCGCACGGCTTGGGTGTGGCTGAGCAGGTGAACGTTCAGGCGGGCGGCTGCGGCGGTACCGCTTTCCTTGACCATGGCCTCCAGCGCGGTGCTGCGCGCCATGGCGATGGACAGCAGGGGCTTGTCGTACACGTCGCCCGCGCAAGCCGTGACCAGGGTGATGGGCAGCGTGGCGTCGAGCGCGCGCAAGGCTTCGGCCATCTGCCAGCCGGCGCGCCCGGCACCGACGATGAGCACGCCCGCCGCGCCGCGCGTGGCCACCGGCGTGCTGGTTTGCAGGCCGGCGCGCAGGGCGTCGAGGCTGGGGGGCGTGTAGGGCGTGAAGTCGGCTTTGGTCACACCGCAGAGGGGGCAGGCCCAGTCGTCGGGGATGTCGGCGTAGCGCGTGCCGGGGGCGAGGCCACCGTCGGGGTCGCCATCGGCTTCGTTGTAGATGTAGCCGCAGGCGTCGCAGATGTAGGAGAGGTAGGGAGCGAGAGCGCTCTCGACGGCGGTTGGCGGGGGCTTCGACAAGCTCAGCCCGAACGGAGGGGTGCTTGTATCGAACGGTGGGGTGTTCATGTCGGCATCACCTCGGCCGAGAGCCGCGCCATCTCCTTGCGCAGGTGTTTGATGGCGGGCGTGACGATGGCGACAAAGTGCGATTCGCGCACACGGCGCTGCACGGCCGAGCTCATGAGGTAACCGCGGGCGCCCTGGTGCAGCAGGGCCGATTGCGCGGCACGCAGCGAGAGCTCTGCGCCGTGCGCGCGCGCATCCAGCACATCAATAAAGAACTCCACCGAGGGGTTGAACGGGGTTTCGGCCAGCTTCATCACGCGCGCGGTGAGTGCGTCCAGCTCGGCCTGCAGCGCGTCGGGCCGGTCTTCCAGAAACTGGTTCACGTGGCCGAGCTGTGCTTCAACTTCCCAGATGGAATCGATGGCGCCCTGCGTGACGCCCACCGCCATGCCGCACTGGAGCATGACGAAGGCGGCGCGGATGCGGGCGATGAAGGGTTTGGCCGGCGCGGCCATCACCACGTCTTCGCCGATGAACACGTTGGTGAGGCGCAGCGCGTAGGTGCCCGTGCCTTCCATGGCGGAGAAGCTCGGGCATTCGCGCAGCTCCACGCCGGGGGCGTTGCAGCGCAACAGAAACATCACTTCGCGCCCGGCGGGTTCGTCACCGTGCATCACCGCCGCGAGCACTCCGCAGGCGTGGTCGGGCCCGAGGTTGCTCACCCAGGGCAGCGTGCCGTTGACGACATAGCCGCCGGCCACCGGCGTGGCTTTGAGCAGCAGGCTTTCGATCTGCGCGTAACTCTTCATGGGGTTGGACATGCCGGTGCCGCCCAGCGTGGCGCCGCTGGCGTGCGCGGTGAGCGCGTCGCCCATCAACGCCGGGTTGCCCGAGGCCTGCATGTACAGGCCACACACCGCCTGGCACCACACCATGAAGCCGGTGGCGCCGCACACGCGCGAGACCTCGGCCATGGCGCGGATCGCCAGGCCGTAGTCGGCCCGGCCCATGGGTGCGTCGAGGTGCGTGCTGAATGCACCGAGTGCGCCGAGCTGCTGCAACACATCGCGCGGGTAAAAGCCGTCGCGGTCGCAAGCCTCCACCACATCGGCCAGCGGGCCCTGCGCCACGGTGCGCACAGCCGCCAGAAGCTCGTTGGCCGATGCTTCTTGCGTCAGCTCGCGGGGCAGATCGTTCGGGTTCATTCAAGCTCCAACAGGTGGGTGGGCCCTTCGACAGGCTCAAGGCGGAAGGAAAGAGGATCGA
>NZ_JBLYYB010000221.1:0-6519 GCF_048549895.1 Hydrogenophaga sp.
CCGGTTGATGCGTCGCCGACCGTCAATCTGGAGACCACAGGAATCCAGAAACTGAAGCAGCAACCCACAACCTCTTCCCCATTGTAGATGTTGTGCACCTGCATCCTTCCGTGGTGGGATTCGACGATGCTGCGGCACAGCTTGAGGCCGATGCCCATGCCCTCACTTTTGGTGCTGTAGAAGGCTTCGTAGATGCGTTCGATCATCTCGTCGGGAACGCCGTTGCCCGAATCGCGCACCGAGAATTCCACCACCTCCATGTCGTCCTGGCGGCGCGGCCCCACGCGCAGTTCTACATAGCGTTCACCGGGCGCACGGCCCGCCTGCATGATGGCCTCACCCGCGTTCTTCAAGAGGTTGATCAGCACTTGTTCGATCAGGATCGGATCGACCATCAGGCTGGGCAGGCGCGCCGCCACATAAGGCGACAGGCGCACCTGGTGGCGGCGCAGTTCGATGTCGGCCAGTTCGATCGCGTTGCTCACCATCTGTGCCACGTCGGACGGCGCTGGGTTGGGCTCGCTGCGCTTCACGAAGGCCTTGATGCGCTGGATGATCTGGCCCGCGCGCTGCGCCTGGCGCGCGGTTTTCTCCAGCGCGCCCAGCAGGTCTTGTGTGCTGATCTTGTTTTCGTTGACACGCGAGATCATGCCGTTGCAATAGTTGCTGATGGCGGTGAGCGGCTGGTTGAGCTCGTGCGCCACGCTCGACGCCATCTCGCCCATGGTGATGAGGCGGCTGGCGGTCTGCGCGCGTTCGGCCTGGCGCGAGGCCTGCTCTTCGGCGTAACGGCGTGGCGTGATGTCGCTGGCAATCACCATCTGCGCCAGCCGACCGTCGACCCAGGTGAGGTAGCGCGTGCGCACCTCCAGCCAGCGGTCGAGTTCTTCCACGAACACCTCGGCGTTTTCCGCGCCCGCGTCCGTGAGGGTTTCGGTGGGCATGCCGGCGAAGGCGTCGACTGCGTCGCCGTCGTCCGGGCTGGGCGTGGGCTGGTTGCCTGCCAGGTCGACCAAGTGACGGTGACCCTGGCCGCGCGTGCCGAACCACATGCGGTACATCTTGTTGGCGAACAGCATCTCGTCGCTGCCCAGAGGCGCCACGGACACCGCCGAGTCGAGCGATTCCAGCACGGTGGTGAAGCGCTCGTACGACGCCGAGAGTTCCTCGCGAATGCGCTTGGGCTCGGTGATGTCGGTCATCGAGGTCATCCAGCCGCTTTGATGACCTTTGGGGTCGATCAGCGGCGAGACGTACATGCGCGCGTCGAAGATGCTGCCATCGCGCCGTTGCACCCGCACCTCGAAGCCGCCGGGTGTGGATCGCCCGCGCAGTTCGTCTTCAAGGCGAGCGGTCAGCTGGTCGTGGTCCTCGTCGGGCCAGTAAGGAAACGGCGCGGTGCGCCCCACCAGCTCGCCTTCGGTCCACCCCGTCATGGAGCAGAAGGCCGGGTTCACGTAGGTGATGCGGCCCTGCATGTCGAGTGCGCGCATGCCGGTGAGCATGGAGTTCTCCATGGCGCGGCGAAAGTTGGTCTCGGACACCAGCGCCTGCTGTGCCTGCACCCGGCGGCGCGTGTGGCGCCAGGTGCCCAGCAGCATCCACACGGTGAGCGCCGAGAGCGCGCCGATCACCCAGAAGAAGCCGCTGCCCACGATGTCTTGCGAGGTGCGGTAGCCCTGGGCTTTCACGATCAGGCCGTTGCCCACCGGCGAGACCGGCACCTCGTGTTCCAGTGGTGGGTTCGACCACGGCAGCAGGCGCAACACGTCGCTGGGTGCCTGCAGGCTGCCTGCGAGCACCTGGCCACGGTCGTCGACCAGCGCCACCGCGTAGCGCGCCATGATCTCCGGCGGCATGCCGAAGCGCATGAGCCCATCGATGGCGTACTCGCCCATGACGGTGCCGGCAAAGCGGCCTTGTTCGCTCAGCGGCACGTGCAGCATCAGCGTGGCGTTGCGCGGATCTTGTGTTTCGAGCGGGCGCGAGTAGGTGGGCTGGCGCAGGTCGCGCGCGAGGTCGAAGGTGCCGTCGGTTTCGTTGGGCGAGAGCGTGCTGCCGGTGGGCCGCATCAGGCGCAGTGGTGCGCTGGGTGATGCGTAGCTGGCGAGCACGTTGCGCCGGGCATCCACCCAGGTCACGGCCTGCAGTTCGGGGAACTGGCTTACCAGGGCTTCGACCTGGAAGACAAACTCTTCGGTGTCGATGTCCTTGTTGTCGATTTCGCGGGCCAGGCGCATCAGCTGTTCCTGGCGCTCCAGCAGCCGCAGGCGCAGGCGCTGCTGCGCGTACTCCACATCGCGCGTGACGGCTTCCTGTTCGCGCTCCAGTTCCTCAAACCGCAGGTAAGTGATGGCCACCACGATGGCCGAGAGGAACAGCAGCACCGACAGCAGCGGCGCGAGCGTGGCAAACCGGTCCTGGCGCGAGGGCGGAAGCCGGCGCCACCAGCGTTTCCACCAAGGCGTCTGGGCGGCTTTGGGGGTGGTGGATGGCGGCGAGGAGGGCGCTGGACTCATAGCCTTCCGAGTCTAAGTGAGCAGGCCCTGTTTGCTCCGATTTGTGAAGCGCCCAACTGCTTGGGCGGCGTTTTTTGTGTGCCACTTAAATTTCATAATATAGAAATTAAAAGCACATATTGAAATCTGGAAAACATTGTGGGAAACTCCGTGACAGCACGGAATGCCCCCCGTAAGCTCGATTTCAACCAACAGGAGACAAGCATGGCAGCGAACAACGCGCAGAACGGCCGCGGCGCCGGTGACCTGGACAGCCAGGAAACCCGCGAATGGATGGAGGCGCTGGGCGCCGTGATCGAGCGGGAGGGTCCGGAACGCGCCCATTTCTTGCTGGAACAGTTGCTGGAAGAGGCTCGCCAGAACAGCATCGACCTGCCTTTCTCGGCCAACACCGGCTATGTGAACACCATCGAGGCCAACCAGGAAGAGCGCTGCCCGGGCAACATCGAAATTGAAGAGCGCCTGCGCGCCTACATGCGCTGGAATGCCATGGCGATGGTGGTCAAGGCCAACCGCCACAACCCCGAAGACGGCGGCGACCTGGGCGGCCACATCGGTTCGTTCGCTTCGCTGGCCCACATGTTCGGCGCCGGCTTCAACCATTTCTGGCACGCCGAGAGCGAAAACCACGGTGGTGACTGCCTCTACATTCAGGGCCACGTGTCGCCCGGCGTGTACGCCCGCGCCTACCTGGAAGGCCGCCTGACCGAAGAGCAGTTGCTCAACTTCCGCCAGGAGGTGGACGGCAAAGGCCTCTCCAGCTACCCGCATCCCAAGCTCATGCCCGAGTTCTGGCAGTTCCCCACGGTGTCCATGGGCCTGGGCCCGCTGATGGCGATTTACCAGGCCCGTTTCTTGAAATACCTGCACGCCCGCGGCATTGCCAACACCGAGAACCGCAAGGTCTGGGTGTTCTGCGGTGACGGCGAGATGGACGAAGTGGAATCGCTGGGTGCCATCAGCCTGGCCGCGCGTGAGAACCTCGACAACCTGATCTTCGTGGTGAACTGCAACCTGCAGCGCCTGGACGGCCCGGTGCGTGGCAACGGCAAGATCATCCAGGAGCTCGAAGGCGAGTTCCGAGGTTCCGGCTGGAATGTGATCAAGTTGCTGTGGGGCAGCGAGTGGGACCCGCTGCTGGCGCGCGACAAGGACGGCGCGCTGCGCAAGATCATGATGGACACGGTCGACGGCGACTACCAGGCCTTCAAGGCCAACGACGGCGCCTACGTGCGCAAGCATTTCTTCGGCCGCGACCCCAAGACGCTGGAGATGGTGGCCCACCTGAGCGACAACGACATCTGGAACCTCAAGCGCGGTGGCCACGACCCACAAAAGGTCTATGCGGCGTACCACAAGGCGGTCAACCACAAGGGCCAGCCAACCGTGTTGCTGATCAAGACCGTCAAGGGCTTCGGCATGGGCAAGTCGGGCGAGGGCAAGAACACGGTGCACCAGACCAAGAAGCTCACCGACGAAGACATCAAGATCTTCCGCGACCGCTTCAACCTGCCGATCCCGGACAGCGAACTCTCGAAGATCCCGTTCTACAAGCCGGCCGACGACACGCCGGAGATGAAGTACCTGCACGAGCGCCGGCAGGCCTTGGGCGGGTACCTGCCCAAGCGCCGCGTGAAGGCCGACGAAAGCTTCACCGTGCCGTCGATCGAGACATTCAAGGCCGTCATGGAGCCCACCGTGGAAGGGCGTGAGATCTCGACCACGCAGGCCTACGTGCGCTTCCTCACCCAGCTCCTGCGGGACCAGGCCCTGGGCCCGCGCATCGTGCCCATCCTGGTGGACGAAGCGCGCACCTTCGGCATGGAAGGCCTGTTCCGCCAGATCGGCATCTACAACCCCGCAGGACAGAACTACACCCCGGTCGACAAGGACCAGGTCATGTACTACAAGGAAGACAAGGCCGGCCAGATCCTGCAAGAGGGCATCAACGAAGCCGGCGGCATGAGCAGCTGGATCGCGGCGGCCACCAGCTACAGCACGAACAACCGGATCATGATCCCGTTCTACGTGTACTACTCGATGTTCGGCTTCCAGCGCATCGGCGACCTGGCTTGGGCGGCGGGCGACATGCAGGCCCGTGGCTTCCTCTTGGGCGGCACCTCGGGCCGCACCACGCTCAACGGCGAAGGCCTGCAGCACGAAGATGGCCACAGCCACATCCTGGCCAACACCATCCCCAACTGCGTGAGCTACGACCCGACCTTTGCCCACGAAGTCGCGGTGATCATGCACGACGGCATGAAGCGCATGGTCGAGCGCCAGGAGAACGTTTTCTACTACCTGACGCTGCTGAACGAAAACTACCCCATGCCGGGCCTGCAGCCCGGCACCGAAGAGCAGATCATCAAAGGCATGTACCTGTGCAAACAGGCGCCCGCACTGCCCAAGGACGCGCCCACCGTGCAACTGCTGGGCAGCGGCACCATCCTGCGCGAATCGTTCTTTGCGCAAGAACTGCTCGAAAAGGACTGGGGCGTCGCCGCCTCGGTGTGGAGCTGCCCGAGCTTCAACGAACTGACCCGCGACGGCCAGAACGCCGAGCGTTGGAGCCTGCTGCACCCGACCGAAGAAGCGAAGGTGCCATTCGTCACGCAGCAACTGTCCGCATCGCAAGGCCCCGTGGTCGCATCCACCGACTACATGAAGGCCTATGCAGAGCAGATTCGTCCGTTCATCCCCAAGGGCCGTACCTACAAGGTGCTGGGCACCGACGGCTTTGGCCGCAGTGACTTCCGCAGCAAGTTGCGCGAGCACTTCGAGATCAACCGCCACTACATCGTGGTCGCTGCGCTCAAGGCGCTGAGCGAAGACGGCGTGCTGCCCGCCACCAAGGTGGCTGAGGCGATCGCCAAGTACAACATCCAGGCCGACAAGGTCAACCCGCTGTACGCGTAAACCGAACGGAGACAACAATGGCATTGGTAGACATTCAAGTCCCGGACATCGGGGATTTCGACGAAGTGGGCGTGATCGAACTGCTGGTCAAGGTGGGCGACACGGTCAAGGCTGAGCAGTCGCTCATCACCGTCGAATCGGACAAGGCATCGATGGAGATTCCGTCCAGCCACGCAGGCGTGGTCAAGGAACTCAAGATCGCCTTGGGCGACAAGGTCAAGCAGGGTTCTGTGATTGCCGTGGTCGAGTCGGCAGACGCGGTTGCCTCAGCCCCGGCTGCTGCGCCAGCCCCTGCAGCTGTTGCCCCCGCCCCCGTTGCAGCCGCTGCGTCAGCACCGGTTGCACCCGCTGCAGCCCCTGCAACTGCAGGCCCGGTGGAAGTGCGCGTGCCCGACATCGGTGACTTCAAGGACGTGGCCGTCATTGAGTTGCTGGTCAAGGTGGGCGACACCATCAAGCTCGAACAATCGCTGTTCACCGTCGAATCCGACAAGGCCTCCATGGAGATTCCGTCGCCCGCCGCTGGCGTGGTCAAGGAGCTCAAGGTCAAGATTGGGGACACCGTCAACATCGGCGACCTCGTGGCCATGCTGGAAGGCGTGGCGGGCAATGGGCCTGCTGCCGCTGCAGCGCCCACAGCGCCGGCGGCGGCTCCCGCTGCTGCGCCTGTTGCAGCCCCCGCACCGGTTGCAGCAGCCGTTGCACCGGTCGCTGCCACGGCCTCCGTGCCCGCCCACCAGCCTGGCACGCCCACAGCGGGCCTGCCGCACGCATCGCCCTCGGTGCGCAAGTTCGCCCGTGAACTGGGCGTGCCCATCGACGAAGTCAAGGGCACCGGACCCAAGGGTCGCATCACGCAAGACGACGTGCAGACCTTCACCAAGCAGGTGATGGCAGGCGCGGCCCAGACCAAGGCGCAAGCTGCCAAGGCTCCTGCAGCGACGGGCGGTTCCGGCGTCGGCCTCGACCTGCTGCCCTGGCCCAAGGTCGATTTCACCAAGTTCGGCCCGGTGGAGCGCAAGGACCTCTCGCGCATCAAGAAGATCAGTGGTGCCAATCTGCACCGCAACTGGGTCGTCATCCC
>NZ_JBLYYB010000222.1:0-3181 GCF_048549895.1 Hydrogenophaga sp.
CCACGATGGAGTCGTCCACCACCACCCCGATCAGCAGCAGCATGGCCAGCATGGTCAGTGAGTTGAGCGTGTAGCCGAAGAAGTACACCACTGCGGTGACGGCGGCGAGCGAGATAGGGATCGACAGCACCACGATCAGTGTCGAGCGCAGGTTCTTCAGGAACAGCCACAGAACCAGGGCAGAGAACAGGATGCCCAGCGCAATGGTGACGTACAGCGATTGCACCATCTCCAGAATGAATACGGACTGGTCGGAGGCGATGTTCACCTCGATGCCGGGCGGCAACTGTGGGCGGATTTCCTCGTCGAGCCGACGCTGCACCTCTTGGATGATGCCCACGGTATTGGAGCCAGCCACTTTGACGATGCCCAGGCCGACGGTGGGCTTGCCGTTGAATCGGGCCAGCGAGCGCGCATCCTCAAGCCCGTCGACCACATCGGCCACGTCGCGCACGCGGACCAGGGCGCCGTTCTGGCTTGCGACGACCAGATTTTCCAGTTCTTCAGGGGCGTGGTACTCCATGTCCAGCTTGATCAGCCGTTCGCTACGATCGCTGATCACGAAGCCGCCCGGCAGCTGGAAATGCTCGGTCTGCAAAGCGTTGATCAAGTCCTCTACCGTCAGTCCGAACCGTGCCAGGCGGTCCGGGTACACCTCCACGCGGATGTTGCGCTCCAGCCCGCCGCCGATCTGCACCTCGCCCACCCCGTCGATATTCTCCAGCCGCGGCCGGATCACATTGCGGGCGTAGACGCTGAGCTGCTGCAGGGTGCGGTCACCCTGCACACTCAGCCACATGATGGCCTGGCTGCCGGTTTCCAACTTCTGAATGATCGGCGCATCGGCGTCCCGCGGCAGCTGGACGCGTATCTCGTTGACCTTGGCCTGCACTTCATTGAAGGCGATGTCCACGTCCTTATCCAGGTTGAACGTCACCACCACCAAGGAGACGCCGGCACTGGACGTGGACTGGATGTCATCGATGCCGGGAACGGTGTTGACCGCGCGCTCTACCTGCGTGGTGATCGATGCATCGATGATCTCCGGGTCGGCACCCTGCTGGGTGACGACCACGGTGACCACCGGAAACTCGATATTGGGTACGCGGTCCGTGCCCACCTGCTGGTAGCCGATGATGCCGAACAGCACCAGTACCGCACTCAGCATCACGGCAAGCACGTGCCGCCGGATGGACAGTTCGGGGAGCGTCATTGCGCCCCCCCCTCGCTGACCTGCACGTCGGCGCCGTCGGTGAGAAAGCCGGCGCTGTCCACGGCGATGGTTTCGCCGCCTTCCAGCCCTTCGAGTATCTCGACCGTCTCACGCGCGCGAACCCCTACCCGTACCTTCTGTGCCCTCGCGGTGCCATCCTCGATCAGGTACACGACCTGGCCCTCGGGGCGCTGGACCACGGACTGATTCGGCACCACCACGCTCTCACGCTGATCAAGCACCACCTCGGCGCTGACGCTGCCGCCGTCGCGCCAGCTGCCGGGGTTGGCCACGTTGATGATCGCTTCCACGGCTCGGCTGCCCCCCATCAACCCGGGACGCAACTCACTGATGCTCCCTTCGACGACGTCGGCGGCAGACAACGGGGCATGCATGCGCACCGTCTGGCCCACTGCCAACCGGGCGCCCACGGTTTCCGGAAACGGCAGGCGAACGCGCAGCAGGTCCTGGCTCACCAGCCGGAACAAAGGCTGACCCCGGGTGCTGAAATCACCCACCGAAACCATGCGTTCATCCACCTCGGCATCCACGGGTGCCGTCACCCGGGTGTTGCGCAGGTCCAGTTCGGCTTGGCGGACCGCAATCCGTGCGCCTTCGAGCTGTTCCTGGAGGTTCCGGTACTCGCCTTCGGTGGTGTCGAACGTGCCTTGGGTAACGGCCCCGTTCGCCAGCAATTGCCGCTGACGCTCCAGCTGACGGCCCTGGGAATGGACCAATGCTTCGAGCCGTCGGACGTCGGCACGTGCTGAGGCCAAGGCCAGCGCGTAGGGCTCCGGATCGATCTCGAGAAGCAGCTTGCCCCGCTTGACGCGCTCACCGGTGTCCACATGCACGGCGGTGATGCGGCCGTCCACCTCGGCGATCAGCGAGGGCGCCGTCCGCGAGCTGACTTGACCGATGGAGCGCTCCACCACCTCCACGGTCTCCACCTCGACGTTGATCGTGCTGATCACCGTGCGCCGGTCTGGAGCGTTCACCTGGGTCTGGTCACGGTTCCCAGCACTGTTGCTGTCATCCCCGCACGCTGTCAGCAGCACGAGTGCTGCACCCGCTGCAAGTGCAAGTCGTAATCCGATTGTCATGTTCGCTGTGTTCCCCGAGGTCTGTCCCGAATGCCCCGAACGCTGGGAGGCGGAGCAAAGCGTACCGGTAAAACAGGTAAGCCTGCGCACCATCGGCGGTCAATCAGTGAGGCTACCCGGCCCAAGGGGCGGGCCGCGTGGATTGCAGCCGAGCACGTGATCCGACGCAACGGTCGCACGCCCGGCGCGACGGCGGCCGCAGACAAGGCCATAGATCACCGGTGGCTTCGTCGGTTTTCTCTCGCAGCAGGGCCAGAAAGCTCATGTCGCGCATAAGAAGCCCGGCAGGGGGCTGCAAGAGAGACCGCACAGCGTCTTCCTTTAACCAGCTGCGCGCTCCTCGAGTGGCCCATCTTCAAGCGGCCTTGGCCGCGCGACTGGGCGGCAAAGTCGCGCGCTTGACCCGGGCGTTACAACACCTCAAAGGTCAGTCCCGCATGAGCGACCAGTCGCTCGATGAGGGCATCGCCCAGGGCGGTGGCGGGGGTCCAGAAGCCGCCGCCAAGGTTTGAACTGTCGACATCGTGGGCCAGGCAGACCGCCGCTTCACCGAGCATTTTGCCGGTCGACCCATAGCCGGGATCGCGGTCGCCGGTCACTTTGGTGACCACGGTGTCGCCGCCCGCAGTGCGGCCATAAAAGCGGAAATCGAAATAACCCTTATGCTGGGCCTCGGGGCTGGGCCCTTCGCCCGGCTTGGGCACCACGAAACGCTCCAGCAGCGCACGGCTGGGGCGCAGCGCAGACAGCCCCAAGAAACCGCCCACCGCCAGGGCCACGGCATTGGCCTTGAACTGTCCTTTCAGGCCCGGCCCGGTGGTCAGGGCCTCGTCGTAGACAAAGCCTTGCCCATAGGCGAAACCGC
>NZ_JBLYYB010000223.1:0-9458 GCF_048549895.1 Hydrogenophaga sp.
CTGGCCTCACCGGCCCGCACGGTCCTGGCCGGGGTGGTGCTCAGCAGCGTGCTGGCCGCCGGCCTGATGCTGCTGCAACGCCGCCAGCGCCAGCGCGGGGCCGAGCTGCACATGGGCTGGTTCACGCACGACCCCGCCCTGCATCCGCTGGCGTTTCTGCGCAGCCCGATCGCGCTGCGGGCTGGCCTGGGCTTCGCCGTGATGCTGGTGCTGCTGGTTTTCAACAACCACCGCCTGCAGCTGCAGGCCCAGCACGACCAGGCCGAGCAGACCTTGCAGAGCACGGTGGACAACATGGCCCGAAGCGTCGAAAGCCGCTACGCCGAGCGTCGGCGCAGCGCGCTGTTTCTGGCCACGACGCCGGCCACCATGGGGCTGGTGCGGGCCGCCATGAGCAACGGACGGGACCGGCTGGACGACTCCACCACAGCCCAGTGGCTGCAGCGCACCCAGCAGATCTTTGCCGCCTACCTGGTGTCGGCCCCCGAGGCCTACCAGGTGCGCCTGATCGGAGTGGCCGACGGTGGGCGGGAGCTCGTGCGCGTGCAACGCGAAGGCGATCAGCTGGCGGTGGTGCCCCACGACAGCCTGCAGCGCAAAGGCAAGGCCCCCTACGTCCGCGAAACCCTGCGCCTGGCGGCGGGCTAGGTGCTGGTGTCCGACGTCAACCTCAACCGGGAGAGCGACGAGGTCGAACTCCCGCACCGCCCCACCATCCGTTACGCCACGCCGGTGCTCACCGACGCGGGCGAGGTGTTCGGCGTGATCGTGATCAACGTCGACCTGACCGGACGGCTGGGCGTGCTGCCGCCGGGCGCCGGGGCGAAACCACAGCTGTTCGTGACCAACGGCGATGGGGACTTTCTGACCCACCCCGATCCGGCGCGCACCTACGGATTCGACCTCGGCCAGCGCCACCGGTGGGCCGACAGCTACGAGCCGGCGCGCGCACCGATCTCATCCAGCGGCGAACGCACCACCTGGTGGCACGGGCCGCAAGGCCTGGCCATGGCGGCCCAGGCCCGCGTGTCGGGCAACCCCGACCCCTCGGTGGGGGTGCTCGACTACACCGCCCTGCGCCTGGAGAGCGATCTGCGGGCGGCCGCCCTGAGCGCGACCCTGAACAGCGTGCCGCCCCTGCTGGCAGCCGGCGCTGTGGGCGGGTTCATGCTGTACCTCTACTGGGTGGCGGTGCAGCGCCGGCTGCAGGCGCGCGAAGACCGCCTGCGCATCGCCACCATCGTGGACCAGTCGCCCGACGCGATCGTGGGCCTGGACACCGAGGGCCGGGTGACCTCGTGGAACCGCGGTGCGCAGCGCCTGTTTGGCCACGCGCCGCTGGAGGCGGTGGGGCGCACGCTGGATGCACTCATCGTGCCGCCCGGCGAGCCCGGCGACGAGGTGCAGGCCCTCAAAAACCTGCCGCCCTCGGGCGATGCGCCGCCGTTGGAGTTGTGGCGACAGACCCGCGATGGCCAGCCGGTGCTGGTGGCCCTGACGCTCTCGCGGCTGAACGACGAGACCGGCGCACCGGTGGGGGCATCGGTCATTGCGCGCGACATCACCGCCGAGCGCGCCGCCCAGCGCAAGGTGGTGGAACTCAAGGACGGGCTGGAACAAGAGGTCAGGGACCGCACCGCTGCGCTGGCCGACGAGCACCACCGGCTCGAAAACATCCTGCTGGGCACCGACGCCGGCACCTGGGAATGGAACGTGCAGACCGGGGAGGTGCGCATCAACGAGCGCTGGGCTAGCATGGTCGGCTACAGCGTCGACGAACTCCAGCCTCTATGCGTGGACCGCTTTCTCGATCGGCTCCACCCCGATGACGTGGCTCTGATCTGGGAAAGGCTGCAGAACCATTTTGATGGCGTGCTCGACATGTACGAATGCGAGTTGCGCGCGCTCCACAAGGCGGGCCACTGGGTCTGGGTGCTCGACCGGGGCAAGGTGCGCAGCTGGACCCCCGATGGCAAGCCCGAGTGGATGTACGGCACCCACCAGGACATCACGGTCAGCAAACAGGCGCAGGAGAACACCACGAGCAGCGAAGCCTTGATGCGCGCAGCCATCGACGCGGTGGACGAAGCGTTCGTGCTGTTCGACCCCGAGGACCGGCTGGTCTTCTGCAACGAGAAGTACCGCCAGATCTCGCCCCAGCTGGCCCACCTCATCGTGCCCGGCGTGAAGTTCGAAGACATCCTGCGCGCCAGCGCCGCGCTGGGCGACCACCGCATCACCGGCGGGCTCGAAGAAGCCTGGGTGGCCGAGCGCATGGCCGCCCACCGCTCGGGCAACACCGAGATGCTGCAGGAGCTCACCAACGGCCGCACGCTGCGCCTGGTGGAGCGCCGCCTGCCCGATGGCCACACGGTGGGGTTCCGCATCGACATCACCCACCTGGTGCGGGCCAAGGAGCAGGCGCAGGAAGCCTCGCGCATCAAGGGCGAGTTCCTGGCCAACATGAGCCACGAGATCCGCACGCCGCTCAACGCCATGATCGGCATGACCCACCTGCTGGCCGACACCCCGCTGACCCCCCACCAGACGCAGTTGCTGGCCAAATCCCAGGTGGCCAGCCGCTCCCTGCTCGGTCTGGTCAACGCCGTGCTCGATCTCGCCAAGATCGAAGCCGGCGGCCTCGACCTGGACCACCAGCCCTTCAGCCCGCAAGACGTGCTCGGCGAGATGGATGCGATGTTCCGCCCGCAGGCCGAAGCCGCCGGCATCCGCTACCAGATCACCGTGGCGCGCGACGTGCCGCGCGTGCTGCTGGGCGACGCCCTGCGCGTGCGGCAGATCTTCACCAACCTGATCGGCAACGCCCTGAAATTCACCCGGGCGGGTAATGTGTGGGTGACGCTGGAGACCGTGTCGATGGACGACGACCGCGTGCACCTGCGCGGCACCGTGCGCGACACCGGCAGCGGCGTCGATGCCGACACACAGGCCCGGCTGTTCACCCCGTTCACCCAGGCCGACACCTCCTCCACCCGCCGCTTCAGCGGCACCGGGCTGGGCCTGTCGATCGTGCGCCAGCTCACCCGGATGATGGGCGGCGACGTGGGGCTCAGGAGCGAACCGGGGCGGGGCAGCGAATTCTGGTTCGAGCTGCTGCTGCAGCGCCCTTCGGCCGACATGCTCAAGGCCCTGCAGGCCGCCGCGCGCGACGACGGGCTGCGCCTGGAAGCCCCCGGGCAGGCCTTGCGCCACCTCAACCTGCTGCTGGTGGACGACAGCGAGATCAACCTGGAGGTGGCCTCGGGCCTGCTCGGACGCGAAGGTGCCCGGGTGTGCCTGGCGCGCACCGGGCGCGAGGCGCTGGACGCCCTGCGCGCCACCCCGGATGCGTTCGACGCGGTGCTGATGGACCTGCAGATGCCCGAAATGGACGGCCTGGAGGCGACGCGGCGCGTGCGCGCCGAGCTGGGCCTGACCGGGCTGCCGGTGATCGCGCTCACCGCCGGCGCGCTCGCCGAAGAACGCCAGCACGCCATGGACGCCGGCATGAACGGCTTCCTCACCAAACCGCTGGACCCCGAGCGGCTGGTGCGCATGGTGCGCGACTGCATCGACCGCGCGCAGGGCGGCACCACACCAGCCACCGACCCACCCGCATCAGGTGCGGCGCACGCGCCTGCGGGCAACGACTGGCCACACATCCCCGGCCTGGACACGGCCCTGGCACACCAGCGCCTGGGGGGCGACCTGGCGCTGTGGCTGAAGTCGCTGCAGCGCCTGCAAGGCGAGTTTGGCGACCTTGCGCAGCACGAGCTGACCTTGCCCGAGCGCGGCGCGCCGCAAGAGGTTCTCGCGGCGCGGCTGCACAAGCTGCGGGGCAGCGCCGGCACGCTGGGCGCCACCGAGCTGATGCGGCTGGCCCAGGCGCTGGAGACCGGGCTGATCGGACAGCGGCCCGCGGCCGAGCTCCAGGCGCCCTGGCGCGCACTGCAACACGCACTGAATGCGCTGCGCCGCCACAGCGAGCCGGTGCTGCAGGTCGCGCGAGAGGCCGCGCTGAACAGCCCCCGCGACACCCCCGCACCCGACACAGACCCCACGCCCGACCTGCCCCACTTTCTGACGCTGCTGCAGCGCCAGGACCTCGACGCCCTGACCTGGTGGAAGTCGCACGCCAACGCACTGCGCCACCGACTGGGCGCGCCCCTGGTCGAGCGCGTGGGACACTGGCTGGACGAGCTCGATTTCGCGAGCGCCAGTGCCGCCCTGACCGAGGAACCCCCGCCATGATCAGCCCCGCCGCCGCGCCGCCACCGCCGCTGTTGCCCGACATCCTCATCGTCGACGACGATCCGGGCATGGTGCAGGCGCTGGCGCGCGTGATCCGCCCGCTGGGTCGCCTGCGCTTTGCCACCCTGGGCATGGACGCGCTGCGGCTGATGACCGAAGCCCCGCCCGACCTGGTGCTGCTCGACGCCCAGATGCCCGGCATGTCGGGCTTTGACGTGCTTGAAGCCATCAAGTGCGACCCGCTGCTGGCCGACATCCCGGTGATCTTCGTGACCAGCCAGGCCGAGGCCAGTTTCGAGCAGACCGGGCTGGAAAAAGGCGCGGCCGACTTCATTGCCAAACCGATCCGCCCGGCCATCGTGCAGGCGCGCGTGCGCACGCAGCTGCGGCTCAAGCAGGCCAACGATGCGCTCAAGCAAGTGGCCGCCACCGACCGCCTGAACCTGGCCGAAGCGCTGAAAGACCTGCGCGAGAGCCACACCCAGTTGCAGAAAACCGCCGAAGAGCTGCAACTCGCCAACGAAGGCCTGCTGCAGTTCGTTCGCATCTCCTCGCACGACCTGCGCGAGCCGCTGAACACGGTGGTGCAGTTCGTCGGGCTGGTGGAAGAGGACCACGGCGCCGAGCTGCCCGCCGACGCGCGCCACTACCTCAAGCTGGTGCGCAACGCCGGTGAACGCATGCGCACCCTGCTCGACGACGTGGTGCGCTACGCGCGCCTGCAGCACGGCGAGACCGAGCCGCGCACACCGGTGGCGCTGACACCGCTCATGGACGAGCTGTGCGACGCCCTCGCCGCGCAGCTGGACGCCACCGGTGCACAACTGCACATCGGCGAGTTGCCACGGGTGTTGGGACACGCCAGCCTGCTCTCCCAGCTGTTCCAGAACCTGGTGTCCAACGCGCTGAAGTTCGTGCCGCCGGGCAGCGTGCCGCGCATCGAGATCACGGCGCAGCTGGCCGAGGGCATGGCCACCATCGGCGTGAAGGACAACGGCATCGGCATTTCGTCCGAGGGCCAGGGCCGGCTGTTCCAGCCGTTTGCCCGGCTGAACCTGCGTCGCGAGTTCGAAGGCACGGGGCTGGGTCTGGCGATCAGCCGCCAGATCGCCGAAGCGCACGGCGGCACCATCGGCGTGCACTCCCAACCGGGCGAGGGATCGACCTTCGAGGTGCGGCTGCCGCTGGCCTGAAGGCCGACCAGACCACCGCTCGGGCAAGACCCGGCACCGGCCGATGACAAGGGCAAGAGGCCGGACCGTGGCGCGGTTGCGCATATTCCTTTACAAAGCAGCTTCGCTTGCGCCTTGCACACGGTCCCGGGATCACGGTGATCGAACGTTGGAGACCGCTGTTGCCGACGACCCCTTTTCCCGCCGCCGCTGACGACCACCAGCAGCTGGATGAACTCACCGAGCTGGTGCCGGGCGCCTTGCTGCGGTACCGGGTGCACGCGGGTGAGCGGGTCGAGCTGCTCTACATCAGCCGCTACGCCTTGGACATCTGGGGCGTGACGGCCGAGGCCGCGCTGGCCAACGAGGGCCTGCTCTGGGCCACCGGCAACCGCGACATCCAGATCGAATTGCGCGAGTCGTTTTTGCAGGCGGTGCGCCAGCGCCGCATCTGGTGGCACGAATGGCGCATCAAGGATGCCCAAGGCCGCGCCAAGTGGTTGCGCGGCACCGCCAAGCCCGTCGAGCAGGACGATGGCAGCGTGCTGTGCACCGCGTTCATCATGGACGTGACCGAGAGCCTGCGCGCCCGCGCGCTGGAACGCGCTGGCGACGTGCGCCACCGCCAGATCTTCGACAACGTGCCGGGCATTGCGGTGCAGGGCTACGGGCGCGACCTGATCGTGACCTACTGGAACGCCGGCTCCGAGCGGCTGTACGGCTTCAGCGCGGCCGAAGCGCTGGGGCGCAGCATGCTCGACCTGGTGGTGCCGGCCCACATGCACGCGTCCTTCAAGGCCACGGTCAACCACATGGTCACGACCCGCACACCGGTGATTTCGGGCGTGCAGTGGCTGCAGCGCAAGGACGGCTCCAGCGTGGAGGTGCACTGCAACGAGGTGTTCATGGAACACCCCGAACGCGGCATGGAATGCTTCTGCATCGACTTCGACCTGACCGAACGCCGCGCCGCCGAAGACCAGCGCCTGGCCCTGCAGGCACAGCTGCGCGAATCGCAAAAGCTCGAAGCGCTGGGCACCCTGGCCGGCGGCGTGGCACACGACTTCAACAACATCCTCGCCGCCATCGTGGGCAACGCACGGCTGGCGCTGGAGGACACGCAGGACAACGCGCCCGCCACCACCAGCCTGCAGGAGATCCTCAAGGCGGGCTCGCGTGCACGCGACCTGGTGCAGCGCATCCTGTCCTTCAGCCGGCGCCAGGTGCTGGAGCGGCGCGTGATCCCGCTCAGCGCGGTGGTGGACGAGTCGGTGCGCCTGCTGCGCGCCACCCTGCCCCGCAGCGTGGTGCTGCGCGTGGTCTGCGACCCCAGGACACCGCTGGTGCTGGCCGATCCCACGCAGATGCAGCAGGTGCTGCTCAACCTGTGCACCAACGCCTGGCAGGCCATGCCCGACAAGGCCAGCGGCAAGCTGCTCATCGAACTCAGGCCGCACCACGGTGCACCACCCCCGGCACGGCTGGACGGCAACGCGTCCGACGCACCCGCCGACTGGCCCGAGGTCAACGCCTGCCTGTCGGTGAGCGACAACGGCGCGGGCATGGACGCGCAGACGCTGGAGCGCCTGTTCGAGCCCTTCTTCACCACCAAGCCACCAGGCGAAGGCACCGGCCTGGGCCTGGCGGTGGTGCACGGCATCCTGCGCGACCACCAGGCCGCCATCCAGGTGGACAGCGCGCCGGGGCGGGGATCGACCTTCACGGTCTATTTCCGTGGCGCCGGACAGATGGAGCATGCGCCCGAACCACCGGCCCCCGCCGGGTCTGCCCTCGCGCCGGTGCGGCCCGCCTGCGGGCTGGCCGGCACCCGCATCCTCTATGTGGACGACGACGAGCTGATCAACCACCTGATTGAGCGCATGCTGCAGCGCGGCGGTTTCCAGGCCAGCGTGTACCGCAACCCGCGCCACGCGCTCAGCGATGTGCGCGAAGGCAAGCTGCACTACGACCTGGCCATCACCGACTTCGCAATGCCCGGCATGTCGGGGCTGGACCTCGCGCGCGAGCTGCGGGCCATCCACCCCGAGCGCCCGGTGGCCATCACCTCGGGCTTCATCGCCGAAGAGCTGCGCCAGCTGGCACCCCAGGCCGGTATTGCCGACCTGATCCCCAAGCCCAACACCTGCGAAGAGCTGTACGAGGCCATCGCGCGCCTGGCCAGCCGGGTGTGTCGCTAGGGCCTGGTCGTCTTGGCGCCAGCGCCTGGCGCACCCTGCACACGACAATGGCCGCCCCATCCCGCACACAGGAATCCCACCGCATGAAAGCCGCCTGGTACCGCCGCAATGGCCTGGCCCGAGACGTCCTGGAGGTGGGTGAACTGCCCACGCCGCAACCCGGCCCGGGCGAGGTGCGGGTGAAGCTGCACACCTCCGGGGTCAACCCGTCGGATGTGAAATCCCGCCTGAAGCGGCCCCTGATCGCCGAGTGCATCGTGCCGCACAGCGATGGCGGCGGTGTCGTGGATGCGGTGGGCAGCGGCGTGCCGGCCAGCCGTGTGGGCGAGCGGGTGTGGGTGTGGAACGCGCAGTGGCAGCGGCCCCTGGGCACCGCCTGCGAACACGTGGTGCTGCCCGCACAGCAGGCGGTGGCCCTGCCCGACGGCGTGGACTTCGATGCCGCGGCCTGCCTGGGCATTCCGGCCCTCACCGCCGTGCAGGCCATTCACCTGGCCGGCCCGCTGCAGGGCAAGACGGTGCTGGTCACCGGCGCCGGCAACGCGGTGGGCCACTGCGTCACCCAGCTCGCGGTGCTGCAGGGTGCCACCGTGATCGGCACCGCGGGCGCACCGGCGCGCCAGCAGCACGCCCGCGATGCGGGCGCGCTGCACGTGATCGACTACCAGCGCGAGCCGGTGGCCGCGCGCGTGGCCGAGATCACGCAGGGCCGGGGGGTGGACGTGGTGATCGACATGGACTTCGCCAGCACCGCCGCGCTGCTGCCGCACAAGGTCCTGAAGCCCCACGGCCAGCTGGTGTGCTACGGCTCCAACCAGCCCGGCGAAGTGGCGGTGGATTTCCGCACGCTGCTGTTCGAATCGCTCCAGCTCACTTTTTTTGTGGTCTACGAGCTCACCCAGGCCGACCGCACCCGCGCCATCCAGACCCTCACCGAGCTGCTGCGTGCGGACCGGTTGCGGCTCAGCGTCGGGCAGACCTTTGCACTGAGCGACATCGCCGCAGCGCACGAAGCGGTGGAGGCCGGGCGGGTGGTCGGCAACGTCGTGATCCGGCTCTGAATCCCGCGCGGATCAAGCCACCGACCTGAATACCGCGCGCAAGGCCTCCAGGCGGGGCGGCTTGCTCAGCAGGTGGTCCACATGGGGTGGGCACTCGCCCTCTTCCTGCATGCGCCGGCCCCAGCCGGTGAGCATGACCACCGGCGTCGTTGGCGAGGCGGCCTTGACCGCCGCGGCCACCGAGCGGCCATCGACCTCGGGCATGCCCAGGTCCGTGATCACCACGTCGAACACCTGGGCCGAGAGCGCTGCCCGGAACACCGCAATGCCCTCGCTCCCCCCGGCAGCAGACACCACGCTGTGTCCGTCGGCCGCCAGCGTCTCGGACAGCGAGCGCAGCAGCAGCGGGTCGTCGTCGACCAGCAGGATCTTCAAGGCCCGCACGGGACTGGATGGCGCGGGCGCCGCCCCATCCGCTGGCGCAGGCTCGCGGTGCGCGGGAAACACCAGGCGGATGGTGGTGCCCACACCGGGCGCACTCTCCACGTGGATCTCGGCGCCGTGGCGCTGCATGCAGCCGTACACCATGGCCAGCCCCAGCCCGGAGCCGCGCTGGCCCTGTCGCGCCTGCGCGGGGTGTATTCAGACAACCTGATTGAAGTGGTGGAATGGTGCATGTCGCTGGACCCCCTGTCGCGCCCGCAGTCGGTGTTTGCCCTGCAAAAAGAGCTGAGCCGTGAGGGTGAGCGCCGTTACACCAAGCTGTCCGTGGGCGAGAAGATGCGCCTGCAGTTCGACAACATGGTGTCTGACGGCAAGAAGAACATCAAGCGCGC
>NZ_JBLYYB010000224.1:0-17288 GCF_048549895.1 Hydrogenophaga sp.
GAAAGTCAATGAAATCAACGATCTACCAACACCACCTCCGCGCCAGTGCTAGCTTTTCGTACCGTCACTTATTGCACTGAAAACGAGGAGACCCCTGCATCCCATGAGCCTGCTGTTCGCGCTGTCGGGTACGGCCATGATCAGCAAGAACCTGCGCATCCCCAAGTTCTGAAGGAGGCAGGATGAACCCCTACACCGCCTGTGCAACGGGCGTCATCCTGCTGTTGACCCTGATCCCGCTGTCGCACAGCAAGGTCTGGTGGGTGCGCACGCTGGACTTTCCGCGTCTGCAACTGTGTGCAATGACGGCTGCGTTGCTGGTGGTGGATATGTTCGTGGCGTTCGGCGAGGGGTGGCAGGCCTGGCTGGTGCCCGTGGTCGCGGCGGGATGCCTCGCGTATCACGCGTGGTGGATCATCCCTTACACCCGCTGGTTTCCGCAGGAGGTGAAATCCGCTGCGGCGGCAGACGGTGGCGAACCGCTTCGGGTGCTGGTGTCCAACGTGCTCATGTCCAATCGCAACACCCAGGCTCTGCTGGACCTGGTGTTGAAGCACCGCCCGCATGTGCTGGTGACGCTGGAATCGGACGCCCGGTGGCAAGCGCAACTGGACACCCTGAAGGCCGACTACCCCTACACCATCCAGTGCCCATTGGACAACCGTTACGGCATGCACGTGTATGCCCGGTTGCCGCTGGAAGACAGCCACGTGGAATTTCTGCTGGAGGACGACATTCCGTCGATGCGGACCCGCATCCGCATGCCCAACGGCCAGGTCGTGCAGGCGCACTTCGTACACCCCGAGCCGCCGGCACCAACCGAAAAGGACAGCTCCAGACCGCGTGACGCCGAACTGATGACGGTGGCACGGCGCGTGGCTGACTTGACCGAACCGGTGCTGGTCACCGGGGACCTCAACGACGTGGCGTGGTCGCGCACCACACGCCAGTTTCGCAAGCAGAGCCATTTGCTGGACCCGCGTGTCGGACGCGGGATGTACAACACGTTCCATGCGGGGTACTGGTTCCTGCGCTGGCCGCTGGACCACATCTTCCACAGCAACCACTTCACGCTGCGCAGCATCAGGCGCTTGCCCTCCATCGGATCGGACCATTTCCCGCTGCTGACCGAACTGGTGCTGCACCCCCAACGGCAGAGCGACCAGGAGGCGCTGGGCGAAGACGCCTGAATGGCGGTCGAACGAGCCGCTTAGTCTTGAAGCCTGGGCGGCTGGCTTCCGTTCTTCGCCCTCGTCAGGCTCATCCGCCTCATCCGTCCCGTCCTCCAGCGATGCCCATCATGTCGCTGCCGCTGTCGGAGTTGTCGCCGGGGCCGAAGGACGCTGTATCGCGGCCGGCGGGTTCGGCGGGTGCCGGGCTTGCGCCCTGAATGCTGCTCTTGGCCATGGTCGTACCTTCCTTGTGTGTGGGTGGTGCAAAGGTGGGGGCAGTTGGCGTGCCCGGTGTGCAGCCATGCGTCAGGCCTCGGTTGGGCCAGGCAGGGTGTGGTTTGCTTTCACGCTTTTCGCGGTTTGGTCGAACAGGATGCTGCGCGCTTCAGGGGTCAGGGTGGGAGCCCGGAGTTCCTTCCCCAGGCTCAGCCCTTTCCTGACCGCCGGCCGCTCCAGAAGCGTGTTGTGCCAGCGCTGCACATGGGGGAAGCGTGGCAGTTGCACCTGTTGCGCCTTGTGTATGCGTATCCAGGGAAAGATGGCGATGTCAGCAATGGAATAGTCGGAACCCGCCACGTAGGCGCCCGTGCGCGCCAGTTGAGCGTCGAGCACGCCATACAGCCGATCCACTTCGTTGCCGTACCGTTGAATGGCATACGGCAGGGCTTCGGGGGCATACATTCGAAAGTGGGCGTTTTGTCCGGCCATGGGCCCGAGCCCTCCCATCTGCCACATGAGCCACTGAAGGGTTTCGTAGCGCCCCCTGAGGTCGTTCGGCAGCAGGCGGCCGGTTTTCTCGGCCAGGTAGATCAAGATGGCGCCGCTTTCAAAAACCGTGACGGGGGCATCCGCATCGCGGGGTGCCCGGTCCACGATGGCCGGCATGCGGTTGTTCGGGCTGATGGCCAGGAACTCAGGGCTGAATTGCTCGCCCTTTCCGATGTTCACGGGAATCAGCCGGTAGGGGATGGCGCACTCCTCGAGCATGATGGAGATCTTCCATCCGTTCGGCGTGGGCCAGTAATGCAGATCCACCATGAAACGTCCTTTCCGAGGCGGGCATGGCGTTCGATGTTCAGATGCCCAGGTGCTGTTGCAGTATTTCAGGCTGGGCATGCAGTTCGGCCGAACTGCCGTGAAACACCACTTCGCCCTTGACCAGGATCACGTTGCGGTCGGTGATCTGCGTGACGTGTTTCCAGTTCTTGTCGACGATCACGCTGCTGATGCCGCTCTCACGGATGAGGCCGCAGATGCGCCAGATTTCGCGGGCGATCAGCGGGGCAAGGCCTTCGGTGGCTTCGTCGAGGATCAGCACGTCGGGGTTGGTCATCAGCGCGCGGCCGATGGTCAGCATTTGTTGTTCGCCACCGGAAAGCTGCTGCCCGCCGTGGTTCAAGCGCTCAGCCAGGCGCGGAAAGACCTCCAGCACGCGCTCGAAGGTCCAGTCGCGCTGCCCCTGGGTGCCGGCGCGGGCAGACATGACCAGGTTTTCGCGCACGCTGAGGTTGCCGAAGATGCCGCGGCCCTCAGGCACGTAGGCAATGCCCAGGCGTGCTATCTCGTAGGGCGATCGGCCCGTCATGGTCCGTCCTGCAATCGACACGCTGCCGGAGCGCGGCTTGACGATGCCCATGATGCTTTTGAGCAGTGTGCTCTTGCCCATGCCGTTGCGCCCCATGAGGCCAATGGTTTCGCCGCGCGCGATATGAAAGTCGATGCCGCGCAGCACATGGCTGGCGCCGTAATAGGTGTGGATGCGCTGCGCGACCATTGGCAGGTCGATCGACTGTTCAGGGGTGTTCATCCATGCTCCTCGCCGAGGTAGGCGGCTTGCACGCCCGCGTCGGCGCGAACCTGGGCGGGCGTACCACTGGCGATGATCTGGCCGTTGACCATCACGGTCAGTTGGTCGGCCAGCGTGAAGACGGCGTCCATGTCGTGTTCGATCAGCAGGATGCCGTGCCCCTTTTTGATGTTCAGGAGCAGGGCGACCATGCGCTCGGCCTCGGCAACCCCCATGCCGGCCAGTGGCTCATCGAGCAACAACACCTGCGGGGAGGTGGCGAGGGCCATGGCAATTTCCAGCTGGCGCTGCTCGCCATGGCTGATGGTGCCGGCGATGCTGTGCTTCCTTGCCTGCAGGCCGGTCATCTCCAGTGCCTCTTCAGCGCGTGCCTGGATGTTGGCCAGCGTGTCGGCGCGCGTGAGCCAGCGCGCGGCGTGAGGCCGGCGCGATTGCGCGGCCAGGCGCACGTTTTCCAGGACGGTAAAGGGCAGGAAGATGTTGGTTTTCTGGTAGCTGCGCCCCAACCCCTGGCGAGAGATTCTTTCAGGCGCCCAGCCGGTGACATCGGTCGCGCCCATCCTGACGCTGCCCGAGGTGGGGGGAAGGTCGCCCGAAAGCAGGTTGGTCAGCGTGGACTTCCCCGCGCCGTTGGGACCAATGACCGCATGGATGTGGTTGCGCCAGAGATCGATGGAGACGGCGTCGACCGCCGCGAGTCCGCCGAACTTCTTGGTGAGCTGCTGTGCGCTGAGAAGGGCTTCAGCCACGGTCTGCCTCCCCGGGTCGCATCCACTTCTGCATCAAGCCCAGAATGCCGCGCGGTGCAAACGTCACCAGCAGCACGATGAACAGGCCCATCCAGAGCTGCCAGTGCTTGCCTAAATGGACACCGCCGATAGTCGGCAGGTCCTTGAAGACGTGCAGCAGGTATTCGAACGCAAATGCCCCGACGATGGCGCCAGCGAAATTTCCCGTCCCGCCCAGAATCACCATCATGATGGCGTGTGCGCTCATGTGAAATCCCATGAGCTCGGGGTTGATGTACCCGGTCTGAGTGCCCCACAGGTATCCCGCCAGACCCGCGAGAGCACCGGCCAGCGTAAAGGCCGAGAGCTTGTAGCGGAAGGTGCCGTAGCCCATGGCGCGCATGCGGTGCTCGTTGACTCGAATGCCCACCAGCGCGCGGCCGAAAGGGCTCCATAGCAGACGGCGCAGGAAGGCATACACCAGCAGCATCGCGGCCAGTGTGAAGTAGTAAAGGGTGCCTGTGACGTCCAGGTCAAAGGGCTCCCAACCAAAAAGGGTCGTGTCGGGCCTGAAGTTGATGTAGAGGCCGTCGGAGCCGCCCAGGGCCTTGTTGTCGAAGAAGAGGTAGAACACCATCTGCGCAAACGCCATGGTGACCATGATGAAATAGATGCCATGGGTGCGCACGACGAAGAATCCGATGACGAGCGCGGCGCTTCCGGAAGCCAGAACGGCCACCGGAAGCGACCACCACAGGCTGACGGGCTCTCCCGCGGGCGATAGAAACGCCATGGCGTAGCCCGCCAGTCCGAAAAAGGCCGCATGGCCCAGCGAGACCAGTCCTGTCACACCTTGCAGCAGATCCAGGCTCATGGCAAAAATGGCCATGACCATCATCCGCGCGACCATCTGGGTGTAGAAGTCGGAGCCCACGAAGGGGAGGGCGACCAAGGCCATCAGGCCCAGGCCCAGTGCAACCTGCAAGCCACGCGGCAGGACTTCGAGATGGGATTTCGTCGAACTCATTGTTTGAACAGGCCTTCAGGCTTCCAGAGTAAAACGACCGCCATCAACATGTACACGAGCATGCCGGCCACGGAGGGCAACAGCACCTTTCCAAAGGTGTCGACAAAGCCGACGAGCAGCGCTGCGATCAGGGCACCGCGCACCGAACCGATGCCGCCGATGACCACGACCACAAGACACATGATGAGCACTTGCGATCCCATGTTGGGATAGACGCTGGCGATGGGCGCGGCGATCATGCCGGCGGTGGCGGCAAGGCCCACGCCGAGCGCAAATACCACGGCGTAGATCAGCTTGATGTTGATGCCCAGTGACTCGGTCATTTCGCGGTTGAAGGCACCCGCCCGGATCTTCATGCCGAGCCGGGTTCGCGAGATGAACAGGTAGAGGCCCACCGCAAGCGCAATGCACGCACCCGACATGAAGAGCCGATAGACCGGGTAGGAAAGAATGCCCGTCAGTGGCACGGATGCGCCGAGAGCCTCGGGAATCGCCACGCCATGCACGTCGTCACCCCAGAGGATAGAGCGCAGTTCTTCGAAGATGTAGATGAGGCCGAAGGTGAGCAGCACCTGGTCCAGGTGGTCGCGGTGGTAGAAGTGGCGAAACAGCAGCCGCTCCAGCGCGAGGCCAAAAGCGACCGACAGCGCAGCGCCGCCAACGATCGCCAGGGTGAAGCTGCCGGTCAGGCCGCTGAGCCACCATGCCAGGTAGGCACCTAGCATGTAGAAGCTGCCATGTGCCAGGTTGACGACACCCATGATGCCGAAAATCAGCGTCAGGCCGGCGGCCAGCATGAACAGCAGCAGCCCGTATTGGACGCTGTTGAGCAACTGAATGAGGAAGTTGGCGAAGTCCAAGGTGCTTGATGGAAATGAATGGCGGGGTTCTTCTCTGGCGAGGGCGCGGCCCGGACCGCTGTGCGTCGACCGCGCGCGCCCAATCGTCAGGTCACATCGAGCAACCGGCACCGGAGTCGGCCAGTGCCTTGGCGGCAATGCCGATCACCTTGTTCTCTTTGTTCTCGACTCTGCGCAGATAGATGTCCTGCACCGGATTGTGCGAGCGGCTCATGGTCCACTTGCCGCGTGGGCTGTCGATCTCTGCGGTTTCCAGGGCTTTGTACAGGGCTTGCTTGTTGCCCAGGTCGCCCTTGACGGCGTTGGCTCCCCGGACCAGCAGCAGCCCCGTGTCGTAGCCCTGCATGGCATAGACATCGGGCTGCATTTTGAAAGCCTGGGCATAAGCGAGGCGAAACTGCTTGTTGCGCTGGGTGGGCAGCACGTCGCTGTAGTGCATGGTGGTGATGATGCCGTCGGCGGCAGGCCCAGCGGCATCCAGCACACCTTCCGTCAGGAAGCCCGCGCCGTACAAGGGAATCTTGTCTTTCAGTCCTGCGGCTGCGTAGTCCCGAATGAACTTGGCGGCTCCGCCGCCCGCGAAGAAGCAGGCGACTGCATCGGGCTTGAGGGCCGCGATCTCGGTGAGCAGTGCCTGGAATTCGACCTGGGGGAAGGGTAGTCCCAATTCCTTGACGATGGTGCCACCCGCCTTGGCCAGTCCTTCCTTGAAACCCTCGAAGATTTCGTCGCCCCCCGCATACTTCCAAGTGATCCAGACCACCCTCTTGTGGCCTCTTTCCACCATGGCAGGCCCTAGGGCAAGGGCTGATTGAGCGTTGCTGAAGGAGGCTCGGAACACATTGGGCGCACAGAGGTTGCGGGTGGCGGCATGCACACCCGCATTGGGAATCAGGTTCAGCACGCCGGTGCTTCGCGCCACCCGCTGAATGCCCAACTGAACACCAGAATGCACAGTACCAATCAGCACATCGACCTTGTCACGCTGTACCAGCTTGTTGGCGTTCTCGATGGCCTTCGAGGGGTCTGACTCGTCGTCGACCTTGAAGTATTCGATCTCGCGGCCACCGAGTTTGCCGCCTTGTTCGTTGATCGCCATACGGAAGCCGTTTTCAATGGCCACGCCGAGCTGCGCAAAGGTGCCGGTGTACGGCAGCATGAAGCCGACACGCGTGCTGCCGGATTGGGCGCGGACGAGGGTGGGCAGCAGAATGCCGGTGGATGCGGCGCCAAGGACGGCTGCACTGCGAGAGAGGACGGTGCGACGGGATGGGGAATGGGCGGTCATGGGAATGTCTCCTTTGTAGGTGTGAGCAGGGGTCAGGAAAAATAGAAGGGGGCGCAACACACCTCCTCCGCACTGGACGCGGTGTCTGTCCATCGATACCAGGCGACGCCGTCGGCATCTTCGGAACACGCAGCGACCTTCTGGTGGATCAGGAAGTTCAGGCAGGCGATGCTTTCGCCGGTGGCCAGACCCAGCAACGCGCCATCGTTGTGGGAGATCGAGCGGGAAAAAAGCGCTCCGAAGACGTCCACCGCACGCATGGGCTCTCGCAAAAGTTGTTTGAGCCGCTCAAGCGCCTGGTCCTGCGCGTTCAGCAGTGCATCGATGCGCGCATGCAGTCCCCGAAAGCATTCGTTGTGGGCAGGCAGGACCAGCACGTCATCGGGCACCTCTCGCCGAATCTTTCTCAATGAGCGGTACCAGTCGGCCATCGGGTTCGAGTCGGGCTCGAGGGGATAGACCGACACATTCGATGAGATCCTGGGCAAGACCTGATCGCCCGAAATCAGTAGCTTGAGTTCCGGGCAATAGAAGCATGCGTGCTCGGGCGAGTGACCGCTGCCCACAATCACACGCCAGCTGTGATCGCCGATCTTCAGAACCTCTCCATCCTCCATGCGACGGTAGCTGTCGGGCAGCGCATGGATGTGTTTACCAAAATCCCCAAAGCGCGCGCGGTAGGCTTCGATGGCGGCTTCGCTCCACCCGGCACGGCGGTAGAACGCCGTCGCGTCGATCGGTGCTTCTCGGCCTGTGTCGGAAACAGTGACGCGGCAGGACAGGTATTCCAGGCGTGTCATCCAGAGACGGACCTGGAACTTGCGGGTCAGCCAGCCTGCCATGCCGACGTGGTCGGGGTGCATGTGGGTCACCAGAACACGGGTCAGGCCCCAGGTCTCGCCGGCGCTGGCAAACACTTCTCGCCATGCCTGTGCTGTCTCGGGGGATCGCACGCCGGTGTCCACAAGTGCCCATCCGGCGCCATCGTCGATGGCCCAGAGATTGATGTGGTTCAACGCATAGGGCAGTGGCATGCGAATCCAGTGCACACCCGGCGCGACCTCCATCGCCCGCGCATTCTCCGGTGGGCGATCGAACGGATAAGTGAGTGCCTGCATGGGTCAGGTGGCGCCAGATTGATCGGCGGCACGCAGCCGGAAGCGCTGGATCTTTCCTGTCGCCGTCTTCGGCAGGTCGGGCATGAACTCGATCCAGCGCGGGCACTTGATGTGCGCCAGTTTCGATCGCAGCAATTGGCGAATCGAATCTTGCAACGCCTCGTCCGGCACGTAGCCGTTGCGCAGAACCACGTAGGCCTTGGGCTTGATCATCTGTCGCTCGTCAGGTACCCCGATGACGGCACATTCGAAAACGCTTTCGTGCTCCGCAAGGACGGATTCGATCTCGCCAGGAGACACCCAGACACCTCCGACGCGAAGCATGTCGTCGATGCGACCGACATAAAAGAAGTTGCCGTTTACATCCTGGTAGCACTTGTCACCTGTCAGTACGCCACCATCCCACATCGTGGCCAACGTCTTTTCCGGCTTGTTCCAGTAAGTCTGGGCGGCGGTGGGGCCTTTGACAAACAGGTTGCCTATCTCACCGATGGGTAGGGCCCGGCGTTGTTCGTCAAGGCATTGCGCCTCATAGCCTTTCACGAGCTTTCCGCAACTGCCTGGAACGATCGAGCCCGGCATGTTGATCATGTACATGTGGGTCAGTTCGGTGGTGCCGACCCCATCCATGATCTCTTTGCCGGTCAGCTCGAGCCATTGGCGGTAGAGCGCGGGTGGCAACAACTCGCCTCCGCTGATGCAGAAACGCAAACGACTGCAAGCGGCCTTTACGGCATCGTGGTTCATCGTGCGCATCAGCTCCAGCATGCCGGCATACAAGGTGGGCACGGCCATCAGAACCGAGGGTTGCCGGGAAACAAGATGCTCAAGCACCACGTGTGGCTTGATGGCGTCTGGTTCGACGACGATCGCAGCGCCCACGCGCAGTGGAAAGTACACCTGGTTGCCCAGTCCATACGCGAAGAACATCTTGGGTGGGCAAAGAATCAAATCGGACCGCGCGAGGCCGAGAGTGCCCAATGCAAAGAGCTCAGTGGCCCAGTAGATGTGCTCGTGCGTGTGCACCACTCCCTTCGGTGCACCGGTGCTGCCGGAGCTGTAGAGCCAGAATGCAGCCTCTGCGGGATTTCGCGCGCAGGTCTCGAGCATTGGGGGCATCGCATCGACGGCTGGTCCGAAGTTTAGGTACCCCTCTGCATCGCCGTTGGCGACAAATAACAGGTCGGGAAAATCGTCGGTGTGCCGGATTTCGTCGATACGATCGACAAGTGAATGGTCGACGATGAGCGCCCGCGCTCCGCTATCCCTGACGTAGTAGGCGTAGTCCGAGGCCTGAAGAAACGTGTTGATCGGGAGGCTGACCGCACCGATCTTCATGGCGCCCAGGAAGGTCGCGACGAAGTCGAGTCCATCCAGCATGCTGAACATCACACGATCGCCCGGTCCGATGCCTTTTGACTGCAGCAGCCGTCCAACCTGGCAAGCGCGTCGGTACACATCACCGAAGGAGAAGCTTCCGTCGCGCGTGATGAGGTAGGGTCGCTGTGCTTCTTCCGGCGCCATGCGCAATTCGAAAAGATAGTCGACAACGTTGCCCTTGAGGCCCGTTTCTGGCCTTTTCTGCTCTATGACTGCTTCCATGGGGTCTCCATATCCTTCGTGGGTTGTTCCGGTTCGTGCTCTTCTGTTGGGACAGGTATCACGGCAAGCTCGCGAGAAATCTTTGAAGTGCGCTCTGGCAAGACTCGGGTTGCTCCAGCTGCAAAAAATGGCCGGTTCCCGAAATGGCTTCGTAGCTCGCACCCGTTTCCTGATGCAGGCTCAGCGATGTGAAACTCGGCACTTGGGCTGTGGGGAGGCAAGGGTCTGAGGCGATCAGATGGACGGGGCAGGGCGGCCCGACCACGGTATCCCAGGCGAGACGGCTGAGATTGGTCTGATAGATATGTGCCTCGCGCTCCGGTGCGCAGTTCAACATCCATGTGCCGCTGGTGAGATCGCAATGCAATGAGGCGCGCGCCATATCGATGGGGGCAGAACCGCGCCAGGCACCAAACAGTGAGCTGCGGCCGAAGCGTTCGGCCAGATCTTCAGGGCTTTCATACGACGGCCGACGATGGCGGGCTTTCTGGGCCAGTGCCTGCACCTCCATCAGATGCCGTGCATCCAGTGGGTGACCTGGAGGAGGTGGCAAAGGTGGGTCGAACAGGACGAGAGCGTCCCAACGACGGCCGTATCGATGCGCATGCAACAGGCTCGTGACGGCACTCATCGAGTGAAAGACGCCCACGGTTTGACGCGTTCCGCGGAGCTGTTCCAGCGTGGTCCACAGGCTCTCCAGGTCCGTCACGAGTTGTGACCAGTGGTGTTGCTCCACAGCACCGGGTTGACTCATGCCGTGACCTCGAAAGTCAAAAGCGATGATTTCGTAGTCGACTCGCAATGCTTCCCAGAAGACACGGTAGCCAAACACGGCAAGGCCATTGCCGTGGCTTATCACGAGGCGTCTTTTCGCTTGCGTGTTGGGGAAGATTCGCGCGGCCAGCAGCGTGCCGTCGCTGGCCACCACACACAACGGCTCGCCGAGGTCTGTGGTGTGATCCGGTTCTGCATTCATGAGGTCTGGCGCAGGCAAGGCTCGGCTCATGTTCAAGCCTCCGAGGACACGGCGGGGACGAATTTGTCGCAGTAAATGTCCGCCCGAGATAGCCCGCTGCGCTCCAGGACCGCCGTGGCCAGGTCGACCATCGGCGGAGGACCGCAAAGATAGGCCTGAGCGCCGAACTGCTCACCCAGCTCGTTCTTCATGATGTCCACGACCGTGCCGCGTCGACCCGGCCAGTCCGACTTCTCGGGTTCATCCGACAGCACCGGAATGAATTGCAGTTGGGGGTATTGACCAGCCCACTGCTGCAGCTCTTCAGCACAGCCCAGCTCCTGCATGTTGCGCGTGCCATAAAAGAGAATCAGTTTGCGCGAGGTTTCGCTCGAGAGCGCGGATTCCACGATGGACTTGACGGGCGCGAGGCCTGTGCCACCGGCCACAAAAATGGCTGCGCCGGGATCGTCGGGATTGAACACGTAGCTTCCAAACGGACCACGCAGACTCACGATGTCACCGGCGGCCAGCTCGTGCCGTTGCAACAGTGAACTCACCCTGCCCCCGGGGTAGATGCGCACCAGAAACTCGAGCTGGGTGCTGCCTGGCCGATTGGAGGCCGAATAGGATCGGGCACTCGACGTGCCAGGGGCGAACCATTCGAAGTACTGTCCGCTCCTGAAGCTGATCGGCGTGGGGCACCGCATGGTCACTTGGGCGGTGCGCTCGCCAAACCACTTGACGCGCTCGATCACTGCATCGAAGTGCTGAATCTGCGGATGGCTGGTGGCGCGCAGCGGCACGCTGACGACCACGTCCGTTTCGGGATAGCACATGCACGTGAGAATCATCCCATCACGACGCATCTCGTCACTGAATATGGCGGGATCTGCACCGGGAAGTTCACGCACCTTGCCACGCACGAGTCGAGCCAGGCATTCGCCGCACTCGCCAGACCGGCAGTTGTAGGGCAGAGGAACGCCCTGTGTCAGGCAGGCATCCAAGAGGGACTCCTCCTTGCGCGCTGCCACCACTTGGTCGGTGCCATCAATTGCCAGAGAAAACATGCGTTGCTCCATTGCCGTGCAAGTCGTGTGTCCTTGTTCGGGTCACGTTGCTCAGTAGGCGCGATCGGTCTCGTCCTGGGCATCTCCTGACGGTGACCAGACTTCCCGGAAGTCCTCCGGCAGTGGGATGCCCCAATCTCCGGTGATGAAAGCGCGAACTTGCTGCCAATAGATCGCGCGCATGTTCTCGTTGGTGTCCTGCTTGATGCCCCAGTACCGATAGCGCTCGTTCTTTGGCGAGTTGTCACCTCCGAAGGATTGCAGGCCTACCCGGAGCCATTTGTGCACGGCGGTTTCAACTTCGGCACGCCCCTCTTCGCTCTGGAGCAGGTGCTTCACGGCGTCCATGCCGAGGCCGACGTGACCGTATTCTTCCTTGAGGGTTTCTTGGGCCGCGATGCGAAAGGGTTCGTACCTGCATTGCACGAAATGCCGGAACTGATGTGCTGCCGCACGGTCTACGATCGCCAGGAAGACGGCTTGGTCGGCCCATGACTCCATCGGCGTGTCGAAGGTCGAGAGATGGCCCTTCTTTCGGGCGTATTCCTCCCAGTCGAGGCCGAGGTCATCCATCAGTTTGCGGTAGCGCAAGTGATGGCCGTATTCCTCCATCACGGTGCGCGCCATTCGCAGCTTGAATTCGGGCGTAGGTGCGCGCAGGATGCTGCGTTCGAAGCAGTCGCCCCCGTACAGTTCGCTGACGACGTGGATGTTGATGAGGTTGAGCAGCAGCTCGCGATACTCGGGGTCTTCGGACCAGAAGGCCTGAACGGCGTCGGTCTGGGCAGCACCTGCGGGTGCCTGGCTGGGGTTGAGGGAAGCAGTGGCTTGCATCATGAATCCTTTGTGATCAGGGAGTTGGTGGTTGTGACCGACGGTGAGCGTCCGCTCAGTCGTAGAAATTGCGCCACGTGGTGCCGGCGTCAACGATGACGTTCTTGATTTCGGTGAAGTCGAACATCGTTTCGAACGCATCCTCGCGCCCGAAGCCGCTGGCCTTGGAACCTCCGAAGGCGGCGCCGGAGGGAAAGAGGTTGTAGCAATTGACCCATACGCGGCCACTCTCTATCGCTTGCGCTGCGGCATGGGCCTGCGCCAGATCGCGCGTCCATACCCCGGCGGCCAGGCCTTGCTCGACGCCATTCACCTCTTCGAGCATGGCGCGCTCGTCACTCCACTCCGAGAACGTGGCAACCGGGCCGAAGATCTCTTCGCGTTGCACGCGCCCAGCCGGGTCCAGGTTCTCGAACAGCATCGGCGCCATGAAGAGACCTCTTGGATACTTCTCGACGCGCACCTGGCGTTCGGCCGCAACCAGTCGACCGCCCTCTTGACGTGCGAGCTCGACATAGTCCCGCACCCGGTCGAAATGTAGCTTTGAGGCGAGCGTTCCCATCTGGTTGGCGCTGTCGAATGGGTCGCCGATTCGGAGGCGTGCGATCAAATCACGCAGACGGTCTTTCAGCCCGCTGGCGATGCTGCTGTGCGCCAGAATTCGACTGCCCGCTGTGCAGACCTGCCCCTGATTGAGGAACGCACCCAATGCAATGGCCTGCGCCGCACGGTCCAGGTCGGCGTCGGGGTACACGATCTGGGCGTTCTTGCCGCCAAGTTCGAGAGTGAGGCGCTTGAGCGTCGCGCTCGCACCTTCCATGACACGACGGCCCGTCGCCGTCGACCCCGTCACTGAGATCTTGCGCACGCCCGGGTGCGCGACCAGTGCAGCCCCGGTGGTTGTACCGCGCCCGGTCACGACGTTTACGACGCCGGCGGGAAGGATCGAGGCCAGCAACTCGGCACTCTCGAGTGTGGTGAGGGGCGTGGTGTCCGCTGGCTTGTAGACAACGGTGTTGCCTGTGGCGATCGCCGGCGCGATCTTGCCGATGAACATATTGAGCGGGAAGTTCCAGGCGCCGATGATGCCGACCACGCCCAGCGGAGCGCGCTGGCCGTAGCTCGTGATGTCACGCGTCACTGGCAGCAGTGTGCCTTCGAGGACACGGCAGGCGCCCGCGTAGTAGCGCAACCTGTCTGCCGCCACGAGCACGTTGGCGTGGCTCTCGCGCAAGGGCTTCCCGCAGTTGGTGGTTTCCAGCCAGGCGAGGCGATCGACGTTGGCGACCAAGGCATCGGCGCAGGCCTCCAGCAAAGCCTGGCGCTTGCGTGCCGGGACCTGGGACCAGGTCACGAACGCGCGATGCGCAGCCTTGACGGCGCGGTCGACGTCTTCGGCATCAGCGTCAGGAAAGCGGAAGAGGCTCTCTTGGGTGAGTGGGCTGATGCAGTCGAGTGTCTCGGTGGAGTGAGCGGATGTCCGGACGCCATCGATGAAGAGATCATAGTGCGGGCGGATGATGAATTCCATGGGCTTTTCCTAGCAATGAAGAATGTGAACGGTTGCGACCGCTGAGTCATTGCCCAGTAGCCCACCAGCCATCTGAGCCAGTCCTACACGGGCGCCGTCAACCTGGGCGGCGCCCGCGCGTTGCATCAGCTGACGGCCGACCTCGACCAACTGGGCAACGCCAGTGGCACCGACGGGGTGGCCGCGGCTCGCCAGGCCACCAGAAACGTTGACCGGCAGGCGTCCGCCGAGTGAGGTGTCGCCGCGCTCCACATACTGGACAGCATCGCCGCGGCCGACGAGACCGATGTCTTCGATGTCGAGCATTTCCTGCGGTGCGGTCGGGTCATGTACCTCGGCCAGCGAAACGTCGGCTGGGCCGATGCCTGCCGTCTCGAAGGCGAGAGAAGCTGCGCGGGCAGTGGCGTTCGGCGCCATCGCTTCGGTACCTGCTCCGCGCTGTGGCATGCCCCCCACGACGGCCGACGCGGCGATCACCGGTCCGCTGAGTCCATGTCGGCGCGCAAATGACCCACTGACGAGAACGAGAGCCGCTGCGCCATCGCAGATGCCTCCGCACATCAAACGCGTCAACGGAGCCACCACGACACGATCGGCAAGGATTTCATCCACGCTGATCGGTTGGCGCTCTGCCGCTTTCGGGTTCAGCGCCGCGTGACGCCGATTCTTGGCGGCGGTCATTGCGAAATGGACCGCTTTCGCCTGGTGTTCGGCCATGTAGCGCAAGGCGCGCTCTGCGTTGAGATCCATGAACACCGAGCGCTCCGGACTCTTCGGCCGGCGATCAGAGGCGCTCGCCAGCGCGTTCATTGCCCGACTGCGATCGCTGTGAGTCATCTTCTCCGCGCCAAGCACCAGCACGCAGTCGTATTGCCCGTAGGCAATCGCGCTCCAGGCGAGCGACGCGGCGTCTGAGCCGCTCGAACAGGCATTCTTGATGTTGTGAACGGGGATGGAATCGATGCCGGCATCGGCCAGGAGGACCTGGCCCAGCATCGTCTCTTGCCCCTGGATGAGGCCACCCAACCCGTTCCCGACAAAGGCCGCCTGCAAGTCCCGGTGCTGCACGCCCGCATCTCGCAAGGCGTCATGGATCACCGGGCGAGCCAGTGCTTCGAGCGTCGTGTCGATGAAGCGGCCGAAAGGCCCAACCTCACCGCCAGCCAAAAGCACCGTCTCGAGCGTTCCATGCGTCATGATGGGGTGACCTCCGCGGTGCCGCGTGCGGTCACCGTGCCATCGGCCTTTCGTGCGACAAGATCGATGCGAAGCGCATCGGGGCTGGGCACATCGGAGACGGTCGCGAGCAGTTGCAGCGATTCGAGTGGAAACACGGGAGCGCTGAAGGACACGTCCAGGGTCCTCAGCCGCCCGCTGCCGAACACACCGACCAGCAGTCTGGCGAATTGCGCCGTCGTCATGGGCCCCTGCTGGATCACCTGAGGAAAGCCGCAGCGCTTGGCGAAGGCGTCGTCAACATGAATGGGATTCGGATCTTCGGTGGCCTGGGAAAACAGCGCGATCGTGTTGCGCGACGACCCCGGCACCTCGACATCAAACACAACGTCACCCGGCTTCATGACACCCCCCGTTTGATCAGACGCGTGGTTTCGCGCACGGCGAGTTCGCCACTGTCAGCGCGCCGATAGTCGTAGACCACGTCAGCGAACCACAGCAAGCCGGACTTGCTGGCTTTCTCCGTGATCCGCTCTACGCGCACGCTGACGTCGAGAGCCTCGTCCCAGCTGACCGACTGGAACCACTCATAGCGCTGGCCGCCGTGCAGTGCCTGATGGCGAGGAATGTCGAGGTCTCGGAACAGGTCGACACCGAGCTTTTCGCCGCGGAGAAAGATGAGATAGGTCAGGGGGACTTCGGCCGGGGTCTCGTCGAGGCCCAGCGCTTCCCAGTAGGCGCGGCCGATGCGACGGTCCGGCGTCAGCCGATAGGGAGGGTAGATTCGCCCCTCGTGTTGCTTTGAAATCACCGTGGCTTCCTCGCAAGTTATTTACGGTATCGTAAAAAACAGAGGAAGAAAGGTCAAGCGTTTTTTTACTAAAACGTAAAAATAGTTTCAGAGCCGGCTTGGAGGGGTGTGTCGCCACGGAGCTGGCGCCTCGCCGTGGCGTGCTCGGGTTGCAAGTCGAATGGGGTCAACGTCTGGTGCGCTTTGAGACCGTTGATGACTTGGGGTCTCGGGGAGCAAGGCCCATGCTCAGCATGCCGAAGTAGGTGTCGATGATCTGGTCGATGGATGCCGACTTGCGTGGGTTGTACCAGCGTGCGAGCCAGTTGCACATGCCCAGAATGCCAAAGGCCACCATCTTCGGCTCGCCAGCCACGGCAAGCTCTCCCTTTTGCTGTCCAGCTTCGATCAGGGCTGTCCACAAGCGCTCGTACTCTTTCCATATACGCTGCATGGCAGAGCCGACCTCGCCACCGCTTGTGATGCCATCGCGCAGGCTGATGGTCATCTCCAGGCAGTGCCTGTCGAATCGTTTCAGGTGATTGTGGATCGCGGCGCGCAGCTGTTCGAGCGCGGGAGCATCGGTAGCCATCACTTCCTTCATGCCCTCTATAAGCGCCTCAGCTTGGGGGCCGATGATGGCAAGCAGGATTTCCGCACGGCTGCGATAGTAGTAGTACAAGGCTTCGCGCTTGATCCCGATGGCTTGCGCCACGTCGTCCATTGAGGTGTTGGTGTAACCCTTGCGGTCGAAGAGTTCGGTGGCCGTGCGCAGAATGGATTCCCGCCGCAGGTCGGACTTGCGTGCCTTCGTGGGAAGATTGTCGCCGCCCGGTGGGGTGTCGGCGATCTGCGCATTGCGGGTTCGGGTGGAGGGAAGGGACGGCGTGCTCATAAGGTATTTGGGCTATGACGGAGTCCTTGGCCTAGAAAATATTTACGTATACGTAAAAATAATGATAAAGGCTAGCTTGCAATGCGTAAATTTACTTGGAGGGCGGAGTGGAGCGGCTGCATGAAAACCGAAACAGTGCCGTCCCGTGTTGGATGTCCTTATAACTCGCTTTGCTCGCAGGTTGGGTCCGCGATCACGTGGGGCGCTGGTGTCGCCATTTGCACGCCGTTGGTGGCCTGCATGCCTATTTGTGCAGCGTTCTTTTTCTGACCGCGCCGGCCAATAACTCACTTCTTTCCAGCCGGTGCCAGCAAGGTCTGCGCGATGGCGCGGCCGATCTGGGGTCTCCTCGTTTTCAGTGCAATAAGTGACGGTACGCAAAGCTAGCACTGGCGCGGGGGTGGTCTGGGTAGACCGTTGATTTCATTGACTTTC
>NZ_JBLYYB010000225.1:0-2765 GCF_048549895.1 Hydrogenophaga sp.
TGGCGCTGTGCGGAACGCCCGGTGCGGGGTCAGAAGCCAACATACAAGGAGACATGCCCATGCTGCCACAGCTGTATCGCCACGCCTGGATGGACCACGAGATCGACGCTTTTCGCGAGCAGGTGCGTCGCTACGTTGCCGCCGAATTCACTCCCCGGCTCGACGAATGGCGCCGCCAGGGCTACATCCCGCGCGAGGTCTGGCGTCTGTTCGGCGGGATGAGCTTTCTGCTGCCCGAGATGCCCGAGACCTATGGTGGTGCCGGCGCCAGCCTCGCCTACCAGCTGGTGGTGCAGGACGAACTGGCCAAGGCCGAGATGCCGGTCAATATCGCGGTGCACACCATCGCTTCGCATTACATCCTGGACTTTGGCACCGAAGCGCAAAAGCAGCGCTGGCTGCCCAAGGTGACGAACGGCGAGATGCTGGCCGCAATCGCGATGACCGAGCCGGGCTGCGGCTCGGATCTGAAGGCCATCTCCACCCGGGCCCGGCGCGACGGCGACTACTACGTGATCGACGGCGCCAAGACCTTCATCACCAACGGCTTCACCGGAAACCTGCTGATCGTCGCGGCGCGCACCAGTGGCGCGGGCAGCAAAGGGGTGTCGCTGTTCGTACTGGAGACCGAGAACCTGCCAGGCTTTCGTGTGGGCCGCCTGCTTGAAAAGATCGGCATGCAGGCCTCGGACACGGCGGAGCTCTTCTTCGACAGCGTGCGCGTTCCAGCCGACCAACTGCTGGGGAGCGTTGAAGGACAAGGCTTTGGGCAACTGATGGGCGCGCTGCCCTACGAGCGCATGGTCATTGCAGTGCCGGCGGCGGCCGTCATCGACCGGGCGTTGGAGCTCACCATCGAATACACGAAGCAGCGCAAGATATTCGGTGCGCCTCTGTTCGACATGCAGACAACGCGCCAAAAGCTGGCCGAGATGGCGACCATCGCGCATGTGGTGCGCAGCTTCGTCAACGACTGTACACAGAGACTGCTGGACGGCACACTCGACAACGAGGCCGCCTACATGGCCAAGTGGTGGTGCACCGAACAGCAGTGCCGCGTGGTGGACGAGTGTCTCCAATTGTTCGGCGGCTACGGCTACATGGCCGAGTATCCGATCGCGCGGATGTATGCCGCTTCGCGAGTGCAGAAGATCTACGGCGGCGCCAACGAGGTCCTGAAAGACCTGGTTTCGAGGAAGCTGTGAACATGCCGCACACGCTGCAGTTGCCTCTGCACGGCGTCCGTGTGGTGGAGTTTGAGGGCATCGGTCCAGGCCCTCTGGCCGCCAGGATGCTGGTCGACATGGGCGCCGAGGTGATCGCGCTGGCACGGGCCGAGCAGGCTGCTGGGGCGCAGCGGCTGGGCGGGGCGGTGGAGAACCCGCTGCACCGCGGCAAGAAGGTCGAGGTCATCGACCTGAAGTCGCCCGGTGGCAAGGCGCGCGCACTGGAACTGATTGCCCAGGCCGACGCTCTGATCGAAGGCTTTCGCCCAAGGGTGATGGAGCGGCTGGGCTTCGGCCCCGCAGATTGCGCGGCGCTCAATCCCCGGCTGGTCTATGGCCGGATGACGGGCTGGGGCCAGGACGGGCCACTTGCCCAGGCCGCGGGCCACGACCTGAACTACGTCGCGCTGACGGGCCTGCTGTCGCTGTCGGCGCACAGGGGGCAGGCGCCCATCGTGCCGCCCTCGGTACTCGGGGACGGTGCCGGGGCGCTAGGCATGGCTTTTGGCATCGCCTGCGCGCTGGTCGATGCACGGGCCACCGGCCGTGGCCGGGTTGTGGACGCAGCCATCGTGGACATCGTGGCCATGCTGGGCACGCTGGTGCACTGGATTCGCGCCAACGGGCAGATCGACGGCGCACAGCCGAGCCCGTTCCACGATTCGCCGTTCTATGACGTGTACGTCTGCGCCGACGGCGGCTTCATCAGCCTCGGCGCGATCGAGCCGCCGTTCTACGCATTGCTGTTGTCCAAGTTGGGCCTGGCGGACGTGAACCCTGCAGACCAGTACGACACGGCGGCGTGGCCAGCGTTGAAGGAGCGCATCGCGGCCCTCATCCGCACCCAGCCCCAGGCGCACTGGTGCGCGCTGCTTGAAGGCAGCGACGCCTGCTTTGCACCCGTGCTCAGCCTGGCCGAGGCAGTGCGGCATCCGCACAACGCGGCACGGGGCATCTACCAGACCACCTCTTTCGGCGCCATCGAAGCGGCCTCGGCCCCACGGTTCCAGGCACTCAACGCAACCACCACCCAGGAGACAAAGAAATGACTGCTACCACCCACATCGTCCGCGGCTGCCCGTCCACCACGGGCAACGACCGCCAGCTCAACACCACGACGCTGATCCGGCACGCCGCGCGCACCCATGGGGACCAGGAGATCGTCTACCGCACACCCGATGGCGGCTGGGATCGCTACACCTACGCGGACTGCTACGCGCGCATCTGCCGCAGCGCCAATGCACTGCGCGCGCTCGGTGTCGAGCCCGGCGACCGGGTCGGCATCCTGGACTGGAACAGCCGACGTCACTTCGAGCTGTACTGGTCTATTCCCGGCCTGGGTGCTGTCATGTTGCAGATGAATCTGCGCCTGGGCCCAGAGGACCTGGGCTACGTGGTCGACCACAGCAAGGTGTCCTACGTTTGCGTAGACGAGTCATTGCTACCCCTTGCCGAATCCGTCGCAGCGAATTCGCCCCAGATCAAGGGCTGGATTGTCATGACCGACAAGCCGCTGGACCAGATCAAGACCACGCTGAA
>NZ_JBLYYB010000226.1:0-32168 GCF_048549895.1 Hydrogenophaga sp.
ACCTCATGGGTCTGATCACGCTCATGAAAGGCCAGCCGCTGGCCTACAACAAGGACAACCAGGAAGACAAGGAGCCGCTGTTCGACACGGTGGACACCTTGAAGGACACGCTGCGCATCTTCGTGGAGATGGTGGGCGGTCAGCTCAACCCGGCCACCGGCGTGAAGGAAGGCGGCATCACGGTCAACGCCGTGGCCATGGAAGAAGCGGCCAAAAAGGGCTACGCCACCGCCACCGACCTGGCCGACTACCTGGTGAAGAAGGGCCTGCCGTTTCGCGACGCGCACGAAACTGTGGCCCACGCGGTGAAGGCTGCGGTGTCGCACAACTGCGACCTGTCCGAGCTGCCGCTGTCGGTGTTGCAGGGCTTCAATGCCAGCATCGAAAAAGACGTGTACGAGTGCCTCAGCCTGCGCGGCTCACTGAACGCCCGCAACACGCTGGGCGGCACGGCGCCCGCGCAAGTGCTGCACCAGATCGCACGCCACCGCAAGCGACTCGCCTGACTCGGGCTCAGTCAGTTGCAGTCGGGCTGCGGCACCTCGGTGCAGCGCTGAAAGGCCTCGGGCTTGAGGCCTCCGCCCACCAGGCGGTACTGGTCAAAACACGCTGCACTGGCGGCGTACTGGTGCCAGCGCGCCTCACAGACGGTGGTGCCGGGCGGCAGAGGTGTGCTGGCGGGCACCGCCCGGCTGGCGTAGCGCTGCGGCACATCGGCCCGTGCGCCGTAATAGACACGGCCGCCGTCATCGGTCCACCGGTAGAGCTCGGTGGACAAGGCAACACCTGATGCAGCCAGCGACAGCAACACGAGCAAGGTTTTGAGCTTCATGCCACCTGTGACTGCGCCGGCACGCACACGGTTCCGCCGTTCGTCTGCGACCTACACTGGCCTGCCATGACCGCAGCACAACCGGCCCTGATCACCGCCCTGCTGGAGCCAGCCCGCTACCCGCACCCGGTGCAGCGCGTGGCGCTGGTGGAAACGCACGGTGCCTGGGTGCTGCTGGCGGGGGACCACGCTTGCAAGATCAAGAAACCGGTGTGTCTGCCCTTCGTGGACTTCAGCACGCTCGACCTGCGCCGTGCGGCCTGCGAGGCCGAGGTGCGGCTCAACCGGCGCTTTGAAACCGTCGACCCAGCCACCCATCTGTACCTGGACGCCCTGCCCATCGTCGGCTCGGCCCACGCTCCCCGTTGGGGTGAGCCGGGGCGAGACGACGACAACGCCATCGAATGGGCGGTGCACATGCGCCGCTTCAACGAAGACCAGCGCCTGGACCACCTCTGCGCGCGCGGCGCCTTGAAGCCCGAACACCTGACCTCGCTGGCGCAGCGCATGGCCACGTTCCAGGCCACGTCTGCCGTGGCTTCACCCGATGGGCCGTGGGGACGGGCCAACGATGTGCTGGCCTTTGCGCGCGACAACCTCAACAGCTTGCGCGGCGGCCTGACCGGCGCCGACGATGCCGCGCAGGTCGATCGGCTCAGCCAGTGGACCGAATCGAGCGTCTCGCAACTGGCCACGCTGCTCGCGCAACGCCTGCGCGAGGGCCGTGTGCGCGAAGGCCACGGCGACCTGCACCTGGCCAACCTCGTGCTCATCGGCCACGAGGTCGTGCCGTTTGACGGCATCGAGTTCAACGACGCGCTGCGCTGGATCGATGTGGCCAGCGACATGGCCTTTGCCTGGATGGACCTGCTCGACCACGGCCAGCCTGGGCTGGCCAACGGCCTGCTCAGCGACTGGCTGGACGCCAGCGGTGACACCAGCGCACCCGACGTGTTGCCGTTCTTCGCGGTCTACCGGGCGCTGGTGCGCGCCAAGGTGGCGGTGATCCGCAGCACACAAGCGGGTGCCGACACGGACGCTTGCGCGAACGAGGCACGCAGCTACACCGCGCTGGCGCAGCGCATCGCGCAGCCAACCGCACCACAACTCGTCATCACCCATGGCCTCTCGGGCAGCGGCAAGACCTGGGCCTCCAGCCGCTGGCTGCAGGCCGAAGCCAGTGGCCGGGCGATTCGCCTGCGTTCCGACGTGGAGCGCAAACGCCTGCACGGCCTGAGCGCCACGCAGGCCAGCGGCTCGGGCCTGAACACCGGCCTGTACAGCCCGCAAGCGCACACCGACACCTACGCCCACCTGCTCGAGCGCGCACGGCACCTGCTGGAGAAAGGCTGGTCGGTGCTGGTGGACGCGGCCTTTCTGCGCCGCCACGAGCGCAAAGCCTTCGCCACGCTGGCGCAGGCGATCGGCTGTCCGTTCCACATCCTCGCCACCGAGGCCCCGCTGGCCGTGCTGCGCGAGCGCATCACCGCGCGCCAGGCGCACGGCGCCGACGCGTCGGAGGCTACCGTGGCCGTGCTGGAACAGCAACTGGGCTGGCTGGAGCCCTTGACCACCGATGAACGCTCACGCTGCCTGCCAGCGCCCGCCTGATACCCGCCCGAAAAAATTTCAATCCGCCCCGTCCTGCTTTCACAAGCCAACGATCGGGGGCACCGCTACCATCAGGCAGAGAGCTGCCCCAACAACACTGGAGACCCCATGACCGTCATCACCACCGTCGAAGACCTGCGCGTGCTCGCCCAGAAGCGCGTGCCACGCATGTTCTACGACTACGCCGACAGCGGCTCCTGGACCGAAGGCACCTACCGCGCCAACAGCGAGGACTTCCAGAAGATCAAGCTGCGCCAGCGCGTGGCGGTCAACATGGAAAACCGCAGCACCCGCAGCACCATGGTGGGCCAGGAGGTGGCGATGCCGGTGGCGATCGCGCCCACGGGCCTGACCGGCATGCAGCACGCCGACGGCGAAATCCTGGCCGCGCGCGCGGCGAAGAAGATGGGCATTCCGTTCACGCTCTCCACCATGAGCATCTGTTCCATCGAAGACGTGGCCCAGCACGCGGGCGAGGGTTTCTGGTTCCAGCTGTATGTGATGAAAGACCGCGCGTTCATCGAGCGCCTGATCGACCGCGCCAAGGCCGCCAAATGCGCGGCACTGGTGCTCACGCTCGATCTTCAGATCCTCGGCCAGCGCCACAAGGATTTGAAGAACGGCCTGTCGGCGCCGCCCAAGCTGACCATCGCCAACATGATCAACATCGCCAGCAAGCCGCGCTGGGCGATAGGCATGCTGGGCACAAAACGCAAGCAGTTCGGCAACATCGTCGGCCATGTGAGCGGCGTGGAGAACATGGGCAGCCTCAGCGAGTGGACCGCCAAACAGTTCGACCCGGCGCTCAACTGGGGCGACGTGGAGTGGATCAAGAAACGCTGGGGCGGCAAGCTGATTCTCAAAGGCATCCAGGACGTGGAAGACGCGAGGCTCTCGGTGGCCTCGGGCGCTGACGCGCTGATCGTGAGCAACCACGGCGGGCGCCAGCTCGACGGGGCGCAGAGCAGTATCGAGGCGCTGCCGGCCATCGTGGACACCGTGGGCAGCCAGATCGAGGTGCACATGGACGGCGGCATCCGCAGCGGGCAGGACGTCTTGAAGGCGCGTGCCCTGGGTGCACGCGGTGTCTACATCGGCCGCCCCATGCTCTACGGCCTGGGCGCCATGGGCGAAGAAGGCGTGTCCAAGTGCCTGCAGATCATCCACCGCGAGCTCGACCTCACCATGGCCTTCTGCGGTCACACCAACATCGAGACGGTGGACAAGAGCATCCTGCTGCCCGGCACTTTTCCCACCTGATCAGCGCAACTCGTATTCAAACGTGCTCACCACGCGCAGCCGCTTCATGCGCGAACTGCTGTCGTCGAAGTCGTTCCCGTCGTCACCCGTGATGCGGATCACGCCCTGGTTGGCGTTCTTCAGCGGGCCGAGTTCGGCGCCGGCTTCCGCCGCGAACTTGTCGGCCTGCTCGCGCGCGTTGCGCGTGGCTTCGGCCAGCAGCGGGGCCTTGATGTCGTTGAAACCACGCAACTGAAAGCGCGGGCCGCTGCGGCCGCCTTCGTTCTCGCCACCGAGCTGCACACCGGCCTGGATCAGCGGGTCCACCGCGCGGGCGGCGGCCTCCACCTCGGCCACGCGGGCCGACTTCACCAGCACCTGGCCGGTGCCGTTGAAGCGGAACGGCTGGTTGCCCTGTGCGTACTCGCGGGTGAACAGGTCTTGCACCTGCAACGGCTTGGCCTCCACCTCGGCGTCGGTGAAACCGCGCTGCTTCAAGAAGGCCGCCACCTTGTCGCGGTCGCCGGCCAGGGCCTGCTGCACGCCACCAAAGTCGTTGCCCGCGCGGCGGAACGACAGCGTCCACACGGCAAAGTCACTCTCCACGTCTTTCTCGGCCAGGCCCTTGACCGTGACCGAGCGGTCCGACATGCGAAAACGCTCCAGGCCCTGGCTCACGGCGAAGCCGGCCACAGCGATGCCGGCGGCGATCAACAGGGCGGTGACGAGACGCGAAAGGGTGTTCATGAAAAGTCCTCCACAAGGCTTGTGCGAGCCGGTGGCCAGCATCTCGCGCGATGGTAATCCCGCTATGCTCAAGCGCGTGCAAGCCCCACCCGACCCGACCCTGCCGAGACGCATTGCGCACCTGGACATGGACGCGTTTTTCGCGTCGGTGGAGTTGCTGCGCTACCCGCAGCTCAAGGGCCTGCCGGTGGTGATTGGCGGTGGCCGGCGGCGCGAAGACGACCTGCTGCAACGCCTGCGCGAGGCCTACCCCGAGCGCGAATGGGCCACCGACAGCCTGGACCACATTCCGGTCGATTTCTTTCCGCGCCTGGCCGGCTACACCGGGCGCGGCGTGGCCACCACCGCCACCTACGCGGCGCGCCAGTTCGGCGTGGGCTCGGCCATGGGGCTGATGAAAGCCGCCAAGCTGTGCCCGCAGGCGATCCTGCTGCCGGTGGACTTTGAGGAGGTGCGCCGCATCTCGCGCCTGTTCAAGAGCACCATCCGCGAGATCGCGCCGGTGGTGGAAGACCGGGGGGTGGACGAGGTCTACATCGACTTCACCCACGTGCCCGGTGGCCAGCGCGAAGGTGGGCGCGTGCTCGCGCGGCTGATCCAGAAAAGCATCTTCCAGGCCACGGGGCTCACCTGTTCCATCGGCGTGGCCCCCAACAAGCTCATCGCCAAGATGGCCAGCGAATTCAAGAAGCCCAACGGCATCAGCATCGTGCAGACCGACGATCTGCAAACGCTGATCTGGCCGCTGCCCTGCCGCAAGATCAACGGCGTAGGCCCCAAGGCCGACGCCAAGCTGCAGGGTCACGGCATCCACACCATCGGCGAACTGGCACAACGCGAGCGCGGCTGGTTGATGGAACACTTCGGCAAGAGCTACGGCGCCTGGCTGTTTGATGTGTCCTGGGGCCGCGATGAGCGCCCGGTGCAGACCGAGAGCGAACCGGTGAGCATGAGCCGCGAGACCACCTTCGAGCGCGACCTGCACGCCGTGCGCGACCGCGCCGAGCTCGGTGCCATCTTCACGCGGCTGTGCGAGCAAGTGGCGGGCGACCTCGGCAACAAGGGCTACGCAGGCAAGACCATCGGCATCAAGCTGCGCTACGACAACTTCCAGAGCGTCACGCGCGACGTGACCCTGGATCACTTCACCGCCGACCCCGCCACCATCCGCCGCCAGGCCGGCCTGTGCCTCAAGCGGGTGGACCTCTCCCGGCGCATCCGCCTGCTGGGCGTTCGCGTGGGCTCCCTGGTCAAGGCGACCGACATCGACTCGCCTTCAGAGCCCGTTGCAGAAGCGGACCAGCTGTTCTGAAGAATCGCGTCGGTTGACGGGCACTGACGTCAAACTTACATTGACAGAACCCGGATGTCAGCCGGATTCCCGAGGTGTCTGCCATGCATCTTTTCATGAGCCTGGGTGAACTGGAGCGCATCAAGCGCTGGCACGTGGCGCACCGCCAGGAGCACCCGCTGGAATACCAGCTGTGGGACGGGGTGCTCACCTTGTGGCTCATGGGCTGGGTGGGCTGCCTGCCCGTCGTGATCATGGAGACCCTGTGGCTTCTGCCCTTGTGTCTGGTCGGCATCTGGGCGCCGGGCCTGTACGTGCGCTGGCGCCAGCGGGTACACGCGGCGCAACGCCTGCGCTGCGACTGGATCGATCTGGCCAACTGAGCGCGTCCGCCCCGGGACAGGCCGCGGTGCTCAGGGCGGATTACAGTGATTCACCATGAACACACCCACCTGCTTTTCGCTCGACACCGCCGACCATGTTGCCCATTTGGTGATGAGCCGCCCGGCCGAGCTCAACACCATGAACCCGACCTTCTGGCGCGAGCTCGACGAGGTGTTGACCCAGCTGCACAACGAAGGCACCGCGCGCGCTCTGGTCATCAGCAGCACCGGCAAACACTTCAGCGCCGGCATGTCGCTCGACACCTTCGCGGGCGCTATTCAAATGAACGACCAGAGCCCGGAAGGCCGCGCCGCCATCTTCGACCTGCTCACCGACATGCAGGCCACCTTCACCAAGCTGGAGAACTTGCGCGTGCCGGTGATCTGCGCCATCCAGGGCGGCTGCATCGGCGGCGCGGTCGACATGGTCACCGCCGCCTGCATCCGCTATGCGAGCGCCGACGCCTTCTTCTGCATCCAGGAAATCAACATCGGCATGGTGGCCGACGTGGGCACGCTGCAGCGCCTGCCCAAGCTGATCCCGCTGGCGGTGGTGAAGGAGCTGGCCTACACCGGCCGCCGTCTGCCAGCCAGCAAGGCGCTGGGCCACGGCCTGGTCAACGAAGTGTTCGACACGCACGAGGCCACGGTGGCCGCGGCGCTGCAGTGCGCCCAAGAGATCGCGTCCAAACCGCCGGTGGCGATCTGGGGTACGAAGCAGGCCGTGAACTACGCACGCGACCATTCGGTGGAAGACAGCCTGCGCCAGATGGGCTGGCTGCAGGGCGCGGTGTGGAGCAACGCGCATGTGCGCGAGGCGATCGCGGCGATGAAGGAGAAGCGTGCGGGTGAGTTCACGCCGCTGTCGGCGCTGCAATCGTTCAAGGCGTTGGGCTGAGCCTCCGCCGTGAAAACCTTTCACAACCCCCACCACGCTGCCCACGCTGGTCAGCACGAGATGTTTCGCGGTCGCATGGTGCCGTGCCACGAGGTGCCGGCGCGTCTGGACTTTGTGCTGGCCGAGCTGCAGCGCCGCCCGCTCGGTGCCCTGCAAATACCCGAGGTGGACGACGCCGCGCTGGACGCTGCCATCGGCCGTGTGCACAGCGCGCGCTATCTGGACTTTTTGCGCGGCGCCTGGGCCGAATGGGTGGCCATGGACCCGGGCAATGCCGAGCGCGACGCCCTGCCCTCGGTGTGGCCGCTGCCCAACCGCCACGGCTTTCGTAACGATGTGTTGCCCACCAACTTTGCAGCACGCCTGGGTCTCTTCAGTTTTGATTCCGGATCACCGCTCACGGCGGGCACCTGGGCTGCGGTGCGCAGCGGCGCGGCCTGCGCGCTGGCGGCGGCGCAAGACGTGGCGGCGGGCGCTCGCAGTGCGTTTGCACTCTCGCGCCCACCGGGCCACCACGCGGGGCCCGATTTTCTGGGGGGCTACTGCTTTCTGAACAACGCCGCGATTGCCGCGCAGTCACTGCGCGATGTGGGCCATGCCAAGGTGGCGGTGCTCGACGTGGACTACCACCACGGCAACGGCACGCAGACCATCTTTTACGAGCGCGCCGATGTGTTGACGGTTTCCCTCCACGGCGACCCCGCCACCGAGTACCCGTTTTTTCTGGGTCATGCGGATGAACGTGGTGCGGGCGCTGGCGAAGGTTTCAACCTGAACCTGCCGCTGCCGCGCGGCACTGGCTTTGACACCTGGCGTGAGGCGCTGGCCACTGCGGTGCAAGCGGTCCGGCAATTTGGCGCAACGGCCCTGGTCGTCCCCATGGGGCTGGACACGTTCGAGGGCGATCCGATCTCGGGTTTCACCTTGAAGAGCGCCGACTACTTCACCGTGGGCGAAATCCTGGCGGGTGCCGGTCTGCCCACGGTGTTCACGTTCGAAGGCGGCTATGCGGTGGACGCCGTGGGCACCAACGCGGTGAACCTGCTGGAAGGCTTCCAGCAGGCCGCCTGATCAGGCGCCGACCCTTCGACAGGCTCAGGGCGATCGGCTCTTTCGGCTCAGGCGCCGAAAGAGAGGGCGCCGGGGGGCAGCGGGCGGCCCAGGGCGCTGGTGAGCACGGTGTAGTGCATGGTCTCATCAGCCGCCAGGCGCGCGGCCACCTTGGCCAGCTCGCGGTCACCCAGCGCAGGGATCACGCTCAGGTAGGCGTTGGTCGCGCCCAGTTCCAGGCGGGCGGCAAGGTCCAGCACATCGGCCTGGCTCTTGAGTGTGGCGGCGTTGAGCGACCTGGCGTAGTCCTCCAGCTTCATCTCGGCCACCGGCTTGCCGCCGAGCTTCTGGATGGTGGCGATCAGCGCGTCGCGGTGGGTCTTGTGGTGGCCCTGGAACTGCACCGCGACATCCAGCACCGGCTTTTGCAGCAGGCCGCTGGCGGCGCCGAGCTGGTAGGCGTTGATGGCTTCGTGTTCCAGGCCGAGTGCCACGTTGAGGATGCCCACGTCTTTGGACATGTCCATCTTCTGCCCGTGGTTGGCGGCCAGCACTTCCCGACCAGCCAGCAGGGCCACGGCGGCAGCAGAGAGCACGCCACCGCTGCGCATGAAGCCGCGGCGCGATGCGGGAGAGATCAGGGAGTCGGGGGTCTTGGTGTTGTTCATGGAGAGATCCTTGGGTTGGGTGGGGCAATCAGCTGTCCATCGGCACAAGGCCTCGTGACAACCGTCACGTTGAATACGCCCACCATCGCGTTTGTGGATTCACAAAGCCCGCCGGTCGCGCAGGGGTTTTGTCGCTTGAATCCATTTCGAACGGCCGCGCGTATCCAGAGAGTCAGGCTCCACCGTCCCTTCACCGGGAATCCCGTCAACACCCACGGTCCATTCACCATGCCCATCCTGAAAACCTCCCCCTCCCGCACAGCAGCGCGCCTGCTGCCCCTGGCCGCAGCCGTCGCGTTGCTGACCACCGTTCCCGCGCACGCCGACACCGGCAAGCTGCTGCTCACCGGCGGTGTGAGCAGCGTCGAAGGCGCCGCCGGTGGCGGCATCTCGCCCTGGGCCGTGATCGGCAGCCAGGCCACCGAAGGCGAAGTGGGCGTGTCGGCCTACGCCAGCCGCGCCGTCACGCGGGACTACGGCCTCACCGCCTACGGTGTGGCCGTGGGCATCCACGACCGGGTTGAACTCTCGTTGGGTCACCAGAACTTCGACACCGGTGTCACCGGCACGGCGCTGGGCCTGCCGGGTCTGCGCCTGAAGCAGGACATCGTGGGCGCCAAGGTGCGCGTGGCCGGCGACGCCGTGCTCGACAGCGACAGCCTGATGCCGCAGATCGCGGTGGGCGTGCAGTTCAAACGCCTGCAGTCTTCTGGCCTGGACGGCACACTCACGGCACTGGGCGCCAAACGCAGCGGCACCGACGTGTACGTGAGTGCCACCAAGCTGTTCCTCGCCCAGGGCATCCTGGTCAACGGCACGCTGCGCGCCACCAAGGCCAACCAGGGCGGTCTGCTGGGCTTTGGCGCCACGCTGGGCGGTGCCGACAACAGCTACGAGTTGCAGCCCGAGTTCTCGGTGGCGTACCTGATCAGCAGCAAGCTGGCCGTGGGCTTCGAATACCGCGGCATGCCCAACAAACTGCAGCGCGCCGGCCAGGCTGCAGGCCTGAGCGATGGCCTGCGCGCCGACGACTGGAAAGACATCTTCATCGCCTACGCACCGAGCAAAAACGTCTCGCTCACCGCCGCCTATGTGGACCTGGGCCGCATCGTGCCGGCCACCACCAGCGGACGCAAGCAGACCGGCGTGTACGTCTCGGCCCAGATCGCTTTCTAAACCCCCTACCTGTGAGTCTCATCATGAAAAACCTCATCACCTCCACCGCCCTCACCTTGCTGGCCCTGGCCAGCGGCGCCACGCTCGCCCAGTCCATGCAACCCGCGCCCACCGCCGCCAGCGCCTACCCGGTGGCCCCGGCAGCGGGCCTCTACCAGGCTTTCGGCGAAGAGGCCGGCATCCGCAGCCTCATGGACGATTTCGTGGTGCGCCTCAAAGCCGACCCACGCATCGGCGAGCAATTCAAGGACACCAACCTGACCAACCTGGCCAAGTCCCTGAGCGACCAGCTCTGCCAGCTCTCGGGCGGTCCCTGCGTCTACAAGGGTCCCGACATGAAGACCGCACACGCCCAGCGCGACACCACCCGCGCGCAGTTCAACGCACTCGTCGAAGTGCTGCAGCAAAGCATGAACGCACGCGGCATTCCGTTCACCCGCCAGAACCAGATGCTCGCGCTGCTGGCGCCCATGCACCGCGACGTGGTCACTGTTCGCTGAAACATCGCCGAAGCCGACCATGACACGCTCGAACACCGCCGCCTGGCTGATCGCCACCGCCCTGTTGCCCCTAGCTGCACAAGCCGCCACCGTGCAGGTGACGGTGCTCGGGCGCGATGGCAAACCCCTGGCCGACGCGGTGGTGGTCATCGAGCCCGGCGCTGGCGCCAGACCGGCAGCACCGGCACCGGTGTCTGCCGTCATCAACCAGCAGAAGATGCAGTTCCTGCCCGCCACCACCGTGTTGCCGGTGGGCTCGAAAGTGACCTTCACCAATCTCGACAGCTGGGAACACCATGTGCGGGGCACACCCGCCGGCCTGGCCTCGCTGAACCCGGGCACCCAGCCCGGCTTCGAGCTGCGCCTGGACGGCAAAGCCGAAGGCAAGGAGCCGTCCAGCGCCGATGTGACGCTGAGCAAGGCGGGCGCGGTGCAGCTCGGCTGCCACCTGCACGGCTCCATGCGCGGCTTCATCTTCGTGGCCGATTCCCCCTGGACGCTGCAGACCGACGCCAACGGCATGGCCACGGTGCAAGGCGTGCCCGAGGGCGCTGCCAAGGTGCGCGTGGTCCATGCCGACCAGCTCATCGAAGCGCCGCCCATGGCGATCAACATCACGCCGGTCACGGCCCTGAGCCTGCCCACACAAGTGCAGCCGCGTCGGCGCCGGCCGTGAACATGCCGCCCGCTTTCCACCAAGCCCCGGCGTGGGCATGGGGCAAGCAGGTACCGCACAATGCCCGCATGAGCGCACAACCCGATGACCTTCTCATGGCCTTGATCGACCGCGTGGCCCAACGCGACGAAATCGCCCTCAAAGCCCTCTACGACCTGACCTCATCGAAGTTGTATGGCCTGTCCATGCGCGTGGTGGGCAAAAGCGAATGGGCCGAAGACGCGCTGCAGGAAACCTTTCTGCAGGTCTGGCGCAGCGCCGGCGACTACCGCGCAACCTTGAGCCCACCCATGGCCTGGCTCGGCCTGATCGTGCGCAGCCGCTCGCTCGACTGCTTGCGCCGACGCAGTGCCGAGCGCGCCCACCTCACCGACGAAATCGACGATGCGATGGCGGACACGGTGGAGGGCGATTCGCCCAATCCGATGGACACCACCCTGGCCAGCCAGCAGGCCTGGGCGCTGCACCAGTGCCTGGCCAAGCTGGAAAACCGCCAGCGCGAGGTGGTGAGCCTGGCCTACCTGCGCGACCTCAGCCACAGCGAACTGGCCGAACAGCTCAGCCTGCCGCTGGGCACCGTGAAAACCTGGATCCGCCGCGGGCTCGACCAGTTGCGCACCTGCATGTCGCGCTTCGCGTGAAAAGACGGCCATGAACCTGATCCATCACCCCGAACTGCTCGACAAACTCGCCGCAGCCCATGCGCTGGGCACCTTGCGCGGTGGCGCCCGCCGCCGCTTTGAAGCCATGGCACGCGAACAAGCCCCGGTGCGCGCCGCCGCTCTGGTGTGGCAGAGCCGCGTGGCCAGCATGAACGAACTGCAGACACCGCAGCCACCCGCGCCAGCCGTGTGGACGCGCATTGAAAACCTGGTGCAGGGCGACAGCCAGCAGCAGGCCATGGCCGCCGCGCGCGCACAAGCCACGAAGCCGCAGGCCACCGGCTGGTTGCGCAGCCTGGCGCTTTGGCGCGGAGCCACCGCCGCCGGTGCACTCGCCACCGTGTTCGCACTCGTCACCGCCGTGGGTTTGCGCGACAACCTCGGTGCACAGATCAACGAACTGCAGGCCAGGCTCTCGGCCACACCGCAGATCGAATACGTGGCCGTGCTCAACGACGACCAGGCCAGCGCCTCGATGCTGGTGACGTTTGATCCCAAGAACGGCAAGCTCACGCTCCAACGCGTGGGCGGTTTCCAGGAAGCGAGCGACAAGTCGCTGCAACTCTGGGCCCTGCCGCCCTCAGGCGGACCCCGCTCGCTGGGTGTGCTGAGTCAGGAACGCCTGCTGCAGCTCACGGCCGGCGTGGGCGACGTGCGCGAAGTGCCCACGCTCGCCATCAGCCTGGAGCCCAAGGGCGGTGTGCCGAGCGAACGCGGCCCGACCGGTCCGGTGCTGTTCAAGGGTACGCTGATTCAGAAGATGATCTGAAGATCAACTCAACGTTCGCGAATACGCGCGACGACTACTTCTCGAAGCATTGCTCGGTTGCATCCACCAAACTTTTCAAGAACCGAATCGCTTTTTCCAGATCGTCTTTCTTTACTGTGTGAGCTGTTGGAGGCGTGCCGGCTTCAACAACTCGAGCCCGGTGCACGGCATCACCGCGCATGACGAGGTAACGATCAAGCGTATCTTTGGCCGATCTTGTGTCAAAGCTCCCCCAATGCCACATCTCTGTGATGTCTAGTTCGAGGAAATCCTTGAACAGCTTTTGAATTTTCGCAGAGTTCGGGTTGTGGAACTGTTTCAACTCGAGGTCAAGGCGCTTCCTCATGAAGGTACCCGCAGGACTTCCATTGAGCACCTGCGTGTATGCCTGGACTCGCTCCAGAATCAGATCTTCAACATACGTTTCCCACGCTGTGAGTGCGAGCACCAAGCCTGCACGCTTTATCGCCTCGCCAGATTCAGAACTTGTTTTTGGATGCTCGGCATACAACGCCAACATCAGCTCAGCATCCTTGATGCCGGCATCAAAGCTCTTTCGCGATTTGGTCATGACACCTCCACATCAAGCCTTGAGCACGTAAGAGGCCAACACACTCTGCACCTCGTAAATGCTGAGCTTCTTGTTGAACTGCTTCTGAATCGGCGCTGGCGTTCCTGAAATCCAGATCTTGAGTTCGGCGTCCAGGTCAAAAGTCCCAGCGGTCTCGATGCTGAAATGGGTGATGCTCTTGTAAGGGATCGAGTGGTACTCGACCTTGCTGCCGGTCAACCCTTGCTTGTCCACCAGCACGAAGCGCTTGTTGGTGAACACGAAATAGTCCCGGATCAATTGGTACGCGTGTTCGACCGCTTCCCCAGGCGCAAGAATTTGCTGAAACTCCTGCTGAATCTTTGCTGCGTCGATCCTGGATGCATTGCCAAGCATCCCGTCAAACAAACCCATGGTGTCTCCCTGTGATACGCGCTCGAAGATGGCGCGAATGGGATATTAGCGCCCCAAAGTTAGACGCAGCCAAGGGTTGCCGCAGCGGCTACTGCCGCGCCGTGCGCACGTTGGCCGGTGGTGACTGCGGGTGGCTGGTGCGCCAGGGGTTGATGTCCAGGCCGCCGCGGCGGGTGTAGCGGGCGTACACCGCCAGCTTGGTGGGCTTGCAGCGCGCCAGCACATCCATGTAGATGCGCTCCACGCACTGCTCGTGGAATTCGTTGTGGTTGCGAAAACTCACGATGTATTGCAGCAGCCCGGCCTGGTCGATCTGCGGGCCGCTGTAGCTGATCTGCACGCTGCCCCAGTCGGGCTGGCCGGTCACGAGGCAGTTGCTCTTGAGCAGGTGGCTCACCAGGATTTCTTCGACCGGCTTCTCGTCGAACGCGGCGGTGAGCAGCTCGGGCGCGGGTTGGTAACGCGTGCACTCCACGTCGAGCCGGTCGACGCTCAGGCCGTCGAGTTCCTGCACCTTCTCGCGCTCCAGTTGCTCGGGCAGCAAGAGCTTCACCCCTGCGCTGGACTGCACAGAGCCGCCGTGCCAGATGGCGGCGCTCACGTCGGCGCGGATGCGGTCGCGCACCGCGTCGGCGCTGGCAAACGCCGTGTTGTTGAAGCTGTTGAGGTAGAGCTTGAACGACTTGCTCTCCACGATGTGCGTGCTCTCGCAGGGCACGGTGATGTGGGCCAGGGCCACCTGCGGCTTGCCGCGCGGGTTGAGCCAGCTGAGTTCGAACGCGGTCCACAGGTCGGCGCCGAGGAACGGCACACTGCCGGTGATGCCGATCTCGCGGCGTTTGGTCTCGCGCGGCAGGGGGAACAGCAGAGCGGCGTCGTATTGGTCCACGTAGGCCGAGGTCTGGCCGAGCTGCGATTGTTCGGGGGTGTTGTGGGTCATGTCGGGGACGGGTTTGAGGCGTTCTTTGAGGGGGCTTGTGCGGCCTGAATGTGCGGGACGATGTGGCCAGCCAGCAGCGCGGCCACACCGGGCGGCCAGTCGTGCCCCATGCCGTCGATGGCTTCGAAACGCGAGCCGGCGATGCGTGCGGCGGTGTCCTGGCCACAGGCCAGCGGCACCAGCGGATCGGCCGTGCCGTGCACCACGAGCGTGGGGCAGGTGATGCCTCTGAGCACGGTGTGGCGCCCGGTATCAGACGCCACGGCGAGCAACTGCCGCGCCACACCGGCGGGGTTGTGGCTGCGCACCGCGTCGGCCAGCACGCGCTGCTCGAAGGCGGGCATGTCTTGCGGGAACGCGGGGCTGCCGATGAGGCGGAACATGTTCAGGGCGTGAGCGGCCACGTGTTCGGGGCGCTGACTGCGCGGGCGCTTGAGCAGGGCGCGGGTCACGTGTGGGCGCGGGCCGGGCAGGCCCGGTGCACCGCTGGAGCTCATGACACTGGTGAGGCTGAGCACGCGCTGCGGCACGCTGGCGGCCACGCGCTGCGAGATCATGCCGCCCATGGACACGCCCACCAGGTGGGCGCGCTGCACGCCCAGCGCGTCGAGCAGGCCGATGGTGTCATGGGCCATGTCTTGCAGGCTGTAGGGCGAGCGGATCGGCAGACCCAGGCGGGAGCGCACGAGTTGCCAGCCGATGTTGGGCACACCCAGGTGGTCGAGCTGGCTGGAGAGGCCGATGTCGCGGTTGTCGAAGCGGATCACGCGGTAGCCGGCCTGCACGATGGCCTGCACCAGCGAGCTGGGCCAGGCGGTGAGCTGCATGCCCAGGCCCATGGTGAGCACCACGGCGGGTGCGTGTTCGTCGCCGTCGCTCTCGAATTCGATGCGCAGGCCGTTGTGGGTGATGTTCATGCCGGGCGCTTCACACGAACTCGCGTTCGCGCAGCCATTTGGTGGCCACCCACTTGTCGCCCTCGATCACCGGCGCACCGCCGTGCAGGGTGCGGGTGGACGGGTGGGGTCGGTCGTAGTTGAAGAACACCGCGTTGCCGCGCACGGGCGCCACCTCCAGCCCCGCGTCGGGGAAGGTGGTGCCGCCACCGCGCGCGGGCTCGCTCAGGTACATCACCAGCGTGGCCAGGCGCTGCCCGCCGCGCTTGAGGATGGTGGGCGTGCCGGGTTCGTCGGGGTCGAAGTAGTCGTAGTGCGGCTTGTACTCGGCGCCCGGGCGGTAGTGCAGCACCTGAAGGCCTTCGCCGTTTTCAATGGGCCAGTTCAGCAGGCGGGCAATGCGCGCCTCGATGCGCGCCACCTCGGGCGTCTGCCCACGCGCGAAGAAGGTACCGCTGCTGGTGCGGTCAGGATTGAGCTCCTCGCCACCGGTTTTGGTGGCCACGGTGAGCGAGCGCGCCAGTTGCGGGCGGGCCGATTCGATCAGTGCGTCGCACTCTTCGGCACTGAGCAGGTTGCCCAGCACCACCACGCGCGGCTGATTGAGCGAGGCGATCACATCGACCATGCGGTCACCCGCGTCGATCTGGCGCGGCGACAGGTTCAGGTCCAGATCGGGCAGGTGCCGCACGCCGTCGCGGCGCACCGCTGGCGCGGGCTGGCTGATCACAGGCGCGGCTTCTTTCCAGGTGGCCTCCAGCGCCTTGAGCGCCACCGACTTCTGCCAGCCCGAGGCCACCATGGACGCCATCACCGCCTCGCGCGAAAAGCCGGCCGCGGCTTGCTCCACGATCCATTGGCGCAGCTCGATGGTGACGGACTGGTTCATGGCTGTGCGCTCAAGCCTTGGCTTCGCGGCGGAACACCAGGCGGTCGGGTCCGGAGGCGGCGCTGTTGAAGCGATAGCCCTCCAGATCGAATTGTTTGAGTTGCTCGGGTGTGCTGGCGCGGTGCTGCACGGCGTAACGCACCATGAGGCCACGCGCACGCTTGGCCATGAAGCTGATGACCTTGTAGCCATCGGCCTTGCGCTCTTCAAACACGCAGGTGACCACGCGCGGCAACAGCGCCTTGCGGTCGACCACCTTGAAATACTCTTCGCTGGCGAGGTTGATCACCACCGGACTCACGTCGGCCTGGGCGCGCTCGTTGAGGTGGTCGGCAATCTGGCGGCCCCAGAAGGCGTAGAGATTCTTGCCGCGGCCGGTGGCCAGGCGTGTGCCCATCTCCAGCCGGTAGGGCTGCATGAGGTCGAGCGGGCGCAACACACCGTAGAGGCCGCTGAGGATGCACAGGTGCTGCTGCAGCCAGTCGAGGTCGGACTCGGCGAGGGTCTTCGCGTCGAGCCCGCCGTACACATCACCATCAAAGGCCAGCACGGCCTGCTTGGAATTTTTGGCGGTGAACCTGGGGCGCCAGGCCTGGTAGCGCGCCACGTTCAGACCCGAGAGCGTGTCCGACAGGCTCATGAGATCGGCGATCTGCTGCGGCGACTGTTCGCGCAGAACGCCGATCAACTCGGTCGCCTGCTTGACGAACAAGGGCTGGGTGTGGGTGGCCACGTGGGGCGGCGTTTCGTAATCGAGCGCTTTGGCGGGGGAAATCAGGAAGAGCATGGTTCGGAGCAGGAAGGGGAGGGGCTGGGCCACAGGCGGCGGCAGGTGCGCAGGCGTTCGGCACTCCCCGTGGGGGTATTCAATTATCGCCAACGCTGCACCATGCCAGACGGCATCGACACCCCGGAGGGAAAGTCTCAAACTGGAGTGAAAAGCAAGCCCATATGATTACGATAAGAGAAATGCATTGCATAATATTGAATCGCTTTGGACCTTGAGGAGACATCGATGAACGCACCCACCCTGCCCGCCCCGGCACCGATCCAGCAGTTGCACCACTTCGCCCACCGCGCGAAAGATGCCGAGGAAACACGCCGTTTTTACGAGGACATCCTGGGTCTGCCGCTCTACCACATCATCCAGAGCGACCATGTGCCCAGCACCGGCGAGTACTGCCCGTACACGCACTTTTTCTTCCGCCTGCAAGACGGCTCCTTCATCGCCTTCTTCGACCTGGGCGATGACGAGGCCGCACTGCCGAGCCCGAACACGCCGAAGTGGGTGAACCACATCAGCTTTCGCGTGAACACCGAGCAGGAGCTTGAAAACACCAAGGCGCGTTTGCAAGCCAGCGGTGTGGAGGTGCTGGGTGTCACCGATCACCACATCTTCAAGAGCATTTATTTCTTCGACCCGAACGGCATCCGCCTGGAATTGACGGCGCAGCTGGCCGACGAGTTCGAGATGCTGGAAGAAAGCAAGACGGCGCATGCGCGCCTGGCCGAGTGGAATGCGCGCAAGGAGCAGTGGCGCCGTGAACGCGCCGAGGGCAAAACGGCGGCGCCGCTGAAGCCGCAGCAGAACGATAGGCCCGAGGTTGGCGGGCTGGTGAAGGGCTGAGGAATTTGTCGTTGGCGTGGCTCCGGTCGGCGCGAGTTGCAGCCTTGCACCCCGCACAACCGATGCGCAAAACACGACGAAACGAAACAAGAGGAGCGATGAGCCCATGACGACGTACCGCGAAGCCGCACACACCAACAGCTACGAGTTCACCGCCGGCGCAGGCTATCAACTGCCCGAGTACCCGTTTGTCGAACCACCCGAACTGCACAGCCCCACCCCCGTGCGCCACCCCGTGGTCATCGTGGGCGGCGGCATCAGCGGCCTCACGCTCGCCTGCTCGCTGGCCCGCCTGGGCGTGCGCGCAGTGCTCATCGACGAAGACAACACCGTGGGCGTCAAGGGCGCCTCGTCGCGCGGTATCTGCTACACGCAGAAGTCGCTCGAAATCTTCGAACGCCTCGGGATCTACGAGCGCATCGCCGCCAAAGGCGTGCAGTGGAGCGTGGGCCGCACCTTCGCGGGCGAGGACGAGGTCTACAGCTTCGATCTGCGCCAACAGGGCCAATACCACCTCTCGCAACAACCGCCCTTCATCAACATCCAGCAGTTCTACATCGAAGGTTTCCTGGTTGAGCGCATCCTGGAGCTCGGCGCGGTCGAATTGCGCTGGCAGAACCGCCTCACCGCCTTCGAGCAAAACGCCGACTGCGCCACGCTCACCATCGAAACGCCCGCCGGCAGCTACCAGCTGGAAGCCGAGCACGTGATCGACGCCACCGGATCGAACAGCCCGTTGCGCAAATGGCTCAAGGTGCCGTTCGACAGCAAACGCGGCGACGACCGCTGGTGCATCGCCGATGTGCGCTTCTCCACCCACCCGCCGCAGGAGCGCCACACCTGGATTGAAGCGCCCTTCAACGAAAACCGCGCGGTCTGGCAACACCTCATGGCCGACGACGTCTGGCGCATCGACTACCAGATGGCGCCCAACGCCGACCCCGCCTACGTGAGCCGCGAAGACGTGGTGCGCGAGCGCCTGGCGCGGCAGTTCGGGCCCGACGTCGACGTGGAGATCGTCTGGGTCGGGCCCTACGCCTACCGCAGCGAGTGCGTGCACGCCATGCGCCACGGTCGGGTCTTCCTCATGGGCGACTCGGCCAAGGTGGTCAGCCCGTTCGGTGCGCGCGGCGGCAACACCGGTGTGGCCGACGCCGACAACCTGGCCTGGAAATTGGCCGCCGTGCTCAGCGGCAAAGCCGACAGCGCCTTGCTGGAGAGCTACAACGACGAACGCATGGATGCCGCGCAGCAAAACGTGTGCGTGACCAACCGCACCGCGCGTTTCCTGCGCCCGGCCGACGGCACCGAGCGCCTGTTCCGCCAGGCCGCCATCGGCCTGGCCAAACAACACCCTTTTGCGCGAGCGCTCATCAACACCGGGCGCATGGCCGTGGCCAACCCCTACGCCCGCTCACGCGCCTGCACCTATGCGCCGGCCAGCGCCGCGGGCCAGTCGGTGCAAAACGTGGGCATTGAATGGGCCGACGGCACGCCGGGCGATATGAACGACCTGCTCAACTGGGCTCGCGGCGACCTGCTGGTGCTGGTGTTCGGCGACCTGCCTGCCGCCGCCCTGCAACGGCTTCGCCACCTGTGCCTGGACGCACCGGTGCGCGGCGTGCAGGTGCTCGGCGCGCACAACACCGCGCGCGCGCTGGAGCATGTGCGCGACCCCAAGCGTCACTTGAAGGACGCCTGCCAGGCCACTGCAAATGGCTGGGCGCTGGTGCGCCCCGACGGCTACCTGGCGGCCACCGGAGAAACCATCAACGCTCAACTGGTGCGCGCCATCGAGCGCTCGCTGGGCCTGCGCGGAGACCCGACATGAACACCAACCCCCACTTTCAAGACGCCGACGCGTTCTACGAACAGCTGCTCGACGCCCACGCCGGCCTCAGCCGCGAAGACGCGGAACTGCTCAACGCGCGCCTGATCCTGCTGCTGGCCAACCAGATCGGCGACGCCAGCGTGCTCAAGGCGTGCATCGCCGCCGCGCGCGATATGCCCGCCACCCCGGTCTGAGGAGCCTGTCGAATAAAATCGGCGGGCAATCCCATTTCTCCTGACGGCATCCTGCGGGATGCCGTTTTCATTTTGGCGCGCCCTATGACCGACACCCTGAACCAACCCGGCCTGCAATCCCTGGCCAAATCGTTCGAACCCGCTCCGATCGAGGCCCGCTGGGGCCCCGAATGGGAACAGCGCGGCTACGGCGTGGCGGGCTTTCGCGGCACGGGCGCACCCCAGGCCGACGCACCATCGTTCGCGATCCAGCTGCCGCCACCCAACGTGACCGGCACGCTGCACATGGGCCACGCGTTCAACCAGACCATCATGGACTCGCTCACGCGTTACCACCGCATGGCGGGCGCCAACACGGTCTGGGTGCCGGGCACCGACCACGCCGGTATTGCCACCCAGATCGTGGTGGAGCGCCAACTGCAGGCGCAGGGCATCAGCCGCCACGACATGGGCCCCACACCCGCCGAGGCGCGCAAGAACTTCGTGGCCAAGGTCTGGGAATGGAAGGAAGAAAGCGGCAACACCATCACCACGCAGATGCGCCGCATGGGCGACAGCGTGGACTGGAGCCGCGAGTACTTCACCATGGATCCGAAGCTCTCGACCGTGGTGACCGAGACGTTTGTGCAGCTGTACGAACAAGGCCTGATCTACCGCGGCAAGCGCCTGGTGAACTGGGACCCGGTGCTGATGTCGGCCGTGTCCGACCTCGAAGTGGAGAGCGAAGAGGAGGATGGCTTCCTCTGGCACATCGCCTACCCGCTGACCGACGGCTCGGGTTCACTCACCGTGGCCACCACCCGCCCTGAGACCCTGCTGGGCGACGTGGCGGTGATGGTGCACCCGGAAGACGAGCGCTACACCCACCTCATCGGCAAGACCGTGAAGCTGCCGCTGTGCGACCGTGACATTCCGGTGATCGCCGACGACTACGTGGACCGCGCCTTCGGCACTGGCGTGGTCAAGGTCACGCCCGCGCACGACACCAACGACTACGCCGTGGGCCAGCGCCACGGCCTGCCCATCATCGGCGTGCTCACGCTGCAAGCCGCCATCAACGAGAACGCACCAACCAAGTACCAGGGTCTGGACCGCTTCGTGGCGCGCAAGGCCGTGGTGGCCGACCTGGAAGCCGCCGGCCTGCTGGTGGAGACCAAGAAGCACAAGCTCATGGTGCCGCGCTGCGCACGCACCGGCCAGGTGATCGAGCCCATGCTCACCGACCAATGGTTTGTGGCCATGCAGTCCAAGGGCAACGAGAAGAACACCAGCGGCACGTCGATTGCCGATAAGGCGATTGCGGCCGTGCAGTCGGGCGAGGTGAAGTTCGTGCCCGAGAACTGGGTCAACACCTACAACCAGTGGATGAACAACATCCAGGACTGGTGCATCAGCCGCCAGCTCTGGTGGGGCCACCAGATCCCGGCCTGGTATGACGAAGCCGGCAACGTGATCGTGGCGCGCAACGAAGCCGAAGCGCAGGCGAAAGCCCCGGGCCAGACGCTCGTGCGCGACCCCGATGTGCTCGACACCTGGTACTCGTCGGCCCTCGTCCCCTTCTCGACCATGGGCTGGCCGAACCAGAAGGAAGGCGCGACCGAGGACTACAACCTCTACCTGCCCAGCACCGTGCTGGTCACCGGCTACGACATCATCTTTTTCTGGGTCGCCCGGATGATCATGATGACGACGCATTTCACCGGCCGCGTGCCGTTCAAACACGTCTACATCCACGGCCTGGTGCGCGACGCGCAGGGGCAGAAGATGAGCAAGTCGGAGGGCAACGTGCTCGACCCGGTAGACCTGATCGACGGCATCGCGCTCGCGCCCCTGCTGGACAAACGCACCACCGGCCTGCGCAAGCCCGAGACCGCGCCCAAGGTGCGCAAGCAGACCGAGAAGGAATTCCCCGACGGCATTCCGGCCTATGGCGCCGACGCGTTGCGCTTCACCTTCGCCGCGCTCGCGTCGCTGGGCCGCAGCATCAACTTCGACAGCAAGCGCTGCGAGGGCTACCGCAACTTCTGCAACAAGCTCTGGAACGCCACGCGCTTCACGCTGATGAACTGCGAAGGCCAGGACTGTGGCCTGGAAGACCACACCAAGGCCGAGTGCGCGGTGGGCCAACCCTTCCACGGCTACCTCAGCTTCAGCCAGGCCGACCGCTGGATCAGCTCGCTGCTGCAGAAGACCGAGGCCGAGGTGGCCAAGGGCTTCGCCGAGTACCGGCTCGACAACGTGGCCAACACGATCTACGACTTCGTCTGGAACGAGTTCTGCGACTGGTATCTGGAGATCGCCAAGGTGCAGATCCAGACCGGCGACGCATCTCAACAACGCGCCACCCGCCGCACCCTCATCCGCACGCTCGAAGCCATCCTGCGCCTGGCGCACCCGGTGATCCCCTTCATCACCGAAGAGCTGTGGCAAAAAGTGGCGCCCGTGGCCGGCCTGCCCGGCGAATCGGTGAGCATCGCGCGTTACCCGCAAGCCCAGTTGAACAAGATCGACGAAGCGTCCATCGCCCACGTCAACAAGCTCAAGGCGCTGGTGGACGCGTGCCGCAACCTGCGTGGCGAAATGAGCGTGTCCCCTGCCACGCGCCTGCCGCTCTATGTGTTGGGCGACACCGCCTACATGCAGGCCATGGGCCCGGTGCTGCAAGGCCTGGCCAAGTTGAGCGAAGTGAAGGTATTCACCGACGAGGCCGCGTGGGCCGCAGCCGCGCAAGCCGCCCCGGTGGCCGTGGTCGGCGAGGCCCGCCTGTGCCTGTTCATGGCCATCGACGTGGCGGCTGAGAAGCTGCGCCTGGGCAAGGAAGCCACGCGACTGGAAGGCGAGATCACCAAGGCCACCGCCAAGCTGTCCAACGAAGCCTTCGTGGCCAAAGCGCCGCCGGCGGTGATCGATCAGGAAAGAAAGCGCGTGGCCGACTTCACGGCGACGCTGGAGAAGATGCGCGAGCAGCTGCAACGGCTGGGCGCCTGACTGATGGCCAACAAAACCTCTCCGGCGAGAGGTGGCTAACCCAGAGACACCGCGGAACTGGCTTTGCCAGGCCGCAGGTGTCGCCCCCTTGAGGGGGTCGCGCGGAGCGCGGCGGGGGTGCCTTCTATCAGCCCCTGTGCATTGCGATCGAGCCCCACTGCGACGGTGTCACCGCCTGCGGGTCTTCGGGCTCGCTGTACTCCAGGCTGTCCAGCACCGAAAAATCACTCACCCGCCCTTCCTGACCCACCGCGTGCGGCGAAAGGGTTTCGTGGATGCGGTGCGCCACATACCAGCTCGCGCGCAACTTGGCTTCGCGTGTGTGCGAACCCAGGCGTGGCGTGAGGTGCAGGTTGGGGATGCCGTGCAGGGGCGTGCCCTCGGCGGCGAACTGAGGATTGGCGCCGTCCATCAAACAGGCGTCGATGCGGCCATCACACAGGGCCAGCGCCAGCGCATCGGCATCGAACAGCGTGCTGCGGCTCACCCCCACCCACAGCTGACCCGGCTTGCAGTGGTTGAGCAGGCGCTCGTTGATCCAGCCACGGAAGCGCGAGGCGTAGACCATCTGCAGCGAGATCGCGTCCGAGCGCGACAGCAAGTCCTGCAAGGTCACAGGCTCCACGCCCAGCTTGTTCCAGATGGTGGCGGCGTGGTGCACGGCGGGGTCGTAACCCAGCAGGCGCACACCCAGGCTCTTGAGCATGGGCGCCAGCGTGTGGGCCACCGGCGCCAGGCCCAACAAACCCACGGTGCTGCCGGAGAGCTCGCGGCCCATGCGCACTTGGGAAATCTTGCGGCCCAGCAGCGCGCTGATCATGCCGCGCCGATACAGCATGAGCAGTCCGTACAGCAGGTACTCGGCGTTGGAGCGCACCGTGGCGCTGCGCGCCTGCAACACACGCACATGGCGCCGTGCGCAAGCGTCGAGGTCGGTGTTGTCGCTGGAGATCTGCATGCGCGCCACGATCTCGAGCTTGGGCGAAAAATTCAGGAACTCCTCGGACACCACCACATGCGGCGGCAGCACGATGGCGCGTGTCTTGTAAGTGGCTTTGCGCAGCTCCACCGAATCGTCGCCCAGCTCGGGGCGGTACGTCACCTCGTGCCGCTCCTGCAGCCACGACAGGGCCTCGGGCACCAGCGGATCGACGAGCAGGACTTCCATGGGGCGGGCTTCTACAAGCCGGTTTCAGCGGCGCTTGAGCAACGTCAAGTGTTCGTCTCCCACCGTTTGCTGCTCGACCAGCACGTTGCCGGTCTGTTTGGCGAACGCCTGAAAATCGCGCACCGAACCAGCGTCGGTGGAAATCACCTTCAGGGTTTGGCCGCTGTGCATGTCGGCCAGCGCTTTTTTGGCTTTCAGGATGGGCAGCGGGCAGTTCAAACCGCGGGCATCAAGTTCTTTGTCGGCGTGCATGGGGGCTTTCCTTGGAATCGGCCATTCTAAGCGGCGCGTCTTTTCCATGCAGCGCGCTTTCGCGTTACAGAACAGGGTCTGCGGGCCTGTGAAAGTCTTCCATGAACACCGGCTCAATACCGCGACTGCGCAGCCAGTCGGCCAGCGCAAACCCAGTGCCGGCGCGCCAGCAGCGGATGTGGGCCGGCTCCATGAGCTTGTATTCGACCAGCTCCGGCGAGAGCTTCACCACGCCATGTGCGACCGCGTGGTAGGTCACGATCACCTGGTTCATGCGCTGAAAATCATGCACACCAACCAACGTGAGTTTTGTCACATCCAGCGAAGTTTCTTCGGCAATTTCGCGACGAATACCTTCTTCGGGAGACTCCCCGGCTTCCATGAAACCAGTGATGAGACCAAACATGCGACCCGACCAGGCCGCGTTGCGCGCGAGCAGGACTCGGCCATCCACCTCCACGATGGCGGCCAGCACCGGCGTGGGGTTGTTCCAGTGGGTGAAGCCGCAGGCCGGGCAACGCAGGCGCTGAATGTCGCCGCCGTCTTCAGCCAGCGTGATGAGCTCCAACGCGGTGGCGCACTGGGGGCAATAGCGGAATGCGCTGGCGGGCATGGCGAGCGTCAGGCCGGGAACACGCCGGTGGAGAGGTAACGGTCGCCGCGGTCGCACACGATGAATGCGATGGTCGCGCCCTCCACCTGGGCCGCGATCTGCTGCGCCACCCAGCAAGCACCTGCAGCCGAAATACCCGCGAAAATGCCCTCTTCGCGCGCGAGCTGCCGGCACATCGCTTCGGCATCCGACTGACTCACATAGACCAACTCGTCGACCGCGCTCGGATCGTAGATTTTCGGCAGGTATTCGATCGGCCACTTGCGGATGCCGGGGATGCGCGAACCCTCGCTGGGCTGGGCGCCGATGATGCGGATGGCCGGGTTCTTTTCCTTGAGGAAACGCGACACACCGGTGATGGTGCCGGTGGTGCCCATGGCGCTCACGAAGTGCGTGATGCGCCCACCGGTCTGTGCCCAGAGCTCGGGGCCGGTGGTCTCGTAGTGCACGCGCGGGTTGTCGGCGTTGGCAAACTGGTCCAGCACACGGCCCTTGCCTTCGGCATGCATTCTTTCGGCCAGATCGCGGGCCGATTCCATGCCGCCGCTCTTGGAGGTGAGGATGAGCTCCGCACCAAAGGCCTTCATGGTTTGAGCGCGCTCGATGGACAGGTCCTCCGGCATGATGAGCACCATGCGGTAGCCTTTGATGGCCGCAGCCATGGCCAGCGCAATGCCGGTGTTGCCCGAAGTGGCTTCAATCAGGGTGTCGCCCGGCTTGATCTCGCCGCGCTCCTCGGCGCGCCGGATCATCGAAACGGCCGGGCGGTCTTTCACCGAACCGGCCGGGTTGTTGCCTTCGAGCTTGCCGAGCACCACATTGCCGCGTTGCGCGTTGACTTGGGCACCGATGCGCTGCAGGGCCACCAGCGGGGTGTTGCCAATCGCGTCTTCAATCGTGGGGTAGTTCATCGTCTGCACTGTGCCATAATTTGCAACCCCTTTCAGAGCGCCCGGGTGGTGAAATTGGTAGACGCAGGGGACTCAAAATCCCCCGCCGCAAGGCGTGCCGGTTCGATTCCGGCCCCGGGCACCACAGATCAGGCCGCGCAGGTTTCCTGCGCGGCCTTTTTGTTGTCCGCTCAGCCTGGTGAAGTCGCCAGACCTTGCGCCACGGTGGGGTAATGCAAACGCAAACCCAGCTCCTGTTTCATTCGCTGGTTGTGCAACCGACGCGACTCGCTCATGAAGCTCAGCAACATCAGCGGCAACTGGTCACCGGCCGCGTCGCGCGCCACACGCGGTGGGCGCGGCAGACCATACAGGTCGGCCGCCAGATCGAAGTAGTCGCCCATCTTCAGCTCGGTGTCGTCCACCACGTTCACGTTGCGCTGGGGCCGGCCCCGCCAAAGCGCCAGCACGCAGGCGCGCGCCAGATCATCGGCGTGGATGTGGTTGGTGAACACGTCGTCCTCGGCTCGCAGCACCGGCGTGCCGCGTCGCAAGCGTTCGCGCGGTGTTCCACCTTCGCGGTCACTGGCGTAGATGCCGGGAATGCGCAGCGCCGTGGTGCGCACGCCCGTGGCACGCCCGAGCCAGTGCACGGCGGCCTCGGCATCCACCCGCCGCCAGGCTCTTGGTGTGAGTGGTTTCGCCGGTGTGCTCTCATCGACCCATCGGCCCTGGCAATCGCCGTACACCCCCGAGGTGGAGCCGTACACCAGCGCCGACGGCAACGAGCGCTGCACCAAGGCACGGGTCAGTGCGCGGGTGCGTGGGTCCAGGCGCCAGTCGACCAACTCACCCGAGGGCGGTGGTGCCAGGTGCAGCACGCGGGTGGCCAGACCCGCGAGGCGGCGCAGGCTCTGTGGCTCGTCCAGGTTGCCCCGCAGCGGCGTGATGCCTTGCGCGCGCAACGCGGGCACGCGTTCGGCACTCGAGGTGAGTGCGAGCACGCGTGACGAGCGTCCCAGCACGCGCGCGGCCCGCTGACCCACGTCTCCACAACCAATGATCAACACCCGTTCACGCCGAAAGCGTGCGGGCAAAGCGCCAAGAAGGCTCATGCAATTTCCGAATTTGAGACAATGACTGGTTGCCGGACAGGCGCTGCGCTGTCGGGCCTTTTCACCCATCCCATGCCAGTATGACATTCACGATCACCGTCGAGCCCAGTGGGCGCACCTTCTCCGCCCAGCCCGACGAGGCCATGCTGGCCGCCGGCATCCGCCAGGGCATCGGCCTGCCTTATGGCTGCAAGGACGGAGCGTGTGGCTCCTGCAAATGCAGGCTGGTTTCGGGCAGCGTGGTACACGGTGCCCACCAGAGCAAGGCGTTGAGCGCAGATGAGGAGGCCGCGGGCTACGTGCTCACCTGCTGCGGCGTGGCGCAGAGCGACGTGGTGATCGAGTCGCGCCAGGTCACCGAGATCGGAGCCTTCCCGATCAAGAAGATGCCGGTGCGGGTGAGCGCGCTGGAGCGCGCCTCGCACGACGTGATGGTGCTGCGCCTGCAACTGCCCGCCAGCGATGCTTTTCAGTACCACGCCGGCCAGTATGTGGAGTTCCTGCTGCGCGATGGCGACCGCCGCAGCTACTCGATGGCCAACGCGCCTCACACGCAATCGGTACAGCCCTCGCTGGAGCTGCATCTGCGCCACATGCCCGGCGGCAAGTTCACCGACCATGTGTTCGGCGCGATGAAGGAAAAGGACATCCTGCGCATCGAAGGCCCTTACGGCAGTTTTTTCCTGCGCGAAGACAGCACCAAACCCATGGTGCTGCTGGCGTCGGGCACGGGCTTCGCGCCCATCAAGGCCATCATCGAGCACATGCAGTTCAAGGGCATCACCCGTGAAGCCACGCTGTACTGGGGCGGTCGCCGCCCGGCCGATCTGTACCAGAGCGCCTGGATCGAAGCGAAGCTGGCAGAAATGCCGAATCTGCGCTATGTGCCCGTGGTGTCGAACGCACTGCCCGACGACGCCTGGACCGGTCGCACCGGCTTCGTGCACGAGGCGGTGCTGCAGGATGTCCCTGACCTGTCGGGCCACGAGGTGTATGCCTGCGGTGCGCCCATCGTGGTCGACTCGGCCAAACGGGACTACATGGCCCAGGCGGGCTTGCCCGAAGAGGCTTTCTTCGCCGACGCCTTCACCAGCGCTGCGGACAAGGTCTGACGCCAAAAAGACAGCACCAGAAGGTGCTGTTTTTGATGGTGCCCAAGGCCTACCCGGCGAGCAGTTTCTTCAGGTCTTCCGCCAATGCAGCCGAGCCGGTGCCGTAGCGGTGGTACAGGCGGATGCGGCCCTGCGGGTCGTACACATAGCTGCCGGCCGAGTGGTCCATGGTGTAGCTGGTGGGCGTCGGGCCATCGACCTTCTTGTAGTACATCTTGTAGCTCTTGGCCAACGCGGCCAACTGATCGGGCGCGGCGTACAGCGCGAGAAAGCTGGGGTCAAAACTGGCCATGTACTGCTTCATGATCTCGGGCGTGTCGCGCTCGGGGTCGATGCTGACGAACAGCCCCTGCAGGCGCTCGCCATCGGCACCCAGCAGGCGCTTGGCTTCGGCCACCTCGGTCATCGTCGTGGGGCACACATCGGGGCACTGGGTGAAGCCGAAAAACAGCACCACGGCCTTGCCCTTGAAGTCGGCCAGCGTGCGCGGTTGACCGTTGTGGTCGGTCAAGGAAAAACCGGTGGCGTAGTCGGCGCCAGTGATGTCGATGCCGGTGAAGCTGGCAGCGGGTTCGCTGCAGCCGGCCATGAACAGGCCGGTGGCGCCGAGCGTGGCGCCCAGCAAGCGGCGGCGGGTGAGTGCGGTGTGGGAAGGCATGGCGGTCACAGGTAGTGGTCGATCAACAGCGCGGCGAACAGCAGCGACAGATGGATCAACGAGAAGCGGAAGGTCTTGCGCGCGAGCGCGTCGGAGTAGTTGCGCCACAGCGCCCAGGCGTAGCCGCAAAAGCCGATGCTCAAGACAATGGCGCTGGCCAGGTAGAACCAGCCACTCATGCGCATCATGAAAGGCATGAGGCAGGCCGCAAACAGCACGAAGGTGTAGAGCAGGATCTGCAGCCGCGTGAATTCAGAGCCGTGCGTGACCGGCAGCATGGGCAGGCCGGATTTGCGGTAGTCCTCCACGCGGTAGAGCGCCAGCGCCCAGAAGTGCGGCGGTGTCCAGAGAAAGATGATGAGGAACAGGATCAGCGCCTCGGGCGAGACCACGCCCGTCATGGCGGCCCAGCCCAGCACCGGCGGCATGGCGCCCGACGCACCACCGATCACGATGTTCTGCGGCGTCAGCGGCTTGAGGATCACGGTGTAGATCACCGCATAACCCACGAAGGTGGCAAAGGTCAGCCACATGGTCAGCGGGTTGACCGCGAAGTACAGCACCGCCGAACCGGCACCGCACAAAACCGCCGAGAACGACAGCGTCTTGCCGTTGGTGAGCTGGCCTTTGGCGGTGGGGCGCCAGGCGGTGCGCTTCATCTTGGCGTCGATGTGCTGCTCGACCACGCAATTGAACGCAGCAGCGGCACCGGCCACGAGCCAGATGCCGAAGCAGGCGGTGGCGGCGAGCTGCACCTGCGCCCAGGTGGGCACGCCGGGCACGGCCAGCACCATGCCGATGAGCGCGCAAAACACGATGAGCTGGATCACGCGCGGCTTGGTCAGCGCGTGGTACTGGCGCCAGACCGAGGGCAAGGCCACGGCCACAGAGGGGGAGGATGCGGCGCTCATGGGGTCGATCGGAACATGTTCGGGGCACCGGCGCCAGGGGCTTCGGCGCGGCGGGGTGCGGCACTGCGCGTGCCGCTGAGTGCGCCGGTGAAGACGATCACCAGCGCAGCGGCGCCGGCCGTGTGGCCCACCGCGGCCAGCAACGGCCAGTCGAGCACCACGTTGGTCAGGCCGCTGGCGAACTGCCAGAGCGCGAGCAACAGCAGGGCGCGCGCCGTGCGGCCCATGCCCGGCACGCGCCACAGGCGCCAGCCCAGCCACACCATGGCGCCCAGCACCACGAAGGCCATGAGGCGGTGCACGTAGTGGATGGCGGTGAGCGCGGGAAAGGCGATGGCCTCACCGGCACTGTTCATGCCGAGATGGCGCCACAGCGCGAAGCCCTCCTGAAAATCCATGCTCGGCCACCAGCTGCCCTGGCAAGTGGGGAATTCGCTGCAAGCGAGCACGGCGTAGTTGGTGCTGACCCAGCCACCCAGCGCGATCTGCAGCCACAGCAACACAGTGACCGCCACCAACGCGGTGCGCAGGCGCCCCGGCAGCGCCAGCGGCCCGCGGTCGCCGGGCCGGGCCAGCTGGTAGCCCACCGCCTGCGCGCGCAGCAGCGCCAGCAGCCCCAGCCCACCCAGCAGGTGCAGGGTGACGATGGCAGGGAACAGCTTCATGGTGACGGTGAGCGCGCCGAACGCACCTTGCACGCAGACCCACACCAGCGTGACCAGCGGCCACACAAAGGACACCGACAGCCGCTTGCGCTCCAGCCAGCTCACCAGCGCCAGCACCAGGATCAACACGCCCACGGCGGTGGCCAGGTACCGGTGGATCATTTCGATCCAGGCCTTGGAGAACGTGACCGGGCCGGTGGGCATGGCCTCTTGCGCGGCCGAGATGGCGGCACTCGCGCCCACCGGGCTCACGCTGCCGTAGCAGCCTGGCCAGTCGGGGCAGCCCAGGCCGGAATCGGTCAGGCGCGTGAAAGCGCCGAAGAGCACCAGGTCGAAGGTGAGGAACAAGGTGACCAGTGTGAGCACACGCAGACGCTGCGCGGGCGGCGCATGGCGGTTGCGCACCCACACCCAAGCCAGTGGGCCGAGCGCAAGGACCACGCCCAGCAACATGATGCGGGCGATGGGGGCCAGGTCGTAGAGGGGCTGGGTGTCCATGTCAGTTCAGTCTTCCGGCTTTGTCCCAGAAGGCGGAGGCGCGCAGCAGACGATCGAGGTCGCGTTTCGCCTGCTTGGGATCGATGTTGGCGGGGAAACGCATCATCCAGTTGCCCAGCGGATCGACCACGTAGAGGTGGTCTTCGATCTGCTGACCGGCTGCGGGCTGTAGCCACGCAGCGAGGGCCGCACCATCGATCTGCAACACCTGCGCAGCCGCAGTGGCCTGCTTCAAAGGCTCGGTCAGCGGCGTGTCACCGGTGCGCAGCCAGACCCAGTCCAGCCGGTCCTTCTCGCGGCCCAGCGTCTCGCGCAGTTGGCGCTGCAGCAGCAGGTGCTCCTGGCAGGCCTCGGCGCAGGCGCTGTCGGCCACGCTGATCAGCAGCCACTGGTCTTTGAGCGTCGCCAGAGGCACGGTCTGGCCCTGGGCATTGACGGCGGTAATGGCGGGCAACGGGCGCTGCGGGTCGATCAGTTCGCCGTAGTTGCGCCGGCCTTCGGGGCGGATCACGTAGTAAGTGAGGTACGACGCCACCACCGGCGCCGCACACACCAGCGCCAGGCCGAGCAGCTTCCAGCGCCCGGAACGGGCGTTCACCACCGCGCCAGCGCCCGCCTGATCAAGCTGGGGCAGGCTGTGCACGGTGAGGGTCAGGGGTTCATCGGGCGTCTGTGCCATGGGAGATGCGCTTTCGGCGGGGGGAAATGATGTGAAACCAGAGGTAGAGCAGGCCAGCCAGCGCGCACAAACCAAACCACTGGAAGGCGTAGCCGTGGTGCTTGTCGACCCCGACCGCGGCGCGCGGCCATTCGCGCAAGAGTCCTTCGGGGGAGGCACCGGATTGCTGCACGGACACGGCCAGCAGGTTCAGACCGGTTTCCTGGGCAAAAGTGCCGAGATCGATATTTTGCCGGATCGCCCCCGTGCCCGCCCCGCCCAGCTCGTACAGCTTGCCCGGCGGCGGGGCCAGGCGGCCCTCCACCTGCACCTCGCCCGGGGGCGTGTCGATGGTGGGCACGCGGCTGCGGTCGGTGAAGTCGCGCGGCACCCAGCCGCGCTGCACCAGCACCGCCCGCGCGCTGCCGGTGAGTTTGAGGGGCGTGACCAGAATGAAACCGTTGCGGGCGCTCATCTGCCGGTTGTCCAGGAACACCGAGGCCTCAACCACCCACTGCCCGCGCAACTGCACCGGCCGGTGCACACCCTCCTGCGGATCGCTCGCGCCCAGGAGATCGGCCACCTGCCACGCGGGGAGGTGGGCGCGCTGGTCGATCTGCGTCTGCAAGGCGATCTTCTGGCGCGCGCGATCAAGCTGCCAGAAGCCCAGCGAGGCGGTGACCGCCATGGTGAACATGGTGGCGGCGGTGACCACAACCCTACGCACGCGAGCCGACATCACGACCCTGCTCCCGGCTCTGGAGCGGAGCCCATCGCAGCACCGCGCAGACCGGCTC
>NZ_JBLYYB010000227.1:0-4282 GCF_048549895.1 Hydrogenophaga sp.
AGCTTTGCGTACCGTCACTTATTGCACTGAAAACGAGGAGACCCCATTCGTTGGCGATCTGTTGTTGGAGTCAGTGGGCTGTCTATTCCACGCGGTTCTACAGCTCGCCGACGTGTGCCCTAGCACCACTGGTATTGAGATGACAGCGGGCGACAGCACATTTGTGATCGTGCCCAAGACAGAACGTCACCTTCCGCTCGGCCAGACGGCTTCCCGACCTGCGTCGGCCTCGCAACCGAGCGCACCGGCGGCATGCTCGCCCCGCTGAGTTGACCGCCGGTGGGCCGGCGCGTCATCGCCTGGAAGTTCGGCGACGAGACCACGCTGCAAAGCTGGACCGCGCCACGCATCGTAGGCGTTACTCCTAAAATGAACGGATGACCTCTTTCGCTGAAAAAGATTCCGCTAAGCCAAGTAATTTTCTACGCCAGGTCATCGAAAACGACCTTGAGCAAGGTGTCTATGAAGCGCGGAAATGGGGAGGCAGCCCCGGCGACGCACAACACCATGCGAAAGGCATGCAAGATCCGGCCAAGGTCCGCATGCGCTTCCCGCCTGAACCTAACGGCTACCTGCACATCGGCCATGCCAAGAGCATCTGGCTCAACTTCGAACTTGCGAAGGAATACGGCGGCGTATGCCATTTGCGCTTCGACGACACTAATCCCGAGAAGGAAGAGCAGGAATACGTCGATAGCATCCGCGACGCGGTGAAGTGGCTCGGCTACGAAACCTACCTGGCCGACCGCCCCAGCGCGCCTGGCACCATGCAGCCGCACGAATACTTCGCCAGCGACTACTTTGACTTCATGTACCGCGCGGCCGAGTACCTGATCACCGCCGGGCTCGCCTACGTGGACGAGCAGACGCCCGACCAGATGCGTGCCACGCGCGGCGACTTCAACACGCCCGGAACTGACAGCCCGTTTCGTGTCCGCAGCTCCGACGAAAACCTGGCGCGCTTCCGTCAGATGCGCGACGGCGAGCTCGAAGACGGTGCCGCCACCCTGCGTGCAAAGATCGACATGACCAGCTCTAACATCAACATGCGCGACCCGGCGCTCTACCGCATCCGTCGGGCCACGCACCACAACACCGGTGATAAGTGGTGCATTTACCCGATGTACACCTTTGCACATCCGATCGAGGACGCGCTGGAGCAGATCACCCATTCGATCGCCACGCTGGAGTTCGAAGACCAGCGCCCGTTCTACGACTGGCTGCTCTACCGGTTGGCAGAAGGCGGCTTGATCGCCAGCCCGCATCCGCGCCAGTATGAATTCGCGCGGCTCAACGTGACGCACGTGATCACCAGCAAGCGCAAGCTGCGCCAATTGGTCGAAGAAGGCCACGTCGACGGCTGGGACGACCCGCGTATACCCACCCTCGCGGGCCTTCGCCGCCGCGGCTACACGCCTGAAGCACTCAAACTGTTCTGCGAACGCAGCGGTGTGACCAAGTCCGGCGGCTGGATCGACTATGCGAGCCTCGAAGCAGCTCTCCGCGACACGCTCGACCCCATCGCCCCGCGCGCCATGGTCGTTCTCGACCCGGTGAAGCTGGTCATCACCGACTGGGCCGAGCTGATGGACAGTGACGCCCTGCTCGACGACTGCACAGCCCCTGTGAACCCGCGCGACCACGAAAGTGGCCTGCGCAGCTTCAAGATCGGCCGCGAGGTGTGGATCGAACGCACCGACTACGAAGACGTGCAACCCAAGGGCTTTTTCCGCCTGTTCCCCGGCAACAAGGTGCGTCTGAAATACGGCCATACCATCGTATGCACGGGCGCCACGCGTGACGCCGGCGGCAAGGTGGTCGAAGTGCAAGCAACGCTGGTGCCCAACACCAAGAGTGGCACACCCGGTGCGGATGCGGTAAAGGTGAAGGGCAACATCACCTGGGTTGCGGTAGCCGATGCGGTGCCGGTCGAGGTGCGCCTGTATGAACAGCTGTTTGCCACGGCGCAGCCGGGTAGCGGGGAATTGCTGGAGGAATTGAACAAGGAGAGTCTGATGACATGTGCGGCGTTCGCGGAGCCGTCATTGGCCGTCGCGAAGGTTGGCAGCGTGGGGTTTCAGTTCGAGCGGCACGGGTATTTCGTGGTGGATGTAAAAGCGGCTGACGATGGCAAACTTGTGTTCAATCGGACTGCGGGGATGCGAGACAGCCGGGGAAAGTAAGGCAGAGCACCTACTGATCTGCGCATGGCCGTCGCTCTTTTAAGATGCCACGCTCCATCCTCAGCTGCGCCTTGATCCAGTTGTGCAGCGTGCTCGCAGCCGCTCCCAATACCGCCGGCACTACCTCGACGCTTTGGCCCAAAGCTAACCGTTGGAACGCAACTTGGAATGGGCATTGGCCTGATTTTGTTGATGGCCTGTGGATTTCCGTCGAAAACTGATCCTCTGGGGGGCGGAGTAAAACCTGGACTGGTTTATGCCGTGACTCCAAGGCTCAGCTGGTATTCATTGGGGCTGAGTAAGCGAAGGGATATCTTGATGCGCTTTTCGAGGTCGCCTTCCTACTTGTTAAGTCACTAAAGAAGTTGGAAGTTCCATTGGGGTGCATTGAAGTTACCCGCCAACTTTGAGTCTTGCAACCCAGTTCGTTGGCGATACTCCAGTGCGGCGCGAAAACGCTCGGGCAAAGGTGGTCTCGCTGGTATAACCCACGGCAGGTGCAACTGCTTTAAGTGGCTTGCCGCGCTTGAGCAATCCCTGCGCAAGGCTAATGCGCCAATCGGTAAGGTAGTCCATCGCAGTATCTCCCACGGTGTCCAGGAAATCCTTGGCAAAACGTGAGCGCGACATGGCAGCAACGCCCGCGAGTGTCTCGAGGGTCCACGCTTCTTCCGGCTGTGCATGCATGGCCATTATCGCCCTGGCCAGACGCTCATCTGCCAGCCCCGCCAATACGCCCGCCTTGACCAGACTGGCCTCCACGGTATGACGCAACAGCAGGATGGTGAAGTATTCAATCAAACGATCAATGGCCGCACTGCGCCCGGTGCGCGATGTGAAGGCCTCGGCAAACAGCAGTTCCAGCGTCGGCTGCACGCCGGCAATGTCATCCATGGGCACAAGGAGCAGTTCCGGCAAACCGCGCAAAATCTGCAGCCCCATGCCGGCCCCAAATTCAATGTGCGCGCAGACCAGATCACAGCCAGCAGGATCGTCCACTTCAAAACGGTGCACACTGGACTGACGGTAAAAGAGCAGCGTCGGCGCCACGATTTCCACGCGCTCACCGTTGGCATGGATGACCCGCAACTGGCCCCGACGCAGTACATGCAGCATGCCAATCCCCCGGTCATTCGGAAAATCCACCACCCCGCAGAGCGCGCCGCTGTAGAACACATTGGCACTGAGTGAGAAGCGGGCGAACAGGGGGGAGAGGCGGTCCATGGCGTGCTTTCGATACGAATGGTGCTGAAAGCTGGACTTTCAGTGCCCGCAAGTATCGCCCGAAGCGCGACATTAGATTCTGTGCAAACCCGCACACAACACTTCTGGAGATTCTCATGCCCCGTATTGAAGCCGCCACCTCTGCCAACACCCCCGCCGCATCTGCAACCCTGCTCGAAGGCGTTCAAAAGAAACTGGGCATGGTGCCCAACCTGTTTAAGACCATTGCACATTCCCCCGCCGCGCTGAAGTTTTACTTTGGCCAAGGCGAGGCACTGGCCACTGGCAAGCTCTCCGCAGGGCTGCGCCACCAGATTGCACTGGTCACCTCCAATGTCAACAATTGCGACTACTGCGCCTCCGCTCACACCCTGATGGGCAAGGGCACTGGTTTGCCGATGGAAGAGTTGGCCGTGAACCTTATCGGTCAGTCGAATGACGCCAAGGTGCAGGCCGCATTGATATTTTCCAAACTGATGGTGGAGAAGCAAGGCCATGTGAGTGCAGCCGACGTTCAGGCAGTTAAAGAAGCTGGCTATGACGATGCTGCCGTAATGGAAATCATCGCCAACGTGGCGGCCACGGTCTACACCAACTTCGTCAACAACGCCTCTGGCACCGTCATCGATTTTCCACTGGTCAAGGCTCGCGCGGACGAAACCGTTTAAGCCTCTTGCTTCACCACGGGCGGCCCGAACCTGCCGCCCGCTCTAAAACGTTTGAGAGAAAAGTATGCAAGTCAAAGACCAATTGAACAAAGCCAAATCTGCTACCAGCGTCGGGGTCTCCTCGTTTTCAGTGCAATAAGTGACGGTACGAAAAGCTAGCACTGGCGCGGAGGTGGTGTTGGTAGATCGTTGATTTCATTGACTTTC
>NZ_JBLYYB010000228.1:0-16228 GCF_048549895.1 Hydrogenophaga sp.
CCGCCACCCGTCGCTCGGCGCAGGCCGGCGCCTTCTGCGCCTCACGCGCCTCCACCATCACACGCAGCAGCGGCTCGGTGCCGCTGGCGCGGATCAGCACGCGGCCAGTGTCACCCAGCTCGGCTTCCACGGCTTGCGTCTGCTGCGCGAGGAAGGTGTTGGTCTTCCAGTCCTGCCCGGGCTGCAGGCGCACGTTGATCAGCGTCTGCGGGAACAGCGTCACGTCGGCGAGCTGCTGCGCCATGGTCTTGCCGCTGTCCACGCAGGCGTGCAGCACCTGCAGGGCCGACACCAGGCCGTCGCCGGTGGTGTGGCGGTCCAGCACCAGCAAATGCCCCGAGCCTTCGCCGCCCAGGATCCAGCCGTGTTTTTCCAGCTCTTCAAGCACGTAACGGTCACCCACCTTGGCGCGCACGAACTTCACGCCACGCGCCTTGAGCGCCACCTCCACCGCCATGTTGGTCATGAGCGTGCCCACGACGCCGGGCACGTCGTGGTCGCGCGCCAGCCGATCGGCCACGATCAAATACAACAGCTCGTCGCCGTTGTAGAGGCGTCCGTCCGAGTCCACCATCTGCAGGCGATCGGCGTCGCCGTCCAGCGCAATGCCGTAGTGCGCACCGTGCGCTTTCACCGCGTCCACCATGGCCTGCGGGTGCGTGGCGCCCACGCCGTGGTTGATGTTCAGGCCGTCGGGCGTGCAACCGATCTTGATGACCTCGGCGCCCAGCTCGTGGAACACCGCGGGCGCAATCTGGTAGGCCGCGCCGTTGGCACCGTCCACCACGATCTTCATGCCCTTGAGCGAGAGGTTGTGCGAGCAGGTGCTCTTGCAGAACTCGATGTAGCGGCCCGCTGCATCGTCCAGCCGGCGCGACTTGCCCAGCTCGGCCGACGCAGCCCACACGGGTGGCTCGTCCAGCGCGGCTTCCACCGCATGCTCCCAGTCGTCCGGCAGCTTGGTGCCCAGGGCGCTGAAAAACTTGATGCCGTTGTCGGCAAAGGGGTTGTGGCTGGCGGAAATCACCACGCCCAGGTTGGCACGCTGGGCGCGTGTGAGGTAGGCCACGGCCGGCGTAGGCACGGGACCGAGCAAGACCACGTCCACACCTGCCGAGTTGAAGCCGGATTCGAGCGCGGCCTCCAGCATGTAGCCGGAGATGCGTGTGTCCTTGCCGATCAGCACCGTGGGGTGAGACTCGGTGCGCCGCAACACGCGGCCCACGGCGTGCGCCAGGCGCAAAACGAAGTCGGGGGTGATGGGGGGCTGGCCGACCGTGCCGCGGATGCCGTCGGTGCCGAAGTATTTGCGGGGCATGTGCTCTTCCTCTGTCTTGTCTTGTTGTGTCGGGGCTGCGCCATTATCGGCGCGCCGGTACCCCGATCACCGGGGCTGGATGGCTTGCCAGACTTTGAGTGCGTCCACCGTTGCGCGCACGTCGTGCACGCGAACCACGCGGGCGCCGCGCTCCACCGAGAGCAAGGCAGCCGCCACACTGGCGGCCGCGCGGTCGGCAGGCACCTCATGCCCGGTGACGGCGCCCAGTGACGACTTGCGCGACCAGCCCGCCAGCAGGGGCAAGCCCAGGACCATCAACTCGCTCTGGCGCGCCAGCAGACTGAAGTTCTGCGCCACGGTCTTGCCGAAGCCGATGCCGGCGTCGAGCACGATCCGCTGGTGAGCGATGCCACGCGCCGAGAGTGCGCTCACCCGTTCCCGCAGGAAGGCAGCCACCGCAGGCAACACGTCGCCGTCCATGGGTGCCACTTGCATGGTCTGCGGGTCGCGGTGCATGTGCATCAGGCACACACCACAGCGCGGATGCGCCGCCACCACGTCCAGCGCAGCGCCACGGCGCAGAGCCCAGATGTCGTTGACGATGTCGGCACCCGCGTCCAGCACGGCCTGCATCACCTCGGGTTTGTAGGTGTCGACAGACACAGGCACGCCCAACGCCACCGCCCCACGCACCACAGGCAACACACGCGCGAGCTCCTCCTCAAGCGGCACGGCCGGACTGCCCGGGCGGGTCGACTCGCCGCCGATGTCCAGCATGTGCGCGCCGTCGCGGATGAGCTGTTCGCAATGTTTGAGTGCGGCCGAGGTGCCGGCGTGTTGGCCACCATCGGAGAAGGAATCGGGTGTCACGTTGACGATGCCCATGACCTGCGGCGTGGCGAGGTCGATGTCGAAACGGGTGGTCTGCCAGTGCATGGGGAGGGCTTGGGAAAGAACTTTGAAACGGAAACGACAACGGGGCCGAAGCCCCGTGTGTCTGGTTGGAAAACCCGGGCCGGTCAGGCGGCCGTGGGTGCCGGATCGGTCGCCACGGCGGGAGAACCACCGCCGCCACCGCCACCACCCACCGAGGGGTTGCGCGGCGTCCAGTCCTTGGGAGGACGGGGCGGTTTGCCCGCCATGATGTCGTCGATCTGCTCGGCGTCGATGGTTTCCCACTCGAGCAAGGCCTTGGCCATGGCGTGCATCTTGTCGCTGTTCTCTTCGATCAGGTCGCGCGCCAGTTTGTACTGCGCGTCGATGATGCGGCGCACCTCGGCGTCGACCTTCTGCATGGTCTGCTCGCTCATGTTGGTGGTCTTGGTCACCGAACGGCCCAGGAACACCTCACCTTCGTTCTCGGCGTACACCATCGGGCCCAGGGCGTCGGTCATGCCGTAGCGCATCACCATGTCGCGGGCTATTGTGGTGGCGCGCTCGAAATCGTTGCTGGCGCCGGTGGTCATCTGGTTCATGAACACTTCTTCGGCGATGCGGCCACCGAACAGCATGCTGATCTGGTTCAGCATGTAGTCCTTGTCGTAGCTGTAGCGATCCTGCGCGGGCAAGCTCATGGTCACGCCCAGCGCACGGCCGCGCGGGATGATGGTGACCTTGTGCACCGGGTCGCACTTGGGCAGCAGCTTGCCAATGAGCGCGTGGCCCGACTCGTGGTACGCCGTGTTGCGGCGCTCTTCCTCGGGCATCACCATGCTCTTGCGCTCGGGGCCCATGAAGATCTTGTCCTTGGCCTTCTCGAAGTCCTGCATCTCCACCACGCGGGCGTTGCGGCGCGCAGCCATCAAGGCGGCTTCGTTGCACAGGTTGGCCAGATCGGCACCACTCATGCCGGGTGTGCCACGAGCGATCACGCTCGGGTTCACGTCGGTGCCCAGGGGCACCTTGCGCATGTGCACGTTGAGGATCTGCTCGCGACCGCGGATGTCGGGCAGCGTCACATACACCTGGCGGTCGAAACGGCCCGGGCGCAGCAAGGCTGCGTCCAGGATGTCGGGGCGGTTGGTGGCCGCGACCACGATCACGCCCAGGTTGGTCTCAAAACCGTCCATCTCGACCAGCATCTGGTTCAGGGTCTGCTCGCGCTCGTCGTTGCCACCGCCCAGGCCGGCGCCACGCTGGCGACCGACCGCGTCGATTTCATCGATGAAGATGATGCAGGGTGCGTTCTTCTTGGCGTTCTCGAACATGTCGCGCACACGGGCCGCGCCCACGCCAACGAACATTTCCACGAAGTCGGAGCCCGAGATGCTGAAGAACGGCACCTTGGCTTCGCCAGCGATGCCCTTGGCCAACAGCGTCTTGCCGGTGCCGGGCGGGCCGACGAGCAGCAAGCCGCGCGGAATACGACCGCCCAGCTTCTGGAATTTGGCCGGGTCCTTGAGAAAGTCCACCACCTCCTTCACCTCTTCCTTGGCCTCGTCGCAGCCGGCCACATCGGCAAAGGTGACGGTGTTGTTGTTCTCGTCCAGCATGCGGGCCTTGCTCTTGCCGAAGCTGAACGCCCCGCCCTTGCCGCCGCCCTGCATCTGCCGCATGAAGTAGATCCACACGCCGATCAGCAGCAGCATGGGGCCCCAGCTCACCAGCAAGGTCATGAGGAGCGAGCCTTCTTCGCGAGGACGCACGTCGAACTTGACGTCGTTGGCAATCAGGTCGCCGACCAGACCGCGGTCGAGGTAGGTGGCCGTGGTGCGCACGCGACGATCGTCCTGCGTGACGGCCACGATCTCGGTGCCGCCCTGGCCTTCCTGGATGGTGGCGCTCTTGATGCGCCGGGCCTTCACCTCATCGAGGAACTCGGAGTAGCCCATGTAGCCTGAGCCGGCGGCAGAGCGTGTGTCGAACTGCTTGAAGACGGTGAAAAGCACCATGGCGATGACCATCCACACGGCGATTTTCGAAAACCACTGATTGTTCAAGTGCAGCTCCTGGGGTCGGTATTGGCGGCTATGCGCATGTAGGTGTCATTCTAGGACTTTCAAGCGCGCGTGCCTCATGCGGGTGACGAGGCTGTGTCAATGAAAGGGTTGGCTTTTGCCTATGGCGGGCAACGGGGAGCCGTACTCAGCCCCGTACCGTGGATTTCAGACCCATGCCCACCAGAAAGGTTTCAGACGATTTGTCTCTCGACGCCTTGGGTTTGACCGCCTTGACCGTGCGAAATGTCTGGCGAAACAGGGCCACCATGGGGTCATAAGCCCCGCCATGGAACAGCTTGACCACCAGCGCGCCGTCGGTCTTGAGGTGTTTGATCGAAAAATCCACCGCCAGCTCCACCAGGTCGGTGATGCGCGCGGCGTCGGTCATGCCGATGCCCGAGAGGTTGGGCGCCATGTCGGAGATCACCACGTCGACCTGGTGCACGCCTCGGTCGGTCAGGGCTGTCTCCAGCTCCTCCAGCACGGCAGCCTCGCGGAAGTCGCCCAGGATGAAATGCACACCTTCGACGTCTTCCATGGGCAGCATGTCCAGCGCGATGATGGTGCCGTGCAATTCACCCACCGCCGCACCCTGCGGACTGAGCCGGCGGCGCGCGTACTGGCTCCAGGCGCCGGGCGCCGAGCCCAGGTCGACCACACAGTCACCAGGGCGGATCAACCCCAGGGTTTCGTCGAGTTCCTTGAGCTTGTAGGCGGCGCGCGCGCGGTAGCCGTCTTTTTTGGCCAGGCGAACATAGGGGTCGTTCACGTGCTGGTTGAGCCAGGCCTTGTTGACCTTTTTGCTCTGGGTTTTGACTTTCATGCCCATGAGGGTTGCCTAAGGTCTGTGTAAACGATAATTGTCCCATGCCCCAGATCACACTCACGCCCGCCCAGCGCAAAGTTCACCGCGCCGAAGCCCACCACCTCGACCCCGTTGTCCACATTGGCAACGACGGCTTGAGCCCTGCTGTCAAAAAAGAAATCGGGGCGGCGCTCAAGGCGCACGGCCTGATCAAGGTCCGCGTGCTCAGCGATGACCGCGTGGCCCGCGAGGCGATGTTGCACACCCTGGCCGACGAACTCAACGCCGCGCCCATCCAGCACATCGGCAAGCTGCTGGTGCTCTGGCGCCCCGTGGAAGAAAAGGTCAAGGTGGTCGACGAAGACCGCATGCCCGGACCGCGCGACGTGAAGGTGCTGAAGTTCAGCAAACGCGGCGGCCAACGGCCCGAGGTGAAGGTGGTGCGCGTGCTGGGCAACCAGCGCCTGACCACCGGCGGCCAGATCAAGCGCGCCAAGGTCATGAAAAAGAGCGTGAAGAAGAGCGCCCAATCGCAGTAACAGCTTCCCTCTACGTTCGTTCATGCCTTGCGGCTTGAACTTCACCGCCAGCGCCACATCTGAGAACGCATGAACGACCGTACCGCCCCCTTCGCCCGGAACCCCCTGCTCAACTTCGACGACCTGCCCCTGTTCGACGCCATCACACCCGCGCTGGTGGGCCCGGCGATTGACGAGCTGATGCAGGCGTCCAGCGTTGCGCTGGAAACCGTGACGGCCAGCGACTTCCCCGCCGACTGGAAGCGCATGTCGCAAACCCTGGACGTGCCAACCGAGCGCCTGTCGCGCGCCTGGAGCGCCGTGAGCCACCTCAACAGCGTGGCCGACACCCCCGAGCTGCGTGCCGCCTACAACGAAGCGCTGCCCAAGGTCACCGAGTTCTGGACCCGCCTGGGTGCCGACGAGCGCCTGTACGCCAAGTACAAGGCCATGGACCCCGCCAGCCTGAACGCCGAACAAGCCCGCGCCCACCACAACGCCATGCGCGGTTTTGTGTTGGGTGGCGCCGACCTGCAAGGCGAGGCCAAGGCCCGCTTTGCCTGGCTGCAGGAGCGCCAAGCCGAACTGGGTCAGAAGTTCAGCGAGAACGCCCTCGACGCCACCGACGCCTTCGCGCTGTATGTGACGACGGACGAACTCGCCGGCGTGCCCGACGACGTGGTGCAGTCCACCGCCGCTGCCGCGCAGGCCGAGGGCAAGACCGGCCACAAGCTCACGCTGAAGATGCCGTGCTATTTGCCGGTGATGCAGTTCGCCCATAGCAGCCCGCTGCGCGAACAGCTCTACCGCGCCTACGCCACCCGCGCCAGCGATCAGGCGGCGGGCGATGCGGTGAAGTTCGACAACGCAGACATCATGGGCGAGCTGCTGGCCCTGCGCCATGAAGAAGCGCAGTTGTTGGGTTACCGGCACTACGCCGACGTGTCGCTGGTGCCCAAAATGGCCGAGTCGCCCGAGCAGGTGGTGGCCTTCCTGCGCGACCTGGGCACCAAGGCCCGCCCCCACGCCGAGAAAGACCTGGCCGACCTGCGCGCCTTCGCCGCCGCTGACCTCGGTTTGAGCGACCCACAGGCCTGGGACTGGCCCTACATCGGGGAAAAACTCAAGGAAGCGCGCTACGCCTTCAGCGAGCAGGAAGTCAAACCCTATTTCACGGCGCCCAAGGTGCTGGCCGGTCTGTTCCAGATCGTCGAGACGCTGTTCGAAGTGGCCATCCGCCGCGACCAGGCACCCGTTTGGAACGCGGGCGTGGAGTTCTATCGCATCGAACGCTCGGGCCCTCAGGGCGTCGAGCTGGTCGGCCAGTTTTACCTGGATCCGGCCGCGCGCAACGGCAAACGCGGCGGTGCCTGGATGGACGACGTGCGCGCGCGCTGGCTGCGGCCCGACACCGGCGCCCTGCAAACCCCGGTTGCGCACCTGGTGTGCAACTTCGCCGAGGGCGTGAATGGCAAACCTGCGCTGCTGACCCACGACGACGTGATCACCCTCTTCCACGAGTTCGGCCATGGTCTGCATCACATGCTGACAAAAGTGAACGAGCGCGACGTCTCGGGCATCAGCGGCGTGGAGTGGGACGCGGTGGAATTGCCCAGCCAGTTCATGGAGAACTTCTGCTGGGAGTGGGACGTGCTCAAGCACATGACCGCCCACGTGGACACCGGCGAGCCGTTGCCGCGCGCGCTGTTCGACAAGATGCTGGCCGCCAAGAACTACCAGAGCGGTCTGCAAACGCTGCGCCAGGTGGAGTTTTCGCTGTTCGACATGCTGCTGCACAGCCTGCCCCAGCCCGCCACCAGTGGCGAAGCCATCCTCGCGTTGCAACAGCAGGTGCGCGATGAAGTGGCGGTGTTGCAGCCTCCGGCCTACAGCCGCACGCCCCACACCTTCAGCCACATTTTTGCCGGCGGCTACTCGGCCGGGTACTACAGCTACAAGTGGGCCGAGGTGCTGTCCGCCGACGCCTACGCCGCGTTCGAAGAAGCTGCGCGGCAAAACGGCCACAGCACGCTGGACGTGGCCACCGGCCGCCGCTATCGTGAAGCCATTCTGGAAGCGGGCGGCAGCCGCCCTGCCATGGAGTCGTTCAAGGCTTTCCGGGGCCGTGAACCCAGCATTGAAGCCCTGCTGCGGCACCAGGGCATGGCTTGATTTGTTTCCTTGCTTGCCGATAGGAGTCGACATGAGCATCCCCACTTCCCCCCACCTGCGCTCGGCCGCGCTCGGTCTCGTGCTGGGTCTGGTGTCCGTCGCTGCCCTGGCCCAGGGTGTCTACCGCATCGTCGGGCCTGACGGTCGGGTGAGTTATTCCGATCAGCCACCGCCAGCGGCCAACGCGAAGCCAGTGGTGTCGGGCGCGCCCGGTGCGGCCGGTGGCGCCAGTGCCCAGCTGCCGTTTGAGTTGCGCCAGGTGGCCAGCCGTTACCCCGTGGTGCTCTACACCAGCGCCGAGTGTGCGCCCTGCAACAGCGGGCGCAACCTGCTGAACGCGCGTGGCATCCCCTACGCCGAGAGGACCATCAGCACGAACGAGGATGCAGAGGCACTCAAGCGCCTCAGTGGCCAAGCCTCACTGCCTTTCCTGACCATTGGAAGCCAGCAGATCAAAGGCTACTCGGACAGCGAGTGGACCCAGTTTCTGGACGCGGCCGGCTACCCCAAGCAGTCGGCCCTGCCCAGCGCCTACCGGCGAGCCGCGCCCACACCGCTGGTGGCGGTGGCACCGGCCGCAGCACCCGCGCCAGCCACCACGGCCCAGTCGCAACCGGCCGAAGCCCCTGCCCCATCGGTGGCGCCACCTGTGACCAACCCCGCCGGCATCCGCTTCTGAACCGGCGTCGGGCGCTGGCTTAGAACGTCAGCGTCTTCACGCCTTCTGGCGTGCCCAGCAGGCACACGCTGGCCTTCTGGTGCGCAAACACCCCAACCGTCACCACGCCAGGCCACTGGTTGATCTGACTCTCGAACGCGAGCGGATCGGCAATCTGCAAACCCGTCACATCCAGAATGTGCTGGCCGTTGTCGGTGACCAGCGGCACGCCGTCTTTCATGCGGATGCTGGCGTGTCCGCCCATTGCGGCGAACTGACGGACCAGACGCGCGGTGGCCATGGGGATTACTTCCACCGGCAACGGAAAAGCTCCGAGCGCCCGCACCAGTTTCGATTCGTCGGCGATGCAGACAAAACGGCGCGACTGCGCCGCCACGATCTTCTCGCGCGTGAGCGCAGCACCTCCGCCCTTGATCATGTGGCCACCGGCATCGATCTCGTCGGCACCATCGATGTAGACCGAGAGTTCGCCGACCTCGTTGGCTTCGAACACCGCAATGCCCAGGGCTTTCAGGCGCGCGGTGGAGGCTTCCGAGCTGGACACAGCGCCAGCGATCTGGTCCTTGATGCTGGCCAGCGCGTCGATGAACTTGTTGACGGTGGAGCCGGTGCCCACGCCGACGATTTCGCCGGGGGTCACGTATTGCAGGGCCGCCTGGCCTACCAGGGCTTTGAGTTCGTCTTGGGTCATTTGAGACAATCGGTGAAACAACAGCCCTGGATTATCCGATGTCGCTTCTGCCCTATGCCGCCGCCCGCCCCTTCCTGTTCGGCATGGACCCCGAAGCCGCCCACGACCTGACCCTGAGCGCCCTTGCGAAACTGCAGCATTCGCCGTTGACCTGCCTGTACAGCGAGACGCGTATCCAGGACCCCTACTCTCTCGCCGGCATTCGATTCCCCAACCGCGTCGGGCTCGCCGCGGGCCTCGACAAGAACGCGCGCTGCATCGACGGCCTCGCAGCCATGGGATTTGGGTTCGTGGAAGTCGGCACCGTCACGCCGGTGGGTCAGAGCGGCAACCCCAAACCACGCATGTTCCGCCTGCCCAAGGCCAACGCCCTGATCAACCGGCTGGGCTTCAACAACGAAGGCCTGGACGCGTTTGTCGCCAACGTGCAGCGCGCGCGCTTTCGCAGTCAGGGCGGCGCCAGTCCCATGGTGCTGGGTCTGAACATCGGCAAGAACGCGAGCACCCCGATCGAGCGGGCCACCGACGACTACCTCACCTGCCTGGACGGTGTGTATCCGCACGCCGACTACGTGACCGTCAACATCTCCAGCCCCAACACGCAAAACCTGCGCAGCCTGCAGAGCGACCAGGCGCTGGACGCCCTGCTGGGTGCGGTGGCCGAACGCCGTGAACTGCTCGCCCAGCGCCACGGCAGACAGATCCCGGTGTTCCTGAAAATTGCACCCGACCTGGACAAGACGCAGATCGAAATCATCGCGGCCACGCTGGTGCGATACGGAACCGACAGCTCGGGTGATGCAACCCGTGCCATGGGCGTGATTGCCACCAACACCACGCTCAGCCGTGAAGCGGTGAAGGGCATGGAGCACGCAGAAGAGACCGGTGGCCTGTCGGGCTCGCCGGTGCTGCACCTGAGCAATCAGGTCATACGTCAACTGCGGGCGAGTCTGGGCAAGGGCTTCCCCATCATCGGTGTGGGCGGTGTGCTCAGCGCAGCAGATGCGGTGAGCAAGGTGCAATCAGGGGCCGATCTGGTCCAGATCTACACCGGGCTGATCTACAAAGGACCAGCGCTGGTGCGGGAGTCGGCCAGCGCGATCCAGGCCCTGCGCAACTCAGCCGTTCAGTGAAACCGAGGTCACGTGATCGCCGATGGCCAGGCAACTGGTCAGCCCCGGCGATTCGATGCCGAACAGGTTGACCAACCCGGAGACTCCGTGGTCGCTCGGGCCTTGAACCCAGAAATCGGCTGCGGGCTCGTGCGGCCCGCTGATCTTGGGCCGTATGCCCGCGTACCCGGCTTGCAGCGATCCGCTGGGCAGTCCTGGCCAGTACCGGCGGACTTCGCCGTAAAACACCTCGGCCCGGGAAGCGTCCACCTGCAGGTCGTCGGCAGACGACGTCCACTCCACGTCCGGACCAAACTTGGCCTGACCGCCGAGATCCAGCGTGAGGTGCACACCCAACCCGGCGAGGTGGGCGTCTGGTTCGGGGGCCGGGTAGATCAGGTGTGAGAACGGTGAACGGCCCGCCAGCGTGAAGTAGCTGCCTTTGGCGTACCACGGCTTGGGCAGGCCGCGGACATCCAGTCCACGCGTCTTGCGGGCGATGTCGCAAGCGTGGAGTCCTGCGGCGTTGACCACGGTTCGGGCCAGCAGTCGGGTGCCATCCAGCGATTCCACCTCGATCCCGTGGGGGGTGACGGCCAACTCGCGCACACCGCTGTGACACACCACCAGCCCGCCCCTGTTTTCCAGATCGCCCTGCAGCGCCAGCATGAGCGCATGGCTGTCAACGATGCCGGTGGACGGCGAGAGAATCGCACCCAGGCATTCGAGTTCGGGCTCCAGCTCCAGGGCTTCGCCTCGACTCAACAACACCAGATCATCCACGCCGTTGGCGAACGCCTTGGTCTGGATGGCCGCCAGGGCAGCCCACTGGGTGGGCGTGTTGGCAACGATCAGCTTGCCGCAACGCAGATAAGGCACGCCGCGCTCCGCGCAGTACGCGTACAGGGCCTGGCGACCTTGAACACACAGCCGGGCCTTGAGTGAACCGGTCGGGTAGTAGATGCCTGCGTGAATCACCTCGCTGTTGCGCGAGCTGGTGCCGGTACCGATCGCGGCTTCACGCTCAAGCACCATCACTTCACGACCACTCAAGGCCAATGCACGCGCCACGGCCAGACCCACAACGCCAGCCCCGATCACCAGTGCGTCAACGTGTTCCATGGTCCTCTGCTGAGAGTGGCAGGTTGCTGTGCAGACAAAGCCCGGCGCGCGCCATCAGCGGTGCCGATCCAGCAGCTCCTGCACGTGAACGCTGGGAATCGCGTACGAGATGCCGGACGGCTGGCTCAGGGCGGACTCTCGCGTGCCCTTGATCAGCACCATGTTCATCACACCCACGACCTCGCCTGTGTCCGGGTCAAACAGCGGGCCACCGCTGTTGCCCGGGTAGGCGGTTGCGTCCAGTTGAAAAATCTCGAAAGTGCCACCGCGCAACCCGCGAATGGCCTGCTCGCTCAACCGCCCGGCCGACGGACTGGGCAGGGCTGCTGCCGTGATGCTGGACACCGTTGCGCGGTGAGTCACCACCGAGAAGCCCAGGACCCCGCCGATGGGAAAGCCCATGAAGGCCAGATCGGCGCCTTCACGCACGGCCGCCGAGTTGCCCAAGCGCATGGCCAGACCGGCCGGCCCATCCATTCGCAGCAAGGCAAGATCACGTGCAGCGTTGACCCCCAAGACACGGGCCGGTCGCATCTGCCATTCACCCGTTGCCTGGCGCACCTGCACCACCAGCGCCGGTGCATCGGCTGAAGACAAGTCGGCGGGTACAACATGCGCGTTGGTCACCACCATCAGCCCATCGCCAACGACGAAGCCCGTGCCCTTGAGCTGGAAACGCGGGCTGTCCGTGGACTTGTAAGTGCCGATCAACAGCACCGCCGGTTTGAGCCGCTCGATGGTGTCGGACAAACCGGCCCAGGCAACACCTGTCTGCGCTGCCATCAAACCAGCAAACAACACCACCAGAGCAAAGATTTTTTTCATGAAAGTTCGTCGGCTGGTTGATTTATCGAACACAGAACATTTCACTGCGGACCAAACCCTGGACAAGCAACGTCAAGCCGAGCGGCTCGTGCTCTTGAACAGGCGCATCACGGCTTTGCGCCCGAGATGAAGCACCAACAGTCTCATCGGCATCTTCAAATAGTGGCTGCGCAGGTAAATCAGAAAGCGGGCCACCGAGGTTGCAAATTCATCGCACAGAGGATGGTCGGGCTTGAGCGCCCTCAAGTACATGGCATCCAGCAGGCGGAGAGAGACACCGTTGGGAACCGAAGCATCCTTCATGGAGGCTTCTACATGGGCGGGCACATCGGTGCCGAGAATGAGCCGCGTGTAGCGGAGTGCGAGAAAAAGCGGCCATGACAGATCGAGCACTTGTGCGCGGGCTGTCAGGTCTTCCCAGAATGTCATGTTTTCGCGCGACAACTCGGTCAACAAGGCGTCCAGATCAAACAGATCCCGCAGGCCATTTTGCAACTCTCCTTCGTGGAACAGGTGGGTGGCACTGTGGATGACCATGTCACAGGGTGACAACATCCGAAGGTTGGTCCCGGGAATCGGCAGACTGTCGTCGAGGAGGCGCTGCGCAGAGGGTGAATTGCGAGCCGTCAACGGCAAGATGTTGTGGTGCACATCAATCACGGTGCCGCGCTTGCGATGGGTCATTGGCGGCAACTCATGCATCCAGCGCCGGTAATAGCGGTCATCGTAAGGATCGGTGTGCCCCGTTGCCCAGCCATGCAGCATCAACGCAGCTTCGGCCCGGTGAATCACCGCTTGCGGCAGCAACACATCCACGTCACCGAAAAGGCGGCCTCGCGCCGCCACCAGATCGGCCATGGCATAGGCAGAACCTTTGAGCAGCACGAGTGGTGCTCCCAGCCCACCCAGAGCCTGGCCGATGTGCCGCGTTTCCCAGGTGATGGCCTGTCGCTGATGCGTCGTCAATGCACGAGCCGAGCTGAGATGCGTCTGGACCCGGGGAGGCAACTGACCCATCACGTCCGCCAAATACACGCCCTCAGCAAGACGACCAATCAAATTGGAGCGTTTGGCCAGTCTGATGATCGAATCCCATTGCGACAAAGACGCCTGAATCAGACGTTCTGGATACTTGACGGCTTCAATGAATTCCTGAGCGGAAAACTGGCTGGTGGACGGCGTCATGGCATCAAGGCGCTTCGCCGCCGGCTATCCACTCGAACACCTCAAGAGCATCGTCAAGGCGGCTGTATGTGAAGTCGTAGCAATCGCACTGATCGACCAAGCGGCCCACGACATCAAAGCCTGTTTCACCCAAGGTGCTGTAGTTGAATGCGTTCTCCGCCAGATCCATGAAGGTTTGCGGCTTGGTACGGGGCGTCAAGACAGGCTCTGCGCCCGCTTGGTAACGAGGAAAAACAATCCACCTCGGTTGAGCGGTCTCAAGCATGCGCTCCACACTGTCCGGTGGTGGCCGCAAGTGCGTCACCCGACCTTTGGCTGTGTCGTAAGTTTCAGGCCCCCAGACCGCTGCCGGCTCGAACGCGCGAATGAGGTCAATGGAAGCATTCTTCAAATTGATTGGCCTGGCCAATGCATGCGCAGCCAACGACAGCGGGTCGATCAAGGTCAACTCGTCGGACAACAGGCGCCAGCCACGCAACGCCAAAGCGGTACAGAGCGTGCTTTTGCCGGAGCCCGGCGGAGCCGGCAAAACGACCGCCAGACCATTTTTTTCAAGCGACGCCGCGTGGATGGTGAACCACTGGTGACAAGACGCTGCAATCGACCAGTTCAAGCCCCATTCCAGAAATGCCGGTGCTTGATCTCGGGGCAAGGGCTCGAACGGAGGATCACCATCAATCAGGAATTCAGCCTGTTTGCGCATCCACCGGCGAATATTGCGGGGCCGGCGGACCTCAACATGAAAATCGGCGAATTCGGGAGCAATCTGGTAGGGGTGGTGTGCGTAGAGCACGTGCAACGATCGCGCCACATCCTCAAACGGGGTGGAAATTCTGGAGAGCAGTGAGCCCGTCTGCAAAGCAAATGTGCCTTCAACCAGAAGCTTGTGGAGGTCGCGAAGAGCCAACTCGCCGACCCTGCCCTGAAGCATCGTCAATTGGGATTCACCACTGGCCGGAATGGGTCGCGCGAAAGCTCCCGGGGTGCATCTGCAGAAACGCCAGCGGGGTGCTGAGAGGAAGATTCCAACGCCTGGATCATGGCTCTGATTTTTCCAACCGGTGGCAGGGAGTCACCTCCACCCAGCACATCGATCATCGCCGCAGGCTGGAGGGCATGTGTACTTCCAAGCAGTCGATCAAACAAGACACAACCGTCCGCCCATCGCCGCACCAAGAACCCGTCATCGGTCATTGCAACCGCGATCGCTCATTTCACCATTCCGTTGGACAGCAGATAGGTTTTGATGTCTTCTGCATCCCAACGCACCCCAGCGGTGGGCTCGTAGTAGCCCTTGGTGATGTACTCGCTCCAGATATTCAACAACCCCTCGACCGTGATCGCAACATCGGGGATGACAGCACCGTTGCCGCCCATCTTGTTCAGGTAGGCACCGATCAGATGAAAGTGGACCTGCCCTGGAGCATTGATATTCAGGGCTTCACCAAAGGACTTGCTTACCCACTGACCACCCACGTATTTGGTGAATTTTGAAACGCCCTGTACGGCACCCATCTTGAATGTGGGATGAAGCGGATCGGTGGGTTTTACAGAAGCTGGCCAGTGATAAGCCGACGTACCCGGCGTCTGCTGTGCTTTGTAGTTACCGGGAGACTCTGCACCCGTGCATTGTCCATAGTGGCCATTTTGAGAAACACTGGTATTTCTCGACAGCGAGCGAGAGGGCGTGAAGCAGGTCGCACCCAGCGCGGGCTGGCTGACCATGGTCAGCACCAGTGGAACTGCTGAAACGCCGGCGCCCAGAAAACGCCTGCGCCGCCCGCCATCGGTACCGGGCTGCGTCGGGGTCTGCTGAAGGTCTGGATTTGGTTTGGTCATTTCGTCGAGCTCGAATAATCGAACAAAGCTGCGTTTGTCGACAGGGCACGCAAGAATCGTTCCAAATTCTTGCTGTATGCCAAGTACTTGATTGTTAGAGGGTTTTCATCGCAAGGGGTCTGATGTCTGTCGGGGTATGTACATTTTGTAAATTCTTTCGACACCTGCGGACAACGCTGGCCAAGCATCGACGGCTCACAACCCTTGCTTGAGCTTGGTGACTTCGGCCTGTCCCGGGAACCGATCGCCCAGCGCAGCAAGCTCATCCAACAAACCGCGTGCAGCCGCCTTGTCGCCTGCAGCCACGTGAATCTTCGCCAGATTGAGCTTGAAGGCCGGCGCAGTGGGTTGAGCAGCCACGACTTTTTTCTGCAAGTCCAGCGCCTTGGCATGCTCACCCTTTTCGGACAGCAGCATCGCCAGCGTGTCCATGAATGCGGGCTGGTTGGGCGCTGCGGCCACGGCTCGCTCGGCCAGTGAAACCGCATCGGCCCGACCCAGCTTTCCGGCCACCCAGGCTAGGTTGTTCAAAGCCAGCGCGTTCTTGGGCTGAAGCTCGATCACACGATCATAGTGGCGCTGCGCTTCCTTGAGATTGTTGGTCCCCAACGCGCGATCACCCAGGAAAAGCCGAAATCCGGCGTCATCGGGATGGCCTTTGATCCACTCCACGGCCGTGCGGTCTGCATCGGCCGGTCTGCCTGCCAGGCTCTGCACGGTGTACAGCTTGATGGCCAATTCCGTGCCCGGTGCCGCCTTGAGGCCGACACTGTAGGCATCAACCGCGCTACTCCAATTCTTGCCAGCAGCGTGCACGTCGCCTTCCAGCAGATAGCCCGCAGCCTCCTTGGGTCGCTGCTTCTGGATCGTTTTGCTCACGGCCAGGGCATCAGCCGGCTTCTTGGCCTGCATGGCCAACTCGGCCAATCCGCGTTGGGCCACCAGCAAGTTGGGTTGAATTTCCAGTGCTTTGCGAAGGCTCTGTTCGGCCGCTGCTGGCGCTTTCAGCACGGCATGCACCGTCGCCATGCGCACGTGCGGCAGTGGCGAGTTCGGCAGCAG
>NZ_JBLYYB010000229.1:0-6458 GCF_048549895.1 Hydrogenophaga sp.
CCTCTGGGAGAGGGCTGGGGTGAGGGCTCCCCCGCCGTCATTCGCTGGCGAGTAGCGCAGGAGCGTCCGGACAAGGGGCGCACATGTCCGAAGGCCGCGCAGCGGACAAGTTTGTGCGCACCCCGGGCGATCCGAGCAACGCAGCGTGCCCGAAGCAAAGCGCAGGGACAGCGAATTCGGCTCGCCTTTCTTTTGGGCACTTTTCTTTGGCGAAGCAAAGAAAAGTGCCTCGGCCGCCGGGCCGAGACCCGGCTCGCTACGAAAGAAAAAACATCAAGAAGAAATCAATCAGCCCCACTCTGCTGCAAAGCCCACATCCCCGAATAAACCCCACCCCTGGAAACCAGATCCGAGTGCGTCCCCCGCTCAACGATCTCCCCGTTCACCAACACCAGAATTTCATGCGCGTCCACCACCGTGGACAACCGGTGTGCGATCACCAGCGTGGTCTTGTTGCGCGCGGCTGATTTCAGCTCCGCCTGAATCGCCCGCTCGTTCGCCGAGTCCAGCGCCGAGGTGGCCTCATCAAAAATCACAATGGGCGGGTTCTTCAGCAAGGTCCGCGCAATCGCCACACGCTGCTTTTCACCGCCTGACAATTTGAGACCACGCTCGCCCACCATGGTGCGGTAGCCCAGCGGCAGCTTTTCGATGAAGCTGTGGATGTGCGCGGCCTGCGCGGCATGCACCGCCGCGTCGTGCCCGGCTTCGGGGCGGCCGTAGAGGATGTTGTATTCGATGGTGTCGTTGAACAGCACCGTGTCCTGCGGCACGATGCCGATGGCCTGGCGAACGCTGGACTGGGTCACGCCCTTGATGTCCTGCCCGTTGATGGTGATGCGGCCAAAGCCATGCGGGCCTGGCTCGACACCGCTCAAAGCATTGGTCACGTCGTAAAAACGGTAGAGCAACCTGGCCAACGTGCTCTTGCCCGAACCCGACGGCCCGACCACCGCCACCGTCTTGCCGGGCGGAATCTCGAAGCTGATGCCGTGCAGGATTTCGCGCGCCGGCTCGTAGGAGAAACGCACGTTCTCGAATTTCACCGCCGGCGGGCCGTCCAGCACCAGCGGCCGGGCACCCGGCTGGTCGGCGATTTCGCGCTCCTTCTCCAGCAGCACGAACATCTTGTCCAGGTCGGTCAGGCTCTGCTTGATCTCGCGGTAGAGCACACCCAGGAAACCCAGCGGAATGTAGAGCTGGATCATGAAGGCGTTGACCATCACCAGGTCGCCCAGCGTCATCTCCCCGCTCACCACGCCTTGCGTGGCGCGGTAGAGCATGAGCACCAGCGCCACCGCAATCACCAGTTGCTGCCCCGCGTTGAGCATGGACAGCGTGGTCTGGCTCTTGATGCGCGCGCGGCGCAGCTTCTCCAGCGCTTCGTCGTAGCGGCGGCCTTCAAACGCTTCGTTGTTGAAGTACTTCACCGTCTCGTAGTTCAGCAGCGAGTCGATGGCGCGCGTCTGGCTGGTGGACTCCAGCTCGTTCATCTCGCGGCGGAACTTGGTGCGCCACTCGGTCACGACCACGGTGAAGGTGATGTAGAGCACCAGCGCCACCAGCGTGATCCACACATAACCCATGTCGAACTGGGTGCCCAGCAGGGTGAGCACCATGGCCACTTCAATGAGTGTGGGGATGATGCTGTAGAGCGAGTACGAGATGAGCGACTGCACGCCGCGCGTGCCGCGCTCGATGTCGCGCGTCATGCCACCGGTCTGGCGCTCCAGATGGAAGCGCAGGCTCAGCGCATGCAGGTGGCCAAACACCTGAAGCGCGATGCTGCGCGTGGCGCCCTCGGTGGCCTTGGCAAACACCAGCTCGCGCAGTTCGGTGAAGAGGCTGGTGCACAGGCGCAGGCCGCCGTAGGCCAGCAGCAAACCCAGCGGCACCACCAGCAGGGCTTCCACGCTGCCGGGCTTGATGCTCATGGCATCCACCAGCTGTTTCAGCAGCAGCGGGACGCTCACGTTGGCCATCTTGGCCGCCACCATGAAAGCCAGCGCCAGCACCACGCGCACCTTGTATTGCCACAGGTAGGGCAACAAGCGTTTGAGCGTGACCCAGTCGGATCGCTGGACGGTTGGGCTGCCCGCGGCGCCGGGGGCGGCGGGCAGGGCAACGGTGGCTTGGGAAGGGTTGTCTGGGCGCATGCGTGAGAATCGTGAGCAACTGGAGATTGTGACCATGACAAGCAAAACAAGCCCGAATCCCGAAACCACCCTGCCGCACGACCGGGAACTGGTGCTGAAGGTCATTCCCATGCCCGCGGACTGCAACGCCAACGGCGACATCTTCGGCGGCTGGGTCATGGCCCAGGTTGACCTGGCCGGTGCCGTGCTGCCGGCGCGCTACGTGCGCGGACGCATGGCCACGGTGGCGGTGAACCAGTTCATCTTCAAGCAGCCGGTGCGCGTGGGCGACATCCTGAGCTTCTTCGCCCACGTCACCCGCGTGGGCAACACGTCCATCACGGTGCAGGTGGAGGTGTTCGCCGAACGTTTCTCGGCCCAGGGCCAGTACGTGAAAGTGACCGAAGCCAGCCTGACCTACGTGGCGATCGACATGGAAGGCCGGCCCCGGCCGATCCCGAAAGAGGGCCTGGACCTGCCGGGTGTGACGGACTGAGTGCGCTGGGGCAAGCTCGCGAAATTCGCCTCTAATTTGCAGTTTTTGCACTAAATTTGTGATTTAGTTAAACCATAAATGCATTGATATCCTGTTTTTGGTAGGATTCAGTGCATGAAGGTGTCCCAAGACGAACTCATCGCGGTCCTGTCGCAGTTCAATCCCTGGTGGCGCGACGAGGCCATTGCGGATCTGCCGGGCTGGCGCCGCGCGGCTTACCGCGAGCTGCACGCCTGGATGAGCAACCCGCCAGCGCCACGCGCGGTGCTGCTCTCGGGTGCGCGGCAGATCGGCAAGACCACCTTGATGTTGCAGGCGGCCGATGCCCTGCTCAAGGCGGGCGTGCCCGCCGCCAACATCCTGTACGCCACCTTTGACCACCCCTTGCTGAAGCTGGCGGGCATCGACGCGGTGCTGGACGCCTGGCGCGCGCGCGAGCCCAAAGCCGACGGGCTTGAATACCTGTTTCTGGACGAAGCCCAGTTCATCCGGGACTGGGGCACCTGGGTCAAACACCAGGTCGATTTCCGAAAGGACCGGCGCCTCGCCTTCACCGGCTCGGCCATGCCGCTGGTGGAAGCAGGCCAGGAGTCGGGCGTGGGCCGCTGGCACACCATCCGCCTCACCACGCTCTCGTTTTACGAGTACCTGCAGATCAAGAACCTGCAGTTGCCCGCCCTGCCGCCGATCAAGTCACTGCGCGATCTGTTCGACTGGAGCGCTGCCGACTTCTACCGCACCAGCGAAGCCGCCGCACCCTACGTGGGGCACTTTCACGAATACCTGGTCCGGGGTGGTTTTCCGCAAACCGCGCAGGTCGAGAGCATCACCCAGGCCCAGCGCCTGCTGCGCGAAGACATCATCGACAAGGTCTTGAAGCGCGACATGACCGCGCTGTTCGGCGTGCGCCGCGTGCTCGATCTGGAGCACACCTTTCTCTACCTGTGCATGCACGACGGCGGCCTGCTCGACATGGGCGACCTGTGTGCCAACCTGGAGGTGAAGCGCCCCACCGCTCAAAACTTCATCGAGCTGCTCGAAGCCACCCACCTCATCTACCGCCTGCCGCCGTTTGGCTACGGCAAAGACGTGCTGCGTGCCCGCTTCAAGGTGTACCTGGCCGACGCGGCCATCGCGCCCGCCGTGATGCTCAAAGGCAAAACCCTGCTGGACGACCCCGCCGCTCTGGGCGTGGCCACAGAGACCGCCGTGTTCAAGCACCTGTTTGCACGCTACTACCCACAGAACGTGCGCTTCACCTACTGGCGCGGCAAAAAAGACCGCGAGGTTGATCTGGTGGCCGAGGTCGCCGGCCAGATCATTCCATTTGAAGTGAAGTACCGCGCCCAGCACACCGGGGCGCGCGAACTCAAAGGCCTGCTGGAGTTGTGCGAGCAAAAGAAGCTCGCGCGCGGCTACGTGGTCACCAAGTCGCTGGACGACTTTGGCGTCTTGCCGTCAGTGCCTTCGAAAACACAGGCCACGACGCAGATCATGCGCATCCCCGCGCCATTGCTCTGCTATTGGATGGGCGCGCACGAACTCACCGTGCCGCCGCAAGACACGGTTTAGAAGCGCGAGCGCCACACCCGGTAGATGCGGTCGGCCATGGCCTCGCTGGCAGCTTGGTGCTTGAGCGTGGCGGCATGCATCGAGGCCGGGTCCTGCACGCTGTCGCGATGGAGCAGCACGTTCACCGGGTACGCATGGCCGGGCTTCTCCATCCAGTCCCGGATCTTGGTCGGCGTGATCTCGATGTGGAACTGCATGGCCAGGTGCTGCCGCAAGGCAAACGCCTGGTGCGCGCACGTGGCGCTTGAGGCCAGCAGCTCGGCGCCGGGTGGCAGCTGGGTGAAGCTGTCCTGGTGCCACTGGTAGACCGTGGTTTGTTCGGCATCGCCCAGCCACTCGCGCGCGGCGGGGCTGTCGACCCGGTTGATGGGCCACCAGCCCACCTCGGGTTGCTGCAGGGGCTCCACCCGCCCGCCGAACGCGCGCGCCATGAGCTGGCCGCCCAGGCAGTGGCCAATCACCGGGATGCCCAGCGCATCGGCCTCGATGATCAGCGCCTCGGCCTGTCGCAGCGTGGGGCGCTCGTCGTTCGCGCTCCAGGCGCCGCCCAGCACGGCCAGGCCCCGGTAGCCGCGCACGGAGGCGGGGTAAGCCTCGCCGGCCTCGGCGCAACGCAGGTGCCAGGGGATGCCCTGCGCCTCCAGCCAATGGCCCAGAAAACCCGGGCCGTCTTCGAACAGGTGTTGCAGCACCAAAACATCGGCGCTGTCGGTGGGGCGTGGCTTCATGCCACCGATGATAGGGACGCTCAGCCCGCCCAGTGCCGGTTCTCCAGCGCCTGGGCAATGCGCACTGCAGCGCGCATCGCGCCATCGGTCTCCACCGGCCGGTAGCGCACCGGCTGGTGCATGGCGGCCAGGGCCTGCTCGGCCAGGCGCTCGGGCGAGAGGTCGCGGTAGTCCAGCGAGCGGTCGGCCTCGTAGTTGAAGAGCCGGCGGCGCACATGCACGCACTGCTCGAAGTGGTTTTGCAGCGGGAAGCTCAGGAACGGTCGGCGCGTGGCCACGAGCTCCATGGTGGTCGACAGGCCGCCCTGCACCAGCGCCAGGTCGCAGCACGCCAGGTGTTCGTACAGGTTGTGCACGTACGACTTCACCTCCAGCCCGTCCAGGCGCGGCAACTCATCGGCGGCCATGCGCGGGCCAGCCACCACGATCAGGCGCAGCCCCGGTTCCTGCTGCTTCATGCGCGGAAACGCCTCGGTGATGCGGTGCAGCAGGTGGCGCCCCACCCCGGTGCCCCCCACGGTGGCGATCACGATGCGTTCGTCGCTGCGGTAGCCGTGCAGGGCCCGCAGCCGCTCGGCGTCGGCCAGCGTGGCCGGGTCGAACGGCAAGGCGTAGCCGCAGTAGCAGAAGTTGCGGTCGGTCCATTCGCGGATGCCGGGCAGGCCCGGGCCGAAGGGCTGCTCGGTCACGTCCTCGCTGTTGCCCACGAAGATGGCCGCGTCGCGGATGTGCGGGTACCGCGCCACGTGTTTGATGTCGTCGGCGTTGCGGTCGGCGCACAGAAAAGCCTCGCGCTCGTTGCCCGCCTGGGTCGGCAGGCAACCCACGAAGTCGGTCAGGAAGACGAAGGGCTGGCGCTTGAGCTCGGGGTTCTCGTGGTACTGGTGGTCCACGTCCCAGGCCTCGTCGCCGATCACCACGTCATAGTGCTCGGCCTCCATCAGGTCGACGAAGGTCATGAAGTTGCGCGCCATGATTTCGTCCATGGTGCGCAGGGCGAAGAACGCCGAGAGGTCGTGTTCACCGGCCTCCTGTTCGAAGTGGCGGCTCTCGTTGGCCAGGCGCTTGCAGATCGGGTGCACACGCTCGCCCTCGCGCTCCAGGTAGCGCGCGGCCGGGTCGGTGGTGAACCAGTCGATCGCCAGATCGGGCTGCAGCTTGCGCAGCTCGCGCGCGATGGCCAGGTCGCGTTGCGCGTGGCCCAGACCGATGGGGCTGCAGATGAACAACGCGCGGCGCGGTCGTGCCATGGCGCGCGTCCAGGTGGTGTGCCGGGGAGCGGTGCCCACGAAGTCGCGCACCGCGCGGTTGAACATCACCGGATCGCGCGCGGGCTGCACATGCCCACCCGCGCCCACCGTGATCATGGATGCGCCGGGCACCAGCTCGTGGATCGCCTGGCCCTTGGCGTAGGGAACGCGCTGGTCCTGGTCGGCGTGGATCACCAGCGTGGGGCACTGCACGCGGCGCGCGAAGTCGCGCACGTCGTGGCCAAACCAGCCGTTGCGCGCCCAGGCCACGGTCTCG
>NZ_JBLYYB010000230.1:0-6929 GCF_048549895.1 Hydrogenophaga sp.
AGATCGGCGCGGTGTGGTTCCCGGGCACCTACCTGGGCGACACGCGCTACCTGGACAGCGAGAACATTGACGGCACGCTGGAAGAGCAGTTTCAGCGCGGCATGGCCTTCATCAAACGCAGCTTGCACCACGTGCAGGCGGGTCGAGGTTTCAACACGTTGGGGCAACTGGAGATACCGGAAGAGGCCTTTGTGGAACTGCTGGTGAACGCGCTGGTGCATCGGGATTTTTTGGTCAGTGCCACCGTCCGTTTGTTTGTGTTCACCGACCGGGTGGAAATCATCAGTCCCGGCCATTTGCCTGACAACCTGACGCCGGAGCAGATACGCACCGGCGTTTCCAACCGGCGCAACCGGGTGCTGGCCGAGCACGCGGCGCACATCCTGCCGTACCGCGGCCTGGGCACCGGCGTGCCTCGAGCGCTGGTCGCCTGGCCCAAGATCGACTTGCTGGACGAACGCGAGGCGAACCAGTTTCGAGCGGTGGTGTGGCGGGTGGCAACCCCGCAAGTCACCCCCGAAGTCACCCCCGAAGTCACCCCCGAAATTTTGCGCTTGCTGGCGGCATTGAACGGCGAGATGAGTCGCACCGAACTCATGGCAGCCCTTGGCCTGAAAGACGAAAAACACTTTCGTGTGCACTACCAGCAAGCCGCTGTGGCGCTCGGTCTCATGGCGATGACCATTCCAGCCAAACCCAACAGCCGCCTTCAGCGCTACCGCCTGACCGCCGCCGGTCAAGCTTGCCTGCGCGCCCAAGCGTCCCCACCGTGATTCATCCATGGCCTGAGCGCGCACCAGCCGCCTATGGCTTTCATTGCCAAAATTGCGTTGATCCACAAAGGCTCAAACACTACAGTGCCTTTTCACCCTTCGCCCAACAAAGGAGATAACCATGTCCGAAGCCAAATGCCCCTTCTCTGGCGGCGCTCCCAGGAACGCCATCGCCGGCACGGCGACCAACGCCAGCTGGTGGCCCAACCAGCTCAATGTGAAGCTGCTCAACCAGAATTCCCCCCTGACCGATCCGATGGACGAGGCGTTTGACTACGCCGAAGCCTTCAAGAGTCTTGACCTTGATGCCGTCATCAAGGACCTGCATGCCCTGATGACCGACTCGCAAGACTGGTGGCCTGCCGACTACGGTCACTACGGCCCTTTCTTCATCCGCATGGCCTGGCACAGCGCAGGCACCTACCGCATCGCCGATGGCCGTGGTGGTGCGGGCGCCGGCATGCAGCGGTTTGCCCCGCTCAACAGCTGGCCTGACAACGGCAACCTGGACAAGGCGCGCCGCCTGCTGTGGCCGATCAAGCAGAAGTACGGCAGCAAGCTCTCGTGGGCCGACCTGATGGTTCTGGCGGGCAACGTGGCCCTCGATTCGATGGGCTTCAAGACCTTCGGTTTTGCCGGTGGCCGACCCGACGTGTGGGAACCCGAAGAGGTGTATTGGGGTCCCGAGGCCGAGTGGCTGGGCGACAAGCGCTACACCGGCGACCGCGAGCTGGAGAACCCGCTGGGCGCCGTGCAGATGGGTCTGATCTATGTGAACCCGGAAGGCCCCAACGGCAAGCCGGACCCGCTGGGCTCGGCACGCGACATCCGGGAAACCTTCGCCCGCATGGCGATGGACGACGAAGAAACCGTGGCGCTCACCGCCGGCGGCCACACCTTCGGCAAGGCGCACGGCGCGGCCGATCCGGGCAAGTACGTGGGCGCCGAGCCCGAAGGTGCCGGTCTTGAGGAACAAGGCCTGGGCTGGAAGAACACCTTCGGCAGCGGCAAGGGCGTGCACACCATCACCAGCGGCATCGAAGGCGCGTGGACGCCCACCCCCACCACCTGGGACAACAGCTACTTCGAAACGCTCTTCGGTCACGAGTGGGAACTCACCAAGAGCCCCGCCGGCGCCCAGCAGTGGACGCCCAAGGACCCTGCGGCCAAGACCGCCGTGCCCGACGCACACGACCCGACCCGCCGCCACGCCCCGATGATGACCACGGCCGACATGGCCATGCGCATGGACCCGGCCTACGAGAAGATCTCGCGCCGCTTCATGGCCGACCCGAAGGAGTTCGCCGACGCGTTCGCCCGCGCCTGGTTCAAGCTCACCCACCGCGACATGGGCCCACGCGCCCGCTACCTCGGCCCGCTGGTGCCCAAGGAAGAGCTGATCTGGCAAGACCCGGTGCCCGCTGTGGACCACCCGCTGGTCAACGAGCAGGATGTGGCCGCACTCAAGGCCAAGCTGCTGGCCTCAGGCCTGTCCATCTCGCAACTGGTCTCCACCGCCTGGGCCTCGGCCTCCACCTTCCGCGGCTCCGACAAGCGCGGCGGTGCCAATGGCGCGCGCATCCGCCTGGCGCCGCAGAAAGACTGGGCCGTCAACCAGCCGGCCGAGCTGGCCAAGGTGCTGGCCAAGCTGGAAGCGGTGCAAAAGGATTTCAATGCCGCGCAAGCCGGTGGCAAGAAGATCTCGCTGGCCGACCTGATCGTGCTGGGCGGCTGCGCTGCGGTGGAGGCTGCTGCGAAGAAAGCGGGCCACAACGTGACCGTGCCCTTCGCGCCCGGCCGCACCGACGCCACGCAGGCCCAGACCGACGTGGATTCGTTCGCGCCGCTGGAACCGGTGGTGGATGGTTTCCGCAACTACGCGAGCAAGGGTTTGGAGTCGTCGGCCGCCGAGCGCCTGCTCGACAAGGCCAACCTGCTGACCCTGACCGCACCCGAGATGACCGTGCTGGTCGGCGGCCTGCGCGCGCTGAACGCCAACGTGGGACAAACCGCCCACGGTGTCTTCACCCAGCGGCCCGAGACGCTGACGAACGACTTCTTTGTCCACCTGCTCGACATGGGCACCACCTGGCAAAAGTCGGCCAGTGCCGTGGGCGTGCTGGAAGGCCGTGATCGCGCCACCGGCCAGGTCAAGGGCACGGCCACCGTGGTGGACCTGGTCTTCGGCTCCAACTCGCAGTTGCGCGCCCTGGCCGAGGTGTATGCCAGCGCCGATGCGCAGCAGAAGTTCGTGCGCGACTTCGTGGCGGCCTGGAACAAGGTCATGAACCTGGACCGCTTCGACCTGGCGTGATCCGGTCAATCCACCGAAAAGGGGGCCGAAAGGCCCCTTTTTTTCGTCCCGGATGCGAGCGGGTGTCCAGCTTTCCCCACACAAGCCGCATGGGTACAGGTCGATACAGGGTGACAACCCCAACGATATGGAGCTCCCATGCGACTGAACACCCCCGTCACCCAGCGCGAGTACGAATTCCCGGACAACGCAACGCTGATGTCGACCACCGACACGCAGAGCCGCATCACCTACGCCAACGCGGCTTTTGTAGACGTGAGCGGGTTCACGCTGGAAGAGATTCAGAACCAGCCGCACAACCTGGTGCGCCACCCCGACATGCCCAAGGAGGCCTTTGCCGACATGTGGGCCACGCTCAAGGGCGGTGAGCCGTGGACCGCGCTGGTGAAGAACCGCCGCAAGAACGGCGACCACTACTGGGTGCGTGCCAACGCCACCCCGGTGATCCGCAACGGCCAGCACCAGGGCTACATGTCGGTGCGCACCAAGGCCAGCAAGGAAGAGATTGCCGGCGCCGAACGCCTGTACGCCGACATGCGCGAAGGCCGCGCCGGCAACATCAAGCTGCACAAAGGTCTGCTGCTGCGCACCGGCCTCACGGGTTTCACCTCGATGTTCAAGACCATGCGGGTGCGCACGCGCATCCGTCTTCCGCTCATTGGCCTGCTGGGTGCGATGCTGGGTGGCTCATGGGCACTCGGTCTGGGCGGCGTGCAGTGGGCGGAGTTCGCTGCACTGTCCACCGTCGGCGTGGGGCTGGCCACCTGGTTTCTCGAAAGCCAGATCGCCGGTCCGCTGGAAGCACTGCGCGCCCAGGCCCTGCGTGTGGCCAGCGGCGAAAGCCAGAAAGCTGCGCACATGGACCGGGTGGACGAGATCGGCATGACGCTGCGCAGCATCAGCCAGCTCGGCCTGATGTTCCGCTGGCTGATCGACGACGTGAGCGCCCAGGTGCTGACGGTGCAGACCGCCGTGAGCGAGATCGCCCAGGGCAACAACGACCTGAGCCAGCGCACCGAGCAGGCCGCCTCCAGCCTGCAGGAAACCGCCGCCTCGATGGAACAGATGACGGCCACGGTGCGGCAGAACGCCGACACCTCGCGCCAGGCCAACCAGCTCTCGGGCACGGCCAGCGAAGCCGCCTCGCGCGGTGGCCAGGCGGTGGCGCAGGTGGTCACCACCATGACCGACATCAGCGAGAGCTCGCGCAAGATCGCCGACATCATCGGCGTGATCGACGGCATCGCGTTCCAGACCAACATCCTCGCACTCAACGCAGCGGTGGAAGCCGCCCGCGCCGGCGAACAGGGCCGTGGTTTTGCGGTGGTGGCCGGCGAGGTGCGCAACCTGGCCCAGCGCAGTGCCTCAGCCGCCAAGGAAATCAAGGGCCTGATCGGTGCCAGCGTGGACAAGGTGGAAGCCGGCTCGCGCCTGGTGAACGATGCCGGCAAGACCATGGACGACATCGTCCAGCAGGTCAGCCGTGTGTCCGACCTCATCAGCGAGATCAGCGCGGCCACCATCGAACAAAGTGGCGGCATCCAGCAGGTGAGCCAGGCGGTGGGCCACCTCGATCAGGTGACGCAGCAGAACTCGGCCCTGGTCGAGCAGGGTGCAGCGGCCTCGGCCAGCCTGCAGCAGCAAACCAGGCGTCTGGTCGAAGCGGTCAGCGTGTTCCGCTAGGCAAGACCTGCAGCAGGATGCCCGACCACACCAGGCGCTGGTCGGCCTCGCTGAGCGGCCCGGCGCCCTGGCTGCCGAGAAACCACCCGATGTGCTCGTCGAAGCGCCGGTGGTTTTTGTCGTTGGGGCTGTAGATGTAGAGCGGCCACTCGCGCTCGACCTCACAACCGGTGAGGATGGTCAGGGTGCGGTGGGGCAGGATGTCCAGCGGCACCAGGTGCACCAGCGTCAGTTCCCTGACCCGGTGATCGTGTTCCATGACGACCCGCGTGCAGTCCAGACCGGCCGGCCCGTCGGCTTGTGCTGCGGCGGGCGTGGGGTGCGGCGCCACCGAGAGGATGCGCCCCGCCACCACGCGGACCGGGAACTCACCGCGCTCGGTCTGGGCCAGCCGGATCATCGGCGCGGTGCCGGGCGGTTCGTCGAAACAGCAGGGTTCAGGGTCATGGGGCACTCGCAGGCTTGTGTTTGTTGCACAAGGTAACCCACATCGCCTGCGTTCCCCCCGCCTGAGGGAGGCTTTGGGTAATGCATCACACAAGTCGTGTGCCCTGCGGCTCAGGCGGTGGCGATCTCCAGCAGCCCGAGCTTCTCCACCATCGCCTTGCGCAGCACGAATTTCTGGATCTTGCCGGTGATGGTCATGGGGAACGCGTCGACGAACTCGACATAGCGCGGCACCTTGTAGTGCGCGATCTGCCCCTGCGCAAAGGCCTGCAGCTCCTCAGCGGTGGCGCTCTGCCCGGCCTTGAGCACCACGCAGGCGCACAGCACCTCGCCATAGCGCACATCGGGCACGCCGACCACCTGCACATCCTGCACCTTGGGGTGGCGGTAATAGAACTCTTCGATCTCGCGCGGGTACACGTTCTCGCCGCCCCGGATCACCATGTCCTTCAATCGCCCGACGATGTTCACATAGCCTTCTTCGTCCATGGTGGCGAGGTCGCCGGTGTGCATCCAGCCATCGGCGTCGATGGCCTCCTGCGTCTTGTCGCGGTCGGCCCAGTAGCCCTGCATCACCGAGTAGCCGCGCGTGCAGAGCTCACCCACCACGCCACGCGCCAGGCACCGGCCGTCGGTGTCCACGATCTGAACTTCCAGGTGGGGCTGCACCCGCCCCACGGTGGACACGCGGCGCTCCAGCGGGTCGTCCACCGCGCTCTGGGTGGACACCGGCGAGGTCTCGGTCATGCCGTAGGCGATGGTCACCTCGCGCATGTTCATGCTGGAGGCCACGCGCTTCATCACTTCAATGGGGCACGGCGAGCCGGCCATGATGCCGGTGCGCAGGCTGCGCAGGTCGGTGGCGGCGAACTGCGGGTGGTCGAGCACCGCGATGAACATCGTGGGCACACCGTAGAGCGAGGTGCAGCGCTCGGCCTGCACCGCCTGCAGCACCGCCCCTGGATCAAACGCTTCGGACGGATACACCATGGTGCAGCCGTGGGTGAGGCAGGCCAGGTTGCCCATGACCATGCCGAAGCAGTGGTACAGCGGCACGGGAATGCACAGCCGGTCTTCAGGCGAGAGGCGGATCGCCTCGCCCACGAAGAAGCCGTTGTTGAGGATGTTGCGGTGGGTCAGCGTGGCGCCTTTGGGGTGGCCGGTGGTGCCCGAGGTGAACTGGATGTTGATCGGATCGGTGCAGGCCAGCGTGGGGCCGATGCTGGCCAGCCGGCTCACGTGTTCCGGTGCGGCCCGCACCGGCACCTCGTTGAAGTTGAGCATGCCCGGCGTGTGCTCCTCGCCCAGGCGCAGCACCCAGCGCAGGTGTGGCAACTGCTCGGCCACCAGCTCGCCGGGCGAACTGCCGTCGAGCTCGGGCGCAAGACTGCGCAAGATGTCGATGTAGTTGCTGGTCTTGAGCGCGGGCGCCATCACCAGCGCGGTGCAGGCCACCTTGTTGAGCGCGTAAGCGAGTTCGCTGGCGCGGTAGGCGGGGTTGATGTTGACCAGAATCAGCCCGGCGCGCGCGGTGGCGAACTGCATCAGCGTCCACTCGGCGCAATTGGGTGCCCAGATGCCCACGCGGTCACCGGGTTGCAGGCCCAGCGCCAGCAGGCCGGCGGCCAGCGCGTCGGTGCGCTGCAGCAGCTCGCGCCAGGTCCATCTCACACCCTGGTGCGGCACCACCAGGGCCTCGCGCGCGCCAAAGC